>NZ_JBEZFS010000038.1:0-77609 GCF_040649575.1 Nonomuraea sp. NPDC048916
TGCGAGCGTGTCAAGAAGCCGGCCAAGAACACCTTTCCAACCAAGAAGCGTGACACTGCGCAACCAGCCACCAAGGCCAGCTACAAGATCACAATCTTAAGAAAAGCGCTCTCACCAGCACAAATGCCTTAACTCACCGGCATTGCACGTGGGGCAGCAGTTTGCCCGAGTTGGCTTGGCAGCTCCGCGCGAACGCGCGCTGCGCCAGGTCGAGGGTCTTCCGCTCGGCGCGCGTGTCGGGGGTGCCGTCCAGCGCGAAGTAGGCGTCGAACTGCGCGCTGGTGAAGCAGCGCACGGGCGTGGAGGCGCCCACGCCGCGGGGATCGAAGCCGACGATGTCGAAGCGTGAGCGGATCCGGGTGGGGAAGACGGCCTTGGCGCTGGTCCTGGCGAACTGCACACCCGAGCTGCCCGGGCCGCCGGGGTTGATCACCAGGGAGCCGAGCCGTTCGCCGCCACCGTGCGCCCGGAGCCTGATGACCGCGATCTGGATCTTGGTTCCGGCCGGCTTCGCGTAGTCGAGCGGCACCTTGAGCTTCGCGCACTGGAAGCCGCCACCACAGGCGGACCAGGCGAGGCGCTGGCCGTAGAAGGCGTTCAGGCCGGAGGGGCCCGCGGTCTGCTGGGCCGCGGCCGGCCCCGCGCCGAGGAACCCCGCTGAGAGCAGTCCGATGATCAGGGGCGTGATGAGCCCCAGAAGGCGTCGCATGATCCTGTCCTCGTCTGGCGGCCGAGTGGATTAGGGATGGGTTAGGGATGGTGTGGATTTGGGATGGTTCGGTGTACTGATGGTTCGCCGGGCCGGTTGCGAGGGTCTTTAGAGCCGCTGGAGAGACGCATGCAGGACACCGCCCCTGGTTTGCGGCACGCGATGGGATCATGGGCTCATGACCGACCCATCACTCGGCCCGGATGAGCTGCTCACCACCACCCGGAGCGTGCGGAAACGCCTGGATCTCGACCGTCCTGTCCCGATGGAGCTGGTACGGGAGTGTCTGGAGATCGCCCTGCAGGCCCCGAGCGGCGGCAACCGCCAGGGCTGGCACTGGATCGTGGTGACCGATCCCGGGCTCCGCGCGCGGATCGGCGACTACTACCGCCGTTCGTTCCAGGCGTACTCCCGCTCCGGCGGCTCGGCCGGCTCCCTGTTCCAGGACGACCCGGCCCGCGCCGAGGTGCAGCGACGCGTCTCCGAGAGCGCCGCCTACCTGGGTGATCACATGGGCGAGGTGCCGGTGCTGGTGATCCCGTGCATCCAGGTGGGCGCCGGCGGGCTTCCCGAGGGCAACCAGGCCGGGCTCTGGGGGTCCTTGCTGCCGGCGGCGTGGAGTTACATGCTCGCCGCCCGGGCGCGCGGGCTGGGCACCGCCTGGACCACCCTGCACCTGGCCTACGAAGGCGAGGTGGCCGAGTTGCTCGGCATCCCCGACGACGTCCGCCAGGGAGCGCTCGTCCCCACCGCCTACTACACGGGCGACACCTTCCGCCCCGCTCCGCGCGCGCCGCTCGACGAGGTCCTCCACCTCGACCGATGGTGACGCCCGGCCGGTACGCGCCGCTCACCCATCCGGAAATAGCCGGACCTGGCTAATGTGTCTGCGATGAGCGGAGACCGGGTCATAGGCGGGTACGTGCTGCGGCGCGTCCTCGGCCGGGGCGGCATGGGCGAGGTCCACCTCGCCGCCACCCCGACCGGCGGCCTGGCCGCGGTCAAGCTGATCCATCCCGAGCTGGCCCGCGACCCCGCCTTCCGCCGCCGCTTCGAACGCGAGGTGGCCGCCGCCCGGCGCGTCGCCAGGTTCTGCACCGCCCCCGTCCTGGACGCCGGGCTCGACGGCGACACCGCCTATCTCGTCACCGAATACGTCAAGGGCCCCGACCTGGCGCAGGCCGTACGGGATCAGGGGCCGTTGTCAGGGTCCAACCTGGAGGCCCTGGCGGTGGGCATCGCGACCGCCCTCAGCGCCATCCACGGCGCCGGGGTGATCCATCGGGACCTCAAGCCGTCGAACGTCCTCCTCTCGCCCCTCGGCCCGCGAGTGATCGACTTCGGCATCGCGCAGCTCGTGGACGAGAGCCAGATCAGCCAGTCCATCCTGGGCACTCCCGCGTTCATGGCTCCCGAGCAGGTGCGCGGCGAGCCGCTCAGCCCGGCCACGGACGTCTACTCCTGGGGCGGCGTGATCGCCTTCGCCGGTACGGGACGGCTGCCGTTCGGCGGCGGCGCTCCGGCCGAGGTGCTGTATCGCATCGTCAACGAAGGGCCCGCCCTGGACGGGCTCGACCACGGGCTTCGCGAGGTGGTCGAGCACGCGATGGCCAAACGGCCCCACCTGCGGCCCACCGCGCAGCAACTGCTGGAGGCGCTGGTCGGCGGCGGCCGGCTCACCCCCGCCACGGCCACCCAGGTGGTCGAACGCACCTGGACCGGCCCCGTCACCCACCCCGCCCCCACGCCCCGTTCGGACGGCCGTGTGTGGCCCGGCGTGACTCGGGCCGACGGGCCGGGCGGGTCCGAGGGTGCGGTGCGGCCTGAGGGTGCGGTGCGGTTGGGCGGGCCGGGGGGTGGCCGGGGGGCGGCGGATTCCGTCTCGGAGCGCGGGCGTTCGGTGTTCGGCGTTGGGGCCGAGGGGCGGGTGCCGGCATCGGACGGTGCCGGGGCGGGTGGGGGCGACCCCGTCGTCCCGGATGATGAGAACGGGACGGGGCGGGTCGGCAGGCGGTGGTGGCACTGGGGGGTCGGCGTCGTGGTGGCGCTGGGTGTGGCGGGTGCCGTGGCGTTGTCGCTGGTACGGCCGGAGAGCTGGCCGTACGAGGCCGATTTCCGTGACGCGTGGGCGGCGGGGGAGTCGGACGCGGGCAGCGCGCAACCGGTGGGATCCGAATACGTGCTGACCGTCAGGCCGGGGTGGCGGCTGTGGAAGACGGCGCCGCGGCCCGAGCCCGGCGGAGTCGTGGTGGTCAGTGCCAGGGCGCGGCTGGAACAGGGCTCGGGGGCGTACGGAGTGTGGTGCCACGGAAGCGGCGCCGGCGGGAGGTACGAGTTCGCGGTGAGCGGCGCGGGGCAGGTCACGATCGTCAAGCGCCTCGTGGGGCGGGAGCCCACGATCCTGTACGGCCCCAAGCAAGCGCAGGCGGCGGCCACCAACCGCGTCGTCGCCGAGTGCGGCCAGAGCGGCGGCAAGGCGACGCTGCGCATGTGGCTGAACGAGCGGCTCGTCGCCGAGGCCACGGACGCCGGCGCCCCGCTCGGCCAGGGGGAGTCCGGGGTGCACGCGGCACCCGACGGGACGGTCGGGCTGCGCGTACGGTTCGAGTCGTTCGCCCTCCGACCCGCCAAGAGTTAGGCATGGAGCGGGCGCGGTTCGGCGTGCTGGGGCCGCTCCGGGTCGAGGGCGGGCAGGTGCCCGGGCCGGCCAAGCATCGGGCGCTGCTCGCCGCGCTGCTGGTGTCGGCCGGCAGGGTGGTGCCGATCGAGCGGCTGATGGCGCTGGTCTGGGACGACAGGCCGCCGGCGTCGGCGGAGCCGGTGCTCAGGGTGTACGTCAGCGCGTTGCGCAAGCTGGTCGACGGCATCACGACGGCGCCCGGCGGCTACCTGATCGACGTGCCGCCCGATGACGTCGACTGCCACCGGTTCGAACGGCTCGTCGGCCAGGCCAGGACGGCCCGTGAGGCGGGACGGGCCGCGGAGGCCGTCTCGGTGTTCAAGGCGGCGCTCGGCCTGTGGCGTGGAGCCGCGCTGGCCGACGTGGAGTCCTCCGTGCTGCGGCGGCTGCATGCCGTGCCTCTGGAGGAGCTGCGGCTGACCGCGCTGGAGGAGCGCGTCGCGCTGGATCTGTCGCTCGGCAGGGGCGCGGAGGTGGTCGGCGAGCTGCGCGGGCTGGTGGCGGCCTATCCGTTGCGGGAGCGGGCGTGGGCACGGCTCCTGGACGCGCTGTGCCAGGTGGGGCGGCGCTCCGAGGCGCTGGAGGCGTACCAGGAGGCGCGACGGACGCTCGTGGAGGAGCTGGGGCTGGAGCCCGGGGCCGAGTTGCGGGAGGCGCACCGGCGGGTGCTGTCGAGCGAGGCGGCCCCGGCTCCCTCGCGACGGATGCCGATAAACGAGACGCCGCCTGATATTTCGGACTTCACGGGCCGCGCTCACGTCCTCTCCTGGATCACCGCCGCCGCTGCCGCGCAGACGCGAACGCCCGCACCGGGCGCTGCCGGGTCGGACGCTGCCGGGGAGAGGGCGGCGGGATCGGACGCTGCCGGATCGGGGACGGCCGGGTCGGGGACGGCCGCACCGGGCGCGGCCGGGGCGGGTGCGGGGCGGGCGCCGGTGGCGTTGGTGATCCATGGGCCGCCCGGGTGTGGCAAGTCGGCCGTCGCGGTGCATGCCGCCACCGGGCTTGACCTGCCCGACGGCCGCCTCTACGCCTCGCTGGGAGCCCGGCCGCCGGGGGCGGTGCTGGAGGATCTGCTGCGGTCACTGGGCTGTCCCGATGGGGTGGTTCCCGCGGCGCTGGACGAGCGGGTCAGGATGTATCGCAGCCTGACGGCCGGTCGCAGCCTGCTCCTGGTTCTGGACGATGCCGCGGACGAGGCGCAGGTGCGGCCCCTGCTCCCCACCGGGCCGGGCAGCCTGACGCTGGTGACGAGCCGCTCACCGCTCGCCGGGCTGGAGGCCGCCAGGGCGTACGAGCTGGGCGTGCTCGATCCGGACGAGGCCGTGGCGATGCTCGCCGGGGTGGCCGGCCGGGCCAGGGTGGCGGCCGAGCCCGAGGCGGCGCGGCGCATCGTACGGCTCTGCGACGGCCTGCCGCTGGCCCTGCGGATCGCGGGCTCCCGCCTGGCCAGGAAACCGGGCTGGACGCTCGACCATCTGGCCGGGCGGCTGGGTGACGAGCGGCGCCGGCTGGACGAGCTGAGCGCGGGAGACCTGGCCGTGCGCGGCAGCCTGGCGCTCGGCTACCGCGGGCTGGTCGATCCGGAACGGCGGTCGCTGCGCCGGCTGGGCGCCCTGTCCGCGCCTGACTTCGCGCCGTGGGTGCTGGGCGCCGACCTCGAACCCCTGGCCGAGGCCGGCCTGCTGCAGTCGCGCGGCCTGGACGAGGCCGGCCAGGAGAGGTACGGCTGGCACGACCTGACCAGGCTCTACGCCGCCGAACGCCTGGCCGAGGAGCAGACCGCCCCAGCCGGTGCCGAGCCCGGAGGCCGTGCCGGTGCCCAGCTTGGAGGTCGTGCCGGTGGTGAGTCGGATGGTCGTGCCGGTGGTGAGCCCGGAGGCCGTGCCGGTGTGGAGTCGCGCGGTCGGCGTGGGGCCGAGCAGGGAGGCCGGGCCGGACTCGGTGGCGGTTCGGTGGGTTGGCGGGAAGCGCGGAGACGAGTGCTGGCGGAGATCGCCGGGGAGGTGCTCGACCGGACGAGACGGGCCAGGACGGCTCTGGTGCCGGCCGAGCCGGGCTCCGGCCAGACGGTGGCCCGTACGGCTGAGGGGATGATGGAGACCGGCAGGCTCCGTGCCGAGGCCCGCTGGCTGGGGGCGGAGCGGAGGTTCCTGGTGGCGACCGTCGGCGACTTCCACGACGTGGGCCTGTACGAGGCGGCCTGGCGGCTGGCCTTCTACCTCACGCCGCTGTTCGAGCTGGGCGCGCACCACGACGACTGGCACGCCACCACCGCGACCGGGCTCGACGCGGCCCGTGCGGCGGGTCACCGGCAGGGTGAGGCGCTGCTGCTGCGCGGACTGGCCGACCTGCATCGGGCCGAGGGCAGGCCGGAGGCGGCCGCGGCGGCGCTCAGGGCGGCCCAGCCGCTGGTGGAGGGGCTGGACCTGGCCAGGATCACGCTCCGGCTGGGCCTGGTCGAGCAGCGGCCGGAGGCGGCCGAGCGGGCGCTGGCCAGGTGCCTGCGGGTGTTCGAGGAGGCGGGGGACCAGCGTGGCAGGGCCGACGCGCTGCGGGCGCTGGGCGCCGTCCGCCGCGATCTCGCGGTGCTGGAGGCGAGTCTGGCGGCGTACCGGGAGTTGGGCGACCCGCGCGGTGAGGCCGAGTCTCTGCTCGACCTGGCCGGGTTGCACCTGGACGCCCGCCGCCATGCCGAGGCGCGTGAGTGCGCCGAGCGGCGGTTGCGCGTCAACCGGCGGCTGGGCGACCGCCTGCCCGAGGCGGCGTCGCTGCTGCTGCTGGCCAGGATCGCCAGGTCGGAGGGCGTCCCGGACGCGGCGGAGGGCTTCGCACGCGAGGCTGTGGAGACGTTCGAGCGGCACGGTGACCGTCGCGGGACCGGCCGTGCCCTGCTCGTGCTGGCCGAGGCGCGCCTCGATCTGGATGAGATTGATGGGGCAGTTGAGGTGATTACACGCGCTATGGGAGAGTTTGACGTCCTTAGTGACATTCATGGCCGTGCGGAGGCCGAGCGTCTGGCGCGAGAGGCGCGCAGGCGGGGGGGCCGGCCATGACGCGACTATGCGGATCCTGAAGGTCATCCGCCTAGCGTCGGTCACGAGTGAGACCCCTACGCGGCAAAGGTGATCAGAAGATGCGGAAAACGATCGCGCTGGCCGTCGCGGCCATCGCGTTGACCGGCTGCGGGGTGCTCCCGGGGCAGCAGGGCAGCGGCGGCGAGGAGAAGCAGGCCCAGCAGACCGCGGCCAAGCAGGAGACCCCGCCCGCGGCCGCGGAGGGCGAGCCCGCGGAGAGCGCGTCCGTCCCGGCCGAGCAGCGGAGCGCGCCGCCGCAGGGCGGCAAGGTGATCGCGACCCTGGAGGCCAAGGCGACGTCGGGCGGCAACTCCGGCACGGCGCGCGTCGACATCACGGCGCTCAGGCGGCAGGGCAGGACCCTCAGCCTCAACTGGACCATCACCGCCGTCGACGGCCAGGTCAACGTGCACAACGGTTTGGGCACCGGGGTCTTCGACTACTCGGTGGCGGCCGTCTCCCTGATCGACCCGGTCAACGCCAAGCGGTATCGCGTCGCCCGCAACGGCACCGGCAGCGACGCCACGTGCGTCTGCTCCGGCACCCAGGGGCAGTTCCTGAAGGAAGGCGAGGCGTCCACCCTCTACGCGGTCTTCGCGGCCCCACCGGCCGACATCACGAAGATCAACATCGAGATGCCCATGCTGGGTGTGCTGACCGATGTTCCGATCTCTTAGCGTCGCCGCGGCCGTCGCCCTGACGACGACACTGAGCGGGACATCCACAGCGCCGCCCACCGCGCCGCCCACAGCGCCGTCCGACGCGACGGGCGTCGTCGAGGACCTGGTCTTCCCCGTCGAGGACGTCATCGGCGCGGTCGAGTCGCTGGACGGCTCCGAGAGCGAGACCAAACAGGGCACCCAGGTCACGGTCGCGCTCACCAGCGACGTGCTGTTCGCGGTGGACAAGTGGGTGCTGACCGCCAAGGCCAGGCAGCGCCTCAAGGAGGTGGCCGCCAAGGTCAACGCCGAGGGCGCGGGCGGCGTCGTCAAGATCGAGGGGCACACCGACGACCAGGGCGCCGACGCGTACAACGTCACGCTCTCGCAGCGCCGGGCGGGGGCGGTGGAGCAGGTCATGCGCGGCCTGCTGACCGGTGCGGACGTGACCATCCAGGCCAAGGGGTGGGGCGAGAGCCGCCCCAAACTGCCGAACGTCGTCGAAGGCAAGCCCGTGCCGGCCAACCGCGAGCGGAACCGCCGGGTGGAGATCGTCTACAACGTCAAGCAGTGAGCGCGTCACCCAGCGGGGTGCGGTGGTAGAGCACCGAACGGCCGCTGCGGCTGCGGGCGACCAGGCCGGCCCTGCGCAGCACGGCCAGGTGGTCACCCACCCCGCCGAGCGACATCGACAGCTGGGCGACGAGCTGGCTGGTGCTGGCGGGACCGTCGAGCGCGGCGAGCACGGCCGCCCTGCCCCGGCCGAGCAGCTCGGCCAGGTCACCGGGCGCGGGTGAGCCGCCCTCCCAGAGCGCGGCCACCCCGTGCGCCGGGTAGGTCAGCCCGTAGGCCCGCGGCGGGTCGAGGTAGACGAACGTGGCTCCGAACGCGCTCGGCATGAGCACCACACCCACCCCGCCGAGCCGATGGGACGAGCCGCCGACCCTGCCGAGCAGGATCCGCTCCTCCCGCAGCACCATCTCGATGTCGAGCCCCTCGAACACCGCCGCCCAGCCGTACACCGCGAGCCGGCCCGCCCGCTGCACGATGTCGCGCTCCAGCAGCGCGCGAAGCCGGGGCCAGTCGGGCGCGAGCAGCTCGGTCCACACCGACTCCAGGGCGTCGGCGACCCGCCCGGACACGTCGGGCACGTCGAGGACCGGATCGAGTGGCCTGCCCCGGTAGGCGATCCGCAGGTCGTCCGCGGCGCGAGCGGCCGATGTGCCGCGGACGTCACCCAGCTCCCGCTCGAAGGAGGTGGCCGGGCCGTCGGGCGGCACGCAGTAGAAGTCGGGGATGTAGTCGGTCACCCGGTGCAGCTCGATCAGGGCACGCAGCACGGGGCTGCCCGCGAGCAGCCGTGTGTAGCGGTCGCGGACCCGCGCCGTCCAGATCGACAGGCCGGGCGGCGTCTGCCGGCCGCCCAGCACGCCGAGCGCGCCGACGACCTGCACCATCGGCGACAGCCCGAACCTGACCCGGGCCAGATCCTCGGGGGTGCACTCCAGATAGGCCAATTGTTTCGCCTCCTGGCGAAAGATTAGCCATCGCGCCCGGTCACCGCGAAGGTCACCCGCATGCGGACCTATCGGGAAGTGCTCGCGGTCGGTGAGTTCAGGGCGTTGTTCGCCGGATCGACGGCCGGCGTCGCCGGGACCACGATGACGATGCTGGCCCTGTCGAGCCTCGTCTACGCGCACACGGGCTCACCGTTCCTGGCCGCCGTGGCCTACCTGGCCGGATTCCTGCCGCAGGCGCTCGGGGCGCTCGTCCTGGGCGGCCTGGCCGACCGGCTGCCGCCCCGGCCGCTGCTGGCCGGGTGGGAGGTGGTGCGCGCCTGCGCGGTCGCGACCCTGGCCCTGGGGGTGCTGCCGGTCTCGGCGATGCTCGCCCTGGTGATGGCCGTCGGGCTGCTCGACTCGGTGGCCGGCGCCGCCCGCATGGCGCTGGTGGCCGACCTGCTGCCGGGCAACGGCTACGTGCTCGGCAGGTCGCTGCTCAACATCGCGGTGGGGGCCATGCAGATCGCCGGGTTCGGCGGCGCGGGGCTGCTGCTGACCCTGATCGGGCCGCGGGCCGCCCTGTGGGCCGGTGCCGGCACGGCCCTGCTGGTCGCGCTCGTCTTCCGGCTCGGGCTGCGGGCCCGCGGGCCCAGGACGACCGGCCGGCCCTCGTTCGCCGGGGCCGCGAAGCTGCTCCGCGATGCCGGCGTGCGCGGCCTGCTGCTGGCGCAGTGGGTGCCGAACGGGCTGATCGTCGGGGCCGAGGCGATGTACGTGCCGTTCGCGGGCGACTCGGCGGGCGTGCTGTTCGTGGCCGCCGCCGCCGGGATGCTGGCCGGTGACGCGGTCATCGGCCGGTGGACCACGCCCGAGTCGCGGCTGCGGCTGGCGGTGCCGCTCTACGTGCTGCTGGCCGTGCCGTACCTGCTGTTCGCGTTCGACCCGGGAGTGTGGCCGGCGGCGGGGCTGGTGGTGGTGGCGTCGTTCGGGTTCGCCGGGCACCTTGGCACGCAGGAGCGCTACCTCGCGGCGGTGCCCGAGCCGATGCGCGGCCAGGCGCTCGGGCTGGCGGGCAGCGGCATGCAGACGGGGCAGGCGCTGGCCGCCGCGCTGACCGGGAGCGTCGCCGAGGTCGTGTCCGTCACCCTGACCATGGCGCTGGCCGCGGTGGCGTCGCTGATCGCCACCGCCTGCCTGCTGCGCCACCTGCGGCCCGCTACTCGCCGGGCAGGCGGCCCAGGGTGGCGACGATCGTCTCGGTGTTGCCGTCAGGGTGCCGCACCTCGACCTTGACCTGGTCGCCGGGCTTGCGTGTGGTCAGGTATTCGGCCAGCTCGGCCATCGTGTTCGTGTCCTTGCCGTCGATGGAGACGATCACGTCTCCCGCCCTGATCCCGGCCTTCTGGGCGCCGCTGCCCTTCTCGACCCCGACCACGCCGACGCCATCCGGCCGGCCGTTCCCGCCGATGATCGTGCTGCCCCTGATGCCGAGGGCGGCCCGGTGTGTGTTGGTGACCTTGCCGTAGCGGACGATCTGGCCGGCGATGTCCGTGGCGGTGTTGCTCGGGATGGCGAAGCCGATGCCGGGGGCCGCGCCGCCGCTCAGGTTGGGGTCCAGGGCCGCGAGCGTCGGGATGCCGATGACCTGGCCGGCCAGGTCGACCAGGGCGCCGCCGCTGTTGCCCGGGTTGATCGCGGCCGAGGTCTGGATCGCGTTGGCGATCGTCGCGCCGGGGGAGCCGGGCTCCTCGGGCTCGCTCACCGTGCGGCCGAGGGCCGAGACGATGCCGTTGGTCACGCTGCCCGACAGGCCCAGCGGGTTGCCCATGGCGAGGACGACCTGGCCGACGTGCAGCTTGGACGAATCGCCGAACTTGGCCGGGGTCAGCCCCTTCGTGTCGTTGACCTTGATGATCGCCAGGTCGCCGGCGGTGAAGCTCTTGACCAGCCTGGCGTCGCGCGCGGCGCCGCCGGTGGCCAGCGTCACCGTCATCCGGGTCGCCTCGCCGACCACGTGCGCGTTGGTGATGATGTGGCCCGCCGAGTCGTACACGATGCCGGAGCCGAGCCCTGTCTCCGTGTTGATCTGCACGATCGACGGCAGGACCTTGGTGATGACCTGCTCGTAGGCGGCCTCCAGCGACTGCTGCGACGCGGCGGCGCTCGGGGTGGCACTCGCGGAGGTGGCGGGGGACGTGGGGGAGGCGGTGCCTGCAGGGCCGATGGCCGCGCAGCCGGTGAGCAGCGCGGCGGTGGCGATGCCCGCGACCATCTTCCTCATGCGGGGGTATTTGCCCAGCTCACGGTGAAAGATACGCCTCCCGCACGTCTCTCCTGCTCGGCTTGCCCGTGGGGGTGCGGGGCAGCGTCTCGCGACACTCGATCACCCGTGGGTGCTTGAGCCTGGCCAGGCGGGGCGTGTCCTACTTCGCCGGATCGGTCGGCGGCGCACAACCGCGCATGATCGCGACCCTGCAGAATTACCTTCTGCCGGGGGAATAGCGGAAAAATCCTTCTCCGTCGTGACGTAGCCTCATGGCCATGGCGGACGTTGGAGACCAGGGACCCATGCATGACTCTCCCACCACCCCGTTCAGGAAGATCGTTCTGCCCACCGACGAGACGGTCCAGATTCGCCGGCCGCCGGCTCCCGGATCGTTCCTCCCGCCGCCGCCCCCGCCCAAGCGGGGTCTGGTGGGGCGCATCGGCGACATCCCGATCAAGGTCGTCTATCTGGTCGGCGCCATCCTCGCGACGGTGGCGGCGGTGCTGCTGATCTTCATGCTGTTCTCGGGCGACGTCCCGCAGAAGGAGGAGCAGGCCCGGCAGGTCGTTCCCGTCGCGCCGGTCCCCGGCAGCGCCACGCCCACGGCCTCGGCCTCACCCACTCCGACGGTCAGCGAGCTCGCGCTGCCCTCGGTGCCGAGGGCGAAGACCTTCGCCGACCTGCCCGGCACGGCCTCGGTGGTCACCGGGATCATCAACGACACCAAGAACGGCATCAGCTATCCCCGGCTGGGCGCTCCGTGGACGGCCAAGTCGTTCCCGCCGTTCACCGTCGCGCAGCGGGTCGGCAAGGTGGCGGTGCCGCACACGGTGATCGCCTCGGCCATGTTCCCCGCCGACGCCCCGGAGGCAAAGCCGTCGGCCGACGCCGACTACCGGGAGATCGCGGTGCGCGCCGCCCGGTGGACGCTGCGCACGCAGTATCCGGCGGGCGCCACGCTCAGCTGGACGGCCTCGCAGAAGCTCCCCGTGGGTAAGGGCTGGACGCTCGGCTACAAGGTCACCTATACCTTGTCCGGCGAGCGGCAGACGGCGCAGGCTCTGGTGTCGGTGGTCGAGGTCGGCAAGACGAAGCCCGCGATGCTGCTCGCCTCGATCCCGGAGAGCGGCAAGTCCCACTGGCGGGATCTGAACACCCTCGCGACGCGAATTCGCCCGCTCTAGGCTAGAAGCATCCTCTAGAATATGGTTCTGGCATGATCGGGACCTGCTTGGAGGATGTGCGATGGCGATCGGATTGAGCGAGGAGCACGAGGCGCTCCGCGAATCGGTGAGCGGCTGGGCCGACCGGAACATTCGCGCCGAGCTGCTGCGGGCGGCGACGGACGAGCGCCCGGCGTTCTGGCCGGGGCTCGCCGAGCAGGGGCTGCTCGGCCTGCACCTGCCCGAGGAGGCCGGCGGCTCCGGCTACGGGCTGCTGGAGGCCGCGGTCGCCATCGAGGCGCTGGCCGAGCGGATGGCGCCCGGCCCGTACGTGCCGACCGTCCTCGCGAGCGCGGTGATCCACGCCTCCAAGCGGCACGACCTGCTGCCCGGCCTCGCCGACGGCACGGTGACCGGCGCGGTCGCGCTGACGGGCGCGCTGAGCGGCGCCCGTGCCGCCGACGGCTCCCTCGTCGTCTCCGGCACAGCGGAGCCCGTGCTGGGGGCCTCCCAGGCCGACGTGCTCGTGCTGCCGGTGTCCACGGCCGACGGGGAGGAGTGGATCGCGCTCGACGCCTCCGCCGCGACCGTCACCGCCGTGAAGTCGCTCGACCTGACCAGGTCGGTGGCCAAGGTGGAGCTGTCGGACGTGACCGTGCCGGCCGACCGGGTGCTCGACGGGGTCGAGGGCCCCGACGTGCTCAACCTGGCCGCCATCCTGCTGGGGGCCGAGGCCGCGGGGCTCGCCTCCTGGTGCGTCACCGCCGCCTCCGACTACGCCAAGGTACGCGTCCAGTTCGGCCGGCCGATCGGCCAGTTCCAGGGCATCAAGCACAAGCTGTCGCGGATGCTCGTCGCGCTGGAGCAGGCCCGCGCCACGGTGTGGGACGCCACCCGGGCGGAGGGACGGGAGCTGGAGTACGCCGCCGCGATCGCCGGCGTGATGGCCCCCGACGCGGCCGTGCGGTGCGCGAAGGACGCGATCCAGACGTTCGGCGGCATCGGCTACACCTTCGAGCACGACGCGCACCTCTACTACCGGCGGGCGCTCACCATCCGCGCGCTGCTCGGCTCCTCGGCCGAGTGGGCGGCCTCGGTCGCCGGGCTCGCCCTGCAGGGCGTCACCCGCGAGATGGAGATCGAGCTGCCCGAGGACGCCGAGGCGCGGCGCGAGTCGATCCGCGCGGAGATCGCGGCGATCGCCGCCCTGGAGGGCAAGGAGCAGAAGCGCGCCCTGGCCGCGCAGGGCTTCGTCATGCCCCACCTGCCCGCGCCGTGGGGCCGCGGCGCCAAGCCGCTGGAGCAGGTGCTGATCGCGCAGGAGCTCAAGGCGGCCGGGGTGAAGCTGCCGGCGATGATCATCGGTGCCTGGGTGGTGCCGTCGCTCGTCAGCTACGGCACGCCGGAGCAGCAGGAGCGCTTCCTGCCCAAGACGCTCAGCGGCGAGATGATGTGGTGCCAGCTGTTCTCCGAGCCCGGCGCCGGATCCGACCTGGCCTCGCTGCAGATGAAGGCGGAGAAGGTCGAGGGTGGCTGGAAGCTCAACGGCCAGAAGATCTGGACCTCCGTGGCGCACGTCGCCGAGTGGGGCATCTGCATCGCCCGCAACTCCTCCGAGGGCTCCAAGCACGAGGGCATCACCTACTTCCTCGTCGACATGAAGGCGCCCGGCGTGACGGTCCGGCCGTTGACCGAGATGACCGGCGAGAACCTGTTCAACGAGGTCTTCCTCGACGACGTGTTCGTGTCCGACGACCTGGTCGTGGGCCAGGTGGGCGACGGCTGGAAGGTGGCCCGCAACACGCTGTCCAACGAGCGCGTCTCGCTCTCGTCCGGCGCCGGCGGCACCGGGGCCTCGGTGCCCGACCTGCTGGGGCTGGTCGGCCGGCTCGGCCGCGAGCTCACCCAGGTCGAGGCGCGGGAGGTGGCCGAGGTGGTCTGCGAGGGTCACTCGATCAACGCGCTGTCGCTGCGGGTGACGCTCAAGCAGCTCGCCGGGGCCGAGCCGGGCGCGGACGCCTCGGTGCGCAAGCTGCTGTCCACCTCCCACGCCCAGCACGTCTCCGAGACCGCGGTCGACCTGCTCGGCGCCTCGGCCGTGGTGGCGGCGGACATGAGGCTCGGCGATGCCGGCTACTGGAACCGGGCCGTCCTGGCGACCCGGGCGATGACCATCTACGGCGGCACCACCGAGGTGCAGCTGAACATCATCGGCGAGCGCATGCTCGGCCTGCCCCGGGACCCCGAGCCCGGCAAGTGAACGGCGGGGGCCGGGTCACCGCCCGGCCCCCCACGGGCATCGTCCGGGCATCGTCCGGCCCCCAGGGGTTACCGCACGGTGGTACGTGCCAACGTGTATCTATGTGACCCGCCGAGCCTTCACCGGCCACCTCTGGATGCCCCCGATCGCCCTGGCCGACTGACCAGCAAGCATCACGCCGCGCCCGCCTGACCACCGCATACACCCAGCTCAGCTAACAAATGGTGGCTGCCGTACTGGGCAACCACGAGCGCAGCGAGCTCTTCGTATTCGTTACGGTCTATTTAGAAAGCGTAAGGAGGGTGGCAGCATTCAGCGGATTCTCAAATATCTCACCCTCTCCCATTCCGCGAGTTTCTGCGATAATGACGTGATGCGACAGCGACTCCGCAAAGCGTGAGTGTTACAAGCGGTGCCCGAACTAGGGCTCCACTCCACGAGTACTCAAGGAGGAGGATATCGATAGAGAATTCCACCAGGAACACAAACACTCCGAAAGCGACCAGCTTCAGAATAGGTTTTAGCTTTTTTGGTGTTTCCATAGTATTCGAGTTCCGATCCCACTCGTGTAGCTTCGGGTGCGGATCCGAATAGATCAGCACCCGAAGCTAGGGGTTGATCTTTAGCCGCTATTGTGGTGCGCCACCACAGGCGCATGGCCAGCTCTTAGCGCTTATCAGATTGTTGACTCGTGGGGGCGATCGCCGGCCCCAGCATCGATACGACGAAGAATATCACCGCACGGACGCGTCGATTGCCAATTATTTCGGCCATCTTCATGCCGAAATCCTTGAGCTTGCCGAGTGGCCATTTCCCGGGGGCGCTTCCCCGGAACACTTTCATCGTCCCGGTGAATAGCAGTCCGCGCAGCCCCTTGGCCAACATCTGCGGCCAGAGCTTACTCCAATCGTAAGCTTCTCCGGTGAACGCGATCTCCGTGAAGTAGGCCGCTACAGCAAGTAGCACTCCGCCGAGCCCACCACAAACCGCCGAGGCGAGGGGGTGAGCAAGCAAGGTGCACAATGCATCGAATGCTGTTGAGATCGCTGGGTCTACGCCTTCTTTCACGAGGTTGCATATAGCCCCGCAGGAATCGTGCCCATCGATTTCGATGAGGTTGATGGGGTTACCACCGGTGAAGGCATAGCGATTGCTGGTCCAGGGGTCGAGGCTGAGGGAGTCGGCGAGGGCGCCGTTGTAGGTGTCGAGGACGAGGAAGCGGTTGAGGTCGGGCTTGTAGTCGCGGAAGCCCATGTCGTAGACGCCGGCGGAGTTGTCCCAGCGTTTGGCGTCGAACCGACCTGGTTAATGCCGTAGTACCGACGGCGCTGGGGATATTCCTCTTACGAATATCGGCGCTGCAGCCCTCTATGTCCGCTTTAGCGTCGAGACCGGCGCTTAACCTAGCGCTATGAATCAGAGCCAAGGCCGCCTCCCGCCTCAGTTCTGGTCCGCGCCCGCCGTGGCGGCTGCTCTTGCCGAGTGCGACATCCCCGCCGTTCTTGCCGAGGTGCAGCGGGCGAACGGCTGGACGCAGGGCCAGTTGGCCGAGGCGGTCGGCTATTCCCAGAGCCGGGTTTCCAAGGTGCTGCGGAATCGTCAGCCGCTCATCGTGGAGCAGGTCCGGGAGATATCAATCCGAGTCGGGATACCGATTCCTTTGCTCCGATTCGGTGCCCGAGGAGATGACGATCCGACGAAACGCAGAGATTTCGGCAAGGCGGTAGCTCTTACGGCTCTCACCGCCCTGCCGCTGCCCCACGCGCGGAGGTGGATGAGACCATCGCGCCCACACTGACCGGCATCACTGGCGCCCAACGGCGCCTGGAGGGCACCGCACCCGCCCGCGAACTGGCCCGGGGAGCAGTGGCCCACGTGAACCTGACCAATCGCATTCTCGGACGTGCCACCCGCTCGGTCTTCGCGGGCGATATCCGGGCCGTGATGAGCGAGGCCGCCGGTTTCGCCGCATGGGTCCACGCCGACATGCATGACACCGGCACCTCACGCACCTACTACCGCATGGTGGTCGACGCCGCCCGCCAGGCCGAACACTCCCTGCTGGCGGCCTGCATGATCGGCAGCCTGGCAGCCTTCGAGATCGACGCCGACGACCCCGTCTCGACGCTGGACCTGCTCGCCCAGGCACGAAGGGAACGGGGAGAGCGGTCGCCGGCGACCGCACGGGCGTGGCTGTCCAGCATCGAGGCTCTCGGTCACGCGACCGCCCATGACGCTTCCGCAGCCTTGTCCGCCCTGCGGCAGGCCGAATCCGCGGTGACCGCCAGGAGAGCGACGGCGCCGCCATGGCCCTGGGTCTTCCCGTTCGACCATGCGAAGCTCGCGGGCTATCGAGCCCTGGTCATGATCCGTATCGCCGTCTCCGGCCACCGCGGCCTGCCCGCTGAAACCGTCATCTTGGTCGACCACGCGATCCGGAAAGCACTCGCCGAGCACGCTCCCGCGATCATCGGACTGTCCTGTCTCGCCGACGGCGCCGACCAGCTCTTCGCCCGAGCCGTCCTCGACCTGGGCGGAACGCTGGAAGTGGTGGCTCCCGCACAGCAATACCGGGAAGGACTGCCCGCCGAAGCGCACCAGAACTACGACGCGCTGTTCGCCGAAGCCGTGCGCGTTCACGAGCTGGACTTCGTCGAGTCCACCTCCGAGTCGCACATGACCGCCAGTCGTCTCATGCTCGACCACGCCGACGAGCTGTTTGCCGTCTGGGACGGCAGGCCCGCCAGAGGGTACGGCGGAACGGCGGACGTCGTGGCCGAGGCCAGAGCACGCGGGCTGAAGGTCTGCGTTATCTGGCCCGAAGGCGCCGAGCGAGACTGACGGTTCACGCCCAGAAAGCGAGCGTGAGCCGTACGACGGAGTGCTGTGGAGCTATTCCTCGGTCGGGAGCAGGCCCGTCTGGCAGGCACCCCACCGATGGGTCACCTAGCTTGACGTCGGTGCCCGCGGGTGTGAGAGGCCCGGTGGTCAGGGGGTGACGGGCTGCAGCGGGCTGGGCGTCCCCGCCTTGGCCGGCTGCGGGACACCCACCTTGATCTGCCCGATGCACGCCTGGCCGCCGTCCACCGTGCGGACCGTCAGCTCGGCGCCGCCGCCCTTGAGCGTGGCGAACGTCCAGCCGAAGTCCTTGCCCGCCGCCACCACGGCCTGCTCGCCGTCCAGCCGTACGGCGAGGGTGGTGGGCGTCGGGTTGAGGTAGCCGACCTGTGCCGTCCAGTCGCCCTGGGGCAGCGGCGCCGGGAGGCGGAAGCGCACCTCTCGCCCCGCGACCGGCACGCAGCCGGCGTTCTGGGGGATCGTGACGCCCTCGATGTCCACCGGGCGCAGGCGGCCCTGCGGGTCGAAGATGAGCGGGTTGCGCACGGGGCCGGTCAGCTGCCGGGTCCAGGTCACCGGGTGCGGCGCGATCGGGCCGAGCACCTTGGAGACCCGCGCGTAGTCGTAGAAGAAGATCGGGTAGACGACCTTGGCGGGCACGTGCGTGTCGAGGATGACGGGGTTCGCCCCGGCCCGCTTGAGCGCCAGCCGGCCGGTCTCGACGTAGCTCTTGACGTGCTCGCCGAGCGGCAGGCGGGCGTACGCGGTGACCGACCACACCGAGCCCAGCGCGAACGCGACGCCCAGCGGGATCCACGCGTGTCTCAGCCGGGGCGCCCTCGGCCGCCGCCAGGGCCGTTCCTCGTCCCGCAGCGGGACGAACGCCAGCCCGATGACGATCGCCAGCACGGTGGCCGTGGGGGAGACGTAGCGCAGCTCGGAGCCGCCCAGGTCGGGGCCGAGCTCCTCGATGCGCCCGATCATGACGGGCACCACGTCGGCGAGCACGAAGTAGGCCAGCAGCGCCAGCCAGGCGAGCCAGGCCCGCCGCCGGTAGAGCACGGAGACGGCCACCACGGCCGCCACGACGCCGAGGCTCACCCAGACCATCACGGGCGGCGTCGCGGCGATGGCGTAGTCGTCGCCGATCGGCCGCCACCGCCACGGCCCGCCGAGCGCCGCGGGCACCAGGGAGTCGGTCAGCAGGTTCCAGGCGAAGCGGGCGGCGATCGCCGGGTCGGGCAGCCCCGGCCGCACGGTGTCGTTGGTGAGCTGCACGGACGTGAACAGCTGGCGGAAGAAGATCACGGCGTAGACCGCGATCACCGCGAGGTAGAGCAGCCAGGCCGGTTTGCGCCGGGTTTTCGGAAACCAGCCCAGGGTCAGCACGAAGGCCAGCACCGGGATGAACGGCGCCTTGACGAAGAACACCATCGCGAGCACGATCCAGGCCGCGGCGGCGAGCGCGTGCCTGAAGCGTCCGGTCCGGTTGTAGAGGACGTGCGAGCTCAGCGCCATCGGCAGCGCGACCTGGAACGGCAACGTCTCGATCACGACCGCCCACCACGACAGCGACGAGATCGTCAGCGGCGTCAGCAGGTAGAACCCGAGCGGCACGAGGATCGCCGGCCGGGCCCCGAACAGCACCCAGAGCAGCCGGAGCAGTGCCAGCCCCGCCGCGCCCAGCAGGCTGATCGTGACGGCATGGGCGAGCATGTCGTTGTAGACGCCCAGCCGGCCCATCGCCCACTGGATGGCGAACGGCCCGGGCACCAGGTGGCCGTAGTCCACCCGCATCAGGTAGTCCCAGGTGAGCTGGTTCTCCAGGCCGCGGGCGATGAAGGTGAAGTCGTCCTGGCGGAAGTACGTCCGCTGGACCAGGCCGAACTTCCACACCAGCTGGACGGCGACCATGGTGATGGCCGTGGCCAGCACGGCGTCGGCGCGCGCCCATGGCCGGGCCGCAGCCGTCACCTCGCTCGTCGCCACCCCGCCCTCCCACCGGGAAGAGTAGCCACGGGGCGATTCATACGGAATGCCCGTTGTGTGGTTGTGATGTCATAGCGAGATGCCGCACACGACCCGAGCCGGGCCGATGGCCGCCCTGCTCGGTCTCGTCCTCGGCTGCCTCGCCCTCGGGCCGGCGCTGGGCTGGGGATTCGTCCTGGCGCAGGACATGGTCTTCGTCCCGGACCCGGCCTTCTCGCGGTTCACCTTCGGCCTGGCCGGGGGCGCGCCGCGGGTGGTGCCCAGCGACG
Source organism: Nonomuraea sp. NPDC048916 (assembly GCF_040649575.1). Lineage (NCBI taxonomy): Bacteria > Bacillati > Actinomycetota > Actinomycetes > Streptosporangiales > Streptosporangiaceae > Nonomuraea > Nonomuraea sp. NPDC048916. The sequence goes on from NZ_JBEZFS010000038.1 coordinate 19,413, forward strand.
CGGTGGTCACCGCGCTCGCCACGGTGCTCCCCGCCGAGCTGGTGCAGAAGGCGATCCTGCTCGGCGTCTTCGTGCTGGGATGCTCGGGGGCCGCGCTCCTGGTGCCGTCCGAGACTCTCGCGCCCCGGCTGGTGGCGGGGGCGTTCTACGTGTGGAACCCGTACATGGCCGAACGCCTGCTGATGGGGCAGTGGGCGCTGCTGCTGGGGTACGCGGGCCTGCCGTGGGTGGTGGGCGCGGTGGTCTCGGGCCGCCGGTTGGCCGCGGCGATCCTGCCGGCCGCGGTGGGCGGGTTCGCCGCCATGACGATCACCGCGCTGACGGCCCTCCCGCTCGCCCTCACGGGTGGGCGCGGGTGGGCGGGGACGCTCCGGGTGGGGGCGATCGTGGTGGCCTTCAGCCTGCCGTGGCTGGTGCCCGCGATGCTCCGGCCCGAAGGGGTGACGGGTGACGGGGTCGGCGTGGAGGCGTTCGCCGCCCGCGCCGACGGGCCGTTCGGGGCCGTGGGGAGCCTGCTCTCGCTCGGCGGGATCTGGAACTCCCACGCCTTGCCCGCGGGCTACGACACGCTGCCGGGGGCGGTGGCGCGGCCGGCGCTGGCCCTGGCCGGGATCGCCGGGTTCGCCGTCCTCGGGCGCGTGGCCTACCGGGGCGGGCTCGCGGTGGCGGCCGCGTCAGGGTTCGCGATCGCCTGTCTGGGGGTGACCGAGCCGGGGCGGGCGCTGCTCACCTGGCTGATCGGGGTGTGGGGCGGGTTCGCGGTGTTCCGGGACGCCCAGCAGTTCGTCGCCCCGCTGGCGCTGCTGGTGGCCGTCGGCCTCGGGCTGCTGACCGCCTCGGCCGCCCGCCGCGCCCCGGCCTGGGCGGGCGTCATGGTGCTGGTGCCCCTCGCCGTGCTGCCCACCCTGGCGTGGGGCGCGGCCGGGGCGTTGCGGGCCGTGGGCTACCCCGCCGACTGGACGGCCGCGCGCGAGGTCATCCGGCGGGACGGCGAGCCGGGCGACATCCTGGTCCTGCCCTTCGAGTCCTACCGGCGTTTTCCCTGGAACGGGCACCGGGCGGTGCTGGACCCCGCCCAGCGGTTCTTCGCCGTGCCCGGGCGCGACGTCGTCGCCAACGACACCGTACGGGTCGGCTCGATGGTCGTGGGAAGCGAGGACGAACGGGCACGCCTAGTAGAACGCGTACTAGTAGAGCCCTCACCGGACCTGCTCGGCGCCGGATTTCGGTACGTGGTCGTCGACGCGGGGACCCCGGAGGAACGCCGCGTATTCGCGGGATGGCTCCGTGAGGCGAGGCTGGTGGTAGGCGGTGCTGACCTGCGACTGTACCGGTTGGACGGCAAGATTGGGCAGGGTTCGTCCGAATAGGTCAATTGATCAGCGGGTTTATTAAGATTTCGTTTAGCTACTTCCGAGTAGCAAGAATAGGTTCTAGGTTTGTGACGGCCCCCACTGCCGTGTCCGAGGAGGAACCCCCCAGTGATCAAGATCCTCTTAGCAGCGATCATTGGCGTCGCCGTGGCCGCGCTCGTGGCGACGGTCACCACCGTCTCCTTCACCGGTGCCACGGCCACGCCGGTCAACCAGCCGCTCTACAACTACGGCGACCGGTAACCCGAGTCGACATGCCGCCCTCCCTCCGAGGGGACGAGAGGACGAGCCGACCACCACTGCTCGAGATCGTCGTTCCGGCGTACAACGAGGAAGGACGACTCCCCGGGGGGCTCTTGCAGCTGTGCGCGAAGCTTGCCCGCATGCCGTTCCCGACCGCCGTCATCGTCGTCGACAACAACAGCACGGACGCCACCGCCGAGATCGTCAGGGCCTGGCCGAAGGGGGAGGTCCCGGTCCGGTTGATCCAGTGCGCGATCCCCGGCAAGGGGGCCGCCGTGCGCGCCGGGCTGCTCCAGACGCGCGCGCCCTTCGTCGGGTTCTGTGACGCCGACATGGCCACCGACCTCGACGCCATCGACGTCGCCTTCGGCCTGCTCCTCTCCGGGGAGCGTGTGGTCGTGGGCTCGCGCGCGCACACCTGCTCCGACGTGGAGAACCGGCACAGCCGGGTGCGCGAGCTGGGCGCCGTCGGCTTCCGCTCGCTGGCCAGGGTGCTCGTGCGCGGCGTGAGCGACACCCAGTGCGGCTTCAAGTTCTTCGACGGAGCCCTCGCCCGCGAGGTGGCGGCCCGGCTGCGCACTCCCGGGTTCGCCTTCGACGTCGAGCTGCTCGCCCGGTGCGCCGAACTCGGCGCGAAGGCGCTGGAGATCCCGGTGCAATGGCGTGACATGCCGGGCTCGCGTTTCTCGCCGAGCCGGCACAGCGCCGGCATCCTGCTCGAACTCGGCAGAATCTGGCTGACCCTGCGCACCGAACCACGCGCCGCCCCCCGGCCCGCCTGGGACCAGCCGCTGGACTCCGTCGGATATCCGTGAACATCGCCGTCGTCAACTGGCGTGATCCGTGGCATCCGGCCGCAGGAGGCGCCGAAACCTACGCCTGGGAGATGGCCCGGCGCTTCGCCGCCTCGGGCCACCGGGTCTGCTTCGTCACCGCCCGGGGTCCCGGCCAGCCCGTCAAGGACAAGCTCGACGGGGTGCGGATCGCCCGGATGGGCGGCCTGTTCACCGTCTATCCCCGGGTGCTCGCCTGGCTGCTGCTGCGCCGTTCGCTCTTCGACGTGGTGCTCGACTGCCAGAACGGCATCCCGTTCTTCACCCCCTGGGTGCTGCCCCGCAGGGTGCGGATCTTCTGCGTCGTGCACCACGTGCACGACCGGCAGTTCGAGGTGCACCTGCCGCGCTGGCTGGCGGCGGTCGGGCGGTTCCTGGAGGGGCCGGTCTCGCGGTGGACCTACCGCGAGCAGGTCAGTGTGGCGGTGTCGCCGTCGACGGTCAACGCCATGCGAGAACGGCTCGGGTGGATCGGCCCGATCCATATCGTCCCCAACGGCGTGAGCATCAACGGATCACGAAATATGCCGAGAAGTAGCGTGCCTCGTCTCGTGTGCGTCGGCAGGCTCGTCGCGCACAAGCGCGTCGACCTCCTGTTCGACGCCGTCGGCGAGCTGAGGAAGCGCTGGCCGGGCCTGACCGTGGACGTCATCGGCCGGGGACCCGAGGAGGAGCGCCTGCGCGCCCGGCTGCCCGAGGGCGTCACCATGCACGGCTACCTGTCCGAGGACGACAAGGAGCGTCTCATCGCCTCGGCCTGGCTGCAGGTGAGCGCCTCGCAGGGCGAGGGCTGGGGGCTGTGCGTGCTGGAGGCCGCCGCCCTGGGCGTCCCGACGGTCGCCTTCGACGTCGACGGACTCAGGGACGCGGTACGGCACGGCGAGACGGGCTGGCTGCTGCCCGAGGGCACGGATCTGGCCAAGGGCATAGCGGCGGCCCTGGAGGAGCTGGAAGACGCCGAGCCCGCCGACCTGTACAGCGCGAGATGCCGGGAGTGGGCGGCGAGGTTCTGCTGGGACCGCAGCGCCGAACGCCTGGCCCTGCTGATGCTCGGCCGTGACGTGGGGCCCGTCTGGGAGCAGCCATGAGCGAGCGAGCGGTGGGTGGGAGAGCCGTGAGTGAGAAGGCGCGGCACCGGCTCTGGCTGGTGATCTGCTGCCTGGGATTCGCGGTGCTGTCGTTCACCACGGTGCCGGGCCAGATCATCTCCGACACCAAGATCGACCTGGCGCTCAACCCGATCGGCTGGCTGGAGCGCGCCGCCCACCTGTGGGACCTGCAGCACTTCGGCCAGTTGCAGAACCAGGCCGCCGGCTACCTGTTCCCGATGGGCCCGTTCTTCGCTCTCGGCGACCTGGTCGGCGTCGCGCCCTGGGTGACCCAGCGGCTCTGGCTGACGCTGCTGCTGTGCGTGGCGTTCCTCGGGGTGGAGCGGCTGGGCAGGCAGCTCGGCATCGGCACCCCCGGCACCCGCGTCGTCGGCGCGCTGGCGTACGCGCTGGCCCCGCGCGCGCTGTCCATCCTCGGCGAGATCTCGATCGAGTGGCTGCCCGCCGCCATGCTGCCGTGGATCCTGATCCCGCTGCTCACCGCGTCGGAGACCGGGCAGCGGGCCAGGGGCGCGATCAGGTCGGGCCTGGCCGTGGCGCTCTGCGGCGGCGTGAACGCGGTCGCCGTGCTGGCCGTGCTGGTCGCCCCGGTGATCTACATCCTCACCCGGCCCCAGCCGGTGCCGCGCTGGCGGATGCTCGGCTGGTGGACCGGCGCCGTCTCGGTGGCCACGTTGTTCTGGTGGCTGCCGCTGCTGCTCGTCGGCCGCTACGCGTTCTCGTTCCTGCCCTACACCGAGACGGCCTCGACCACCACGCAGGTCACCTCGCTGACGAACGTGCTGCGCGGCGCGTCCGACTGGGTGCGCTTCCTGACCGTCGGCGGCGTGAACGACCAGCCGCCCGGCTACGCGATCGCCACCTCGGCGGCGATGGTCGTGATCACCGGCCTGATCGCCGCGCTCGGCCTGGCCGGTCTGGCGCGGCGCGACCTGCCCGCCAAGGGCTTCCTGATCACGGTGTTCGTCGTGGGCGTGGCCGCGCTGGTCGCCGGGCACATGAGCGCGCTGGAGCCGGTCGTCGCCGAGCCGGTGCGCTGGCTGCTCGACGGGCCGCTCGCGCCGCTGCGCAACCTGCGCAAGTTCGACCCGCTGGTGCGGCTGCCGCTCGCCTTCGGCCTGGCGCACCTGCTGGCCGGGGTCCGGCTGCGGGTGCGGGCGGTGGCCCTGGTGGCCTTCGCCGGGCTGGTGCTGCCCGTCTTCAACCAGGGCCTGGCGGCCCCCGGCTCCTTCAAGGAGGTCCCCCTCTACTGGAAGGAGGCCGCCGCCTGGATCAACGAGAACGCCGGCGACGACGGCGTGCTCGTCGTGCCCGGCGCCAAGTTCGGCGAATACCTGTGGGGCAGGCCGCTCGACGACCCCACGCAGCCGCTGCTCCACGCCCGCTGGACGGCCAGGCAGGTCACGGCCGCCGGATCCGTGGGCCTGACCAGGCTGCTCGACGCCATCGACCAGCGCCTCACCGCCGGCCACGGCTCGCCCGGGCTGACCGAGGTGCTGCGCAGGATGGGCGTGCGTTACCTGGTCGTCAGGAACGACCTGGTCAGGGCCAACCTCCAGGGCGCCTGGCCGGCCAGGATCTACGAGGCGCTGCGCGAGTCGCCCGGCATCACCAAGATCCGCTCGTTCGGCGGCGAGGTGGGCGACAGCGTCACCGACGACGTGGTCGAGTCGGTCGACTGGCCGTTCCCCGCGCTGGAGCTGTACGAGGTGTCGGGCAGCTCGGAGCTGGTCGGCGTGCGACCCGGAGGCGAGGCGCTGCGGGTGCGCGGCGGACCCGACTCACTCCTCACGATGGGCGACGCCGGGCTGCTGGGCGAGGGCCCGGTGCTGGTCAACGACGACGTCGGCAAGCAGGAGGCGCCGGTCGTGACGAGCGACGCGCTGCGCCTGCGCGAGCGGCAGTTCGGCGAGATCAGGTCCAACTGGACCCCCACCCTGACCGCCGACCGGCGCGACGACTTCACCGGGGTCAGGGCGCTCGACCTGCTGGAGAACGGCTGGCTGGAGCAGACCGCCACCGCCGAGTACGGCGGCATCTCGGCCATCACCGCCTCCTCCTCGGTCGCCGACGCCGGCGCGGTGCCCGGCCTCAGCACCACCGGCCGCGGCCCGTGGGCGGCCATGGACGGCGACTTCGAGACCACCTGGGAGAGCGGCGGCTGGAAGCGGCCCGTGGGCGAGTGGCTCCGCGTCGACCTGCCCCAGGAGCGGACCATCCCGGCCTTCCAGGCGACGTTCACCAACAACGTGCTGCTCGGCCAGTCGATCAAGCGCGTGGCCGTGGTCACCGAGGGCGGCCGCCTGGTCCAGCAGGTCCAGCAGACCAACAGCCCCCAGTCGCTCCGCACGCCGCCCGGCCCGACGAGCTGGCTGAAGATCGAGGTCGTGGAGACGTACGACGAACGCTGGAGCTTCGTGCAGCGGGTCGGCATCACCGAGCTCGCGATCCCCGGGATCATCCCGAGCCGCACCATCAGGCTGCCCGGCCAGGGCGGCGACGTCTACGTGATGGACAGCGGGCTGGACGCCCGCCCCGAGTGCATGCGCGACCCGGCCCGCTGGATCTGCAACCCGCTGCTGGCCAGGCCGGGCGAGGAGGGCGCCGGTTTCGACCGGACCTTCACCGCGGAGGAGGAGCGCACGGCCGCCGTCCAGGGCACCGCGGTGCTGCGCGACGCCGAGCTCGTCGACCGCTACAGCCGCCTCAGCGCGGACCTGACGAGGGTCGAGGGCTCGTCCCAGGTGAACAAGGAGCCCGTGGTGGCGCCCAGGTCGGCGTTCGACGCCGACGCCTCCACCACCTGGGTCCCCTCGCCCACCGACGCCGAGCCCACGCTCACGATCCGCTGGAAGGACAGGCGGACCGTCTCGCGGATCCAGGTGGCCCGGCCCGGGGGCGACAAGCAGCCCCTCGACCTCGTGGTGACGGGCGACAAGGGCGCCGTCCGCAGCGGCCGGGCGGACGCCGGCGGCAACCTGGTCTTCCAGCCGATGTCCACGACCTCGCTCAAACTGCGCTTCTACCCCGTGTCCAGGAAGCTGCAGGTCACCGAGCTGATCGTGCCGGGTGTCAGCCCGGCGAGCAGGCCGGAGGGCATCCCGTTCCGGCTGGCCTGCGGTCAGGGCCCGCAGCTCCAGGTGAACGGCCAGACCATCCACACCAAGGTCAGCGGCGCCTACTCCGACCTGCTGGAGCAGCGGCCCATGCGGTTCGCCGGCTGTTCGCGGGCGGAGCTCGGAGCCGGCGACAACCGGGTGCGGGTGGCCGGCTGGGACCCGTTCGCGATCACGAACCTGGTCGTCGGCTCGCTCCCCGAGCAGCCCGCGCCGGTGGAGGGCGCCGCGGTGCCCGGCACCTGGACCGCGGCGCTGCGCGAGGTGCGGGTGGCCGCCCCCCAGGACTCCTTCCTCGTCGTCAACGAGAACTACAACGCCGGCTGGCAGGCCACCCTGGAGGGGCAGATCCTGCGGCCCGCGCGGATCGACGGCTGGAAGCAGGCGTGGGAGCTGCCCGCGGGCACCTCGGGGACCGTGCGGATGGAGTACGGGCCGGACCGGGCCTACCGGCTGGCCCTGGGGCTCGGGCTGGCCGGGATCGCGCTGCTCGCGCTGGTCGCCCTGGTGATGCGCGGCCCGCGGCCCGAGCACGTGCTGGAGACCGCCCCCGCCTCCGCCTCACGCCTGTCGCGGTGGCGGGTGCCGTACGCGATCGTGCTGGGGCTGGGGTTCGGCGCCTGGGTGGCGGGCTGGCAGGGGATGCTCGTGGTGCTCGCCGGCGTGGTGGTCGTCCTGTGGCCGCGGCTGCCGAGGGCGGCCGTGCCCTGGCTGGCCGCCTGGTTGTTCGGCGGGGCGACGGTGTCGCTGGCCGTGGCCATGGCGCTGCGTGACTACGGCGTGGACGTGGAGCTGCTGACCGACCACGTGCCGCAGCTCGTCGCCTGCGCGGCCATGGGCGTGCTCTTCGGGCAGCTCGTCACCGCGCCGGAGCCGCCTCCTTCGCGGCCGGAGCGTCCGGCGGCCGAGCAGGTGCTGACCCGCGCCGGCTCAGCCTGAGCGCGTTCTCCTCGACGAGGTGGTAGCTCGCGACGCTCACCAGCATCGTGCCGACGAACGTCAGGATCGCCACCTTCACGAAGTCGCCGGTGAACGGTCGGCTGTCGGTCACCTTGTAATAGAGGGTGATCACCGGCGCGTGCCAGAGGAAGAAGCTGTAGGAGATCCGGCCCAGGTAGGCGGTGACCGGGTTGCCCAGCACGCGGTGGCGCAGCGAGTCGTGCCGGGAGGCCAGCGCGAACGGCGCGACCACCAGGATCGCCACCGCCGCCTCCAGGCCCATCCGCCAGAGCGACTGCGCCAGGTCCGGCAGCGTGAGCGTGCGCGGGCCGGCCAGTTCCGTGCTCAGCACCGCGTAGAGCAGCAGCGCCAGCACGAGCAGCTGCGGGGCGAGCGCGTCGACGACCTTGATCTCCTTGCGCCACACCGACAGCACGGCCATGGCCATGCCCGCGGCGAAGTAGATCAGGTGATGCGGCAGCCAGAGCGCCATCTCCGGCTCCTCGAACGCGTGGGAGACGATCACGCTCGTCACCGAGATCACCGGTAGCACGGCGATGCCCGCGAGCAGCCGGACGGGCCGGTTGCCGTGCCGCGCCCACCGGTGCAGCACCCAGGCGAGCACGGGCAGCACCAGGTAGAACGCCATCTCGATGGGCATCGTCCACATCTGGTAGAGCCCGTCGGGGCCGCGTTCCTGCTCGGTGTAGTTCTGCAGCAGGAGCAGCCACTTGGTCCAGCCGGTCCAGTCCATCGAGCTCCACGCCAGCAGCGCCAGAGCCGTGACCAGCCAGTAGGCGGGCATCACGCGAAGCACCCGGCGCCACAGGTAGAGACCGGGCCGCGGCGCCGGCGTGTCCTCCAGCAGGGCCCGGACCCACGGACGGTAGAGCAGCAGGCCGGAGAGCAGGAAGAAGATCGGCACCGCGACGCCCAGCCGGGTCGTCATCCAGGCGAGCATGCCCTCGCGGTACATGACGCCGGTGTTGCCCGCCACGTGCAGCACCCAGACGCCGAGCGCGGCCAGGGCGCGGATGCCGTCGAGCGCGGCGTCCCTCTTCATGGGCGCTTTCTCAGTACCAGGACCAGGTTCCACGTTGCGAACTCCCTGACGATCGGGACGTGCAGCATCGGGCGGTACCACCAGGGCAGGTAGCGGGGGAAGGCGTCGACCAGCTCGACCTGCCGGTCGCCCCTGGCCCAGCGCAGGCCCTGGGCGACGGAGACCGGGTAGAGGCCCTGGCCGTAGCGGTTCTTGGGCGCCTTGCCGTGCCTGTCCTCATATCTCCGGGCGGCCCGGTGGCCGCCCAGGTAGTGCCAGGGCGAGGTCTCGTGGCCGCCCCAGGGCGAGAGCCAGTTGGTGTACGCCAGGAAGACCAGGCCGCCGGGTCTGGTCACCCTGACCATCTCGGCGGCCATCCGCCACGGCTCCGGGACGTGCTCCAGCACGTTGGAGGAGAAGCAGACGTCGACCGTGGAGGTGCGCAGCGGCAGGTCGAGGGCGCTGCCGAGCAGGCCGCCGCCGGGCGTGCCCTGGCCGGTCAGCTCTCCGGCGTCCACGTCCACGCACACGCAGCGGGCGCCGTGGCGGCGGAACTCCGAGGCGAAGAAGCCGGGACCGCCGCCCACGTCGAGGACGAGCCGGTCGCGGAGGTCCACGTACCGGCGGAGCTGGGCGGCGGTGTCCGCGGCCAGGGTCGTGTAGTAGCCCTGCTGGTCGTTCTGCTCGGAGCGGAACGCCCGGAATAACCGGATGGACCGCGCCAAGTCAGCGCGCATGGGCATATCTCCCGCTTTCATATGCGGAGTCACTCTAGAACTTGTTTCTATCGATTTGATTGCGGCTCCGTACCGGCCCGTGACGCATGTCACTCACTGTCATACTTTGTTGCCGGATGTTCGAGCAAGATGACAACAGGTTCTAGGATCGCGGAGGCCGTTGATGGGTCGCATCTCCACGCTTGTCCTCATCGGGGTCGGTGCGTTCTTCATCGCACTTGCCCCGCTATTGAAATTCTGGGCGGCTGGGAAGATCATTTCCGCCCCGGCGAACCAGTTCGGCATCTCCTACCTGGAGGCCAAGGGCGCCCAGTACTTCTCCAAGCAGGACCTCAAGGTGCTGACGGCCGATCTTGACATCATCGTCACCACCCGTGGTGACGTGAAGGAGGCCAATTCCGACCGGGTCGTCTGGGACGAGGCCACCGTGGTCAACGACGTCACCAACGGCCGCCCGCAGATCGACCTGAGCGACCGCCGCAGCGCCTTCGACAAGTACACGGGCGTGGGCGTGAACTGCTGCGGCGTCAACATCGGCAAGGCCCCGGTGACGCTGGAGGGCCAGATCTACAAGTTCCCGTTCGACGCCGAGAAGAAGACCTACAAGGTCTTCAACTCCAGCGCCATGAAGGCGTTCGACGCGCGTTTCGTCCGTGAGGAGAGCGTCAACGGCCTGCCCGTCTACGTCTTCGAGCAGGACGTGCCGCCCACCAAGACCTCGACCCTCACCGCTCCCGCCTCGGTGCTCGGCATGCCCGACGCCGGCGACGTGCAGGTGGACCGCTGGTACGACGGCAAGGTCACGTTCTGGATCGAGCCCACCACCGGCGCCCCGGTCAAGCAGGAGCAGCAGCGGCACGAGGTGCTCAAGACCCAGGACGGGATCGAGCGCTCCGCGGCCTTCGTCGCCACCGCCCAGATGACGAAGGAGACGGTCGACGGCCTGGTGAAGAGCGCGCAGGAGGGCAAGAGCCAGATCAACCTGCTGCGCAACGTCATCCCGCTCGTCCTGCTGATCGTCGGTGCCGCCCTGGTCCTGGCCGGCGTGGTGCTCGGCCGCCGCTCCCGCTCGTCCTGACCCGTTCTCCGGGGGGCCTCGCTTCGCGCGGGGCCCCCTTTGTTCTGCCCGGGACCGCCCGCGCGCGGGCCCCTTTCCGCTTTCGCGCGCCGGCTTGTCACGGTACGTAGTTAGAACCGGTTCTCGATCAAGGTTACTGGCCAGTACACGCAAAAGGTTCCAGAGTAGAACGCGTTGCAGTTCGTTATTCGCCGGTCGTATTGTCGGTGTATGCGGACACGTGTCACGGAGATGTTCGGGATCGAACTGCCGATCTTCGCCTTCAGCCACTGCCGGGACGTCGTCGCCGAGGTCAGTCGCGCCGGCGGAATGGGCGTCCTCGGCGCCCTCTACTTCACCCCCGAAGAGCTCGAGATGGAGCTCAAGTGGATCGACGACCACGTCGACGGCAAGCCGTACGGCGTCGACGTCGTCATGCCGGCCTCCTACGAGGGGGCCGACTTCGCCGCCGACGAGCTGGTCGGCCGCCTCCAGACGATGATCCCGCCGGGCCACCGGAAGTTCGTCGACGACCTGCTGGCCGCCCACGGCGTGCCGGCCCTGTCGGCCGACGCCGAGGCGGGCAAGGTGCTGCTGGGCTGGACCGACGCCACCGCCCGCCCGCAGGTGGAGGTGGCGCTCAGGCACCCGATCGCCCTCCTGGCCAACGCCCTCGGCCCGCCCCCTGCCGACGTGGTCGACCTCGCCCACTCCCGCGGCGTCAAGGTCGCCGCCCTCGCCTCCACCCCGCGCCACGCGCTGAAGCAGGTGGAGGTCGGGGTGGACGTGGTGGTCGCGCAGGGCACCGAGGCCGGCGGCCACACCGGCGAGATCTCCACCATGGTGCTCATCCCGCAGGTCGTGGACGCGGTCGACGTGCCGGTGCTGGCGGCCGGCGGGATCGGCAACGGGCGGCAGATGGCGGCCGGCATGGCCCTCGGCGCCGAGGGCGTCTGGACGGGCTCGCTCTGGCTCACGGTCGAGGAGGCCGACACGCCCCAGATGGCCAAGGAGCGCATCCTGGAGGCCACCTCGCGCGACACGGTCCGCTCCCGCAGCTGGACCGGCAAGCCGGCCCGGCTGCTCAAGAACGAGTGGACCGACGCGTGGGAGTCTCAGGACTCGCCCGGGACGTTGCCGATGCCGCTGCAGTTCATGCTGGTCTCCGACGCCCTGCGGCGCATCGGCCGCTCCGACGCCGCCGAGCTGGCCACCTTCCCGGCGGGCCAGATCATCGGCATCACCAACCAGGTCCGCTCCACCCGCGACGTCATGTACTCCCTCGTGGAGGAGTACGCCGAGGCCCTGGAACGCCTCGGCCACATCACCGACGACTGACTCACGCCGTCGGCCTGGCCAAGCTGAACGACGGTCACGAGATCGTCGAGTCCGAAGAACGGTAGTCCCCGTGGCCGAGCGCCGCGACCGTGCCGAGCGCTTCCGTTGCGGTGGCACTCGGTCGGGCCACCGCTTCGGGGATCGGCCGACGCCGAATCATGGGCTGGGGCATGGCATCGCCGCGTGGGCAAGGCGGAGAAGCCCGGCTCGTATCCGCTGTTCGCCCAGCTCCGGCAGGAGCGCGGCCACGTGTTCGGCCGCCAGAGAGGCGAGCAGAGCATGGGCGGTCTGCTCGGGATCGGGTGTGGCGCCAAGCAGGATCGCCACGTGTCTGTGCCAGAACCGGTAGGCCCCGATCCGGTATCGAGCACCAGGCGCCGCGGTCTCCGACATCCGGATCAGAGCCAGATGTTCCAGCAGATAGTCGAAGTAGGCGTCGATGAACGCGGTGAGGCGCTCGTCAGCCGGCGCCCCGGGGCCGAGTGGCGGCGGTCCGTGCAGGATCGCCTTCTGCAACACCCGCTCCCGGGCGTCCAGCAGCGCGGCGGCCAGCCCGGACTTGTCGCCGAAGCGGCGGAACAGGGTGCCCTTGCCGACCCCGGCGGCTGCGGCCACCTGGTCCATGGACACCGCCTCGACGCCCTGTTCGGCGAACAGCCGGGCGGCGGCTTCCAGCATCGCGGCCCGGTTGCGTGCCGCGTCGGCGCGCTCCTTGGGAGGCGGCGTGTGTAGCAGTTCCAGGGGAATTGCAGAAGCGGACTGCGGTCCGGTATCGTCTCGAGTCACAACCGGACTATAGTCCGATTCTCTAGGAGGTAGTGGCATGACCGTACTCATCACCCGTGACCAGCTGAAGGCGGCGATAGACGAGGGCGCCGTGACCGTCGTCGACGCGCTGGGCGGCGAGTACTACGCTGCGCAGCACTTGCCCGGTGCCCTCGCACTGGCCCCGGCCGACGTCAACACCCAGGCGTCCACCCTGCTCCCCGACCTCGACGCCGCGATCGTCACCTACTGCTCCAACCCGGCGTGCGCCAACAGCGGACAGGTCGCCGACCGGCTCACCACTCTCGGCTACACCAACGTCCGCAAGTACCGCGAGGGCATCCAGGACTGGGTGGAGTCCGGCCTGCCCATCGAATCCGCCTGAACCCGGTGAACTCGTCGGCATGATCACCGCCGTGCGTGGCCTCATCAGCCACGCATGGCCCCGCCGGTGTGCCTGGCCGTGGCGCAAGTGCTGCTGCGTAGTTCGGGCCGGGCACCATCAACGTCCGCGGCAAGGGCTTCGCCGGTCACGACTTCGAACGCACCCTGCCGGAAAGTTCGAGATCATCCGTAAACGATCGTTGATCGCATACGACCACTGACCGCCCCGGCCAGAGCAGACAACCCGATCAACCCTCTAGTGGCCCCGGTAGGTGGCGGGGCGCTTCTCCTTGAAGGCGAGGGCGCCCTCGCGGGCGTCCTCGGAGCCGATCACCGGCCAGCCGAGCTCGTCCGACACCTTCAGCGCCTCGGGCTCGGACAGGCCGAGCGTGTCGCGGTAGGCGCGCAGGATGGCCTGGACGGCGAGCGGGCCTGAGGCGGCGATGTCGGCCGCGATCTCCCGGGCCACCGTCAGCGCCTGGCCGTCCGGCACCACGCGGTTGACCAGGCCCATCGACAGCGCCTCGGCCGCGGTGACGGGGCGGCCGGTGAGCAGCAGGTCCATGGCGTGGCAGTAGGGGATCTGACGGGCCAGCCGCACCGCGCTGCCGCCCATCGGGAACAGGCCGCGCTTGGCCTCGAAGAGGCCCAGGGTGGCCGACTCGGCGACCACCCGCAGATCGGTGCCGACCAGCAGCTCCGTGCCGCCCGCGACCGCGTGGCCCTCCACGGCGCAGACGATCGGCTTGGTGGGCGGGTCCTCGCGGAGCAGGCCCTTCCAGTGGTAGTTGGCGATCTCGGCGGCGCGCGCCTGCACCTCGGGGTCGGTGGACGGCCGGCCCATGGCCTTCAGGTCGGCGCCGGCGCAGAAGGTGCCCTCGGCGCCGGTCAGGATGGCCACCCGCACCTCCGGCTCCGCCGACACGTACGCCCAGGCCGAGGCCAGGCCGATCAGCATGTCGGAGGACAGGGCGTTGCGGGCCTCCGGCCGGTCCATGGTGACGATCACGAGATGGCCGTCGCGCTCGACACGGCAGTGGGGGGTGCTGATCGGCAGGAGTTCCACAACAGCCTCCGAGATGATTGAATCAAACGCTTGTTCAATGCCGCCGATGGTAGCGCGCCGGGCGCCGGAACTGCTCATATCAAGCGCTTGCTCCGCTCTTCACCGGCGGGTTACGCTGCCCAAGCAAACGAGAACAGGTTCTTGTTTGCCCCGCCTGGGCCGGTCGGAATCTGGTAGGGGCTTGCGGTTTCGGCCATCCCCGACATCGAACACTGACGAGGAGATCCATGGGCACGCTCGGTTTCTGGAGGCTGGCGCAGGCGGATCCCGACTGGACCGCCGCCGTCGATCCCGATGGCACGGAGCATCGTGCGGGCGATCTCCTCGCCCGGTCCAACCAGCTCGTGCACGGCCTGCGGGAGCTCGGCCTGCGGCCCGGTGACGGCTTCTGCGGCCTGGTGCCCAACGGGGCGGACGGCCTCGTCTTCTACCTGGCCGCTTTGCAGGCCGGCTGGTACTACACGCCGATCAACTGGCACCTGACCGGACCGGAGATCGCCTACATCGTGGCCGACTCCGAGGCCAAGGCCTTCTTCGTGCACCCCCGGTACGCCGTGGAGGGCGCGCGGGGAGCCGAGGCGCTCGCGCCCGATCGCCGCTTCGCGCTGCCGGGCGGTGACATCCCGGGGTTCCGCCCGATCGGCGACCTGGTCGACGGCCGGCCCACTGACCCGCCCCCAGACCGTACGGCCGGCGCCACCATGCACTACACGTCGGGCACGACCGGCAAGCCCAAGGGCGTCAAGCGGCAGCTCTCCGGGCTCGACCCGGACGACGCCGCCGAGCTGCTGACGTTCCTGCCGGGCCTGTTCGGCATCACGTCTGGGCAGCCCAACGCGCACCTGGTCACGTCACCCAACTACCACACCGCCGTCACCCAGTTCGGTGGCACGGCCCTGCACATGGGGCACACCCTCGTGTTCATGGACAAGTGGGACGCGGAGGACATGCTCCGGCTCTGCGAGCGCCACCGGATCACGAACTCGCACATGGTCCCCACCCACTTCAAGCGCCTGCTCGCGCTGCCCGAGGAGACCCGGAACGCGTACGACCTGTCCTCGCTCAGGTGGATGATCCACGCCGCCGCGCCCTGCCCGGTGCCGGTGAAGTGGGCGATGTTCGAGTGGTGGGGCGACTGCGTCTACGAGTACTACGCGGCCACCGAGGGCGGCGGCACCCTGGCCACGCCCGAGGGCTGGAAGTCCCACCCGGGCACGGTCGGCTCGGCCTGGCCGATCAGCGAGCTGCTCATCGTGGACGACGCGGGCGAGCCGGTGCCGACCGGAACCCCGGGGACGATCTACATGAAGGTGCTCGGCATGACCTTCGAGTACAAGGGCGACCCAGCCAAGACGCAGGCGAACCGGCTCAAGGACTACTTCACGGTCGGCGACATCGGCTACCTGGACGAGGACGGCTTCCTCTTCCTCTGCGACCGCAAGGCCGACATGATCATCTCCGGTGGGACGAACATCTACCCGGCCGAGATCGAGAACGAGCTCATGGTCCACCCCAAGGTGGCGGACGTGGCCGTCTTCGGCATCCCGGACGAGGAGTGGGGCGAGCAGATCAAGGCCGTGGTGGAGCCCGCCGCCGGGATCACGCCGGGGCCCGAGCTGGTGGCCGAGCTCCTGGGCTCCCTGGAGGGGCGGCTGGCCCGGATGAAGTGGCCGAAGTCCATCGACTTCATCGAGGAGATGCCCCGCGAGCCCAACGGCAAGCTGCTCAAGCGCAAGCTCCGCGCCCCCTACTGGGAGGGGCGCGAACATGCCATCTGAGAGCGAGGGCCTGGTCGCCCGGCACGTGCTGGAGTTCCCCGGCGGCTACACGCGGACGACCGGGCCGGTGATCGGGCGGTTCCTGACCGAGCTGCGCGGCGGCCGGATCGTCGGCGTGCGGACCGCCGAGGGCAAGGTGCTGGTGCCGCCCCTGGAGTACGACCCGGCCACCGGCGACGCCGTCACACGGGAGTACGTCGAGGTGGGCCCGGCGGGCACCGTCACGGCGTGCGCCTGGGTGCACGAACCACGCGGCGACCACCCGCTCGACCGGCCGTTCGCCTGGGCGACGATCAAGCTCGACGGGGCCGACACGTCGCTGGTGCACGCCGTGGACTCGGGCAACCCGAAGGCGTTACGGCCCGGGGCCCGGGTGTGGCCGGTCTGGCGCCAGGACCGCGAAGGCCAGATAACCGATATTTCACACTTCGCGCCCGAGGTGACGAAGATCGTGTCCCGCGTGCGCACCGAATACCGGCTCCAGGCCAGCGGGGCGCTGCGCACCTTCCTCGAAGGCGTCGGCCGGGGCGTCTTCGTCGGCGGCACCTGCACCACCTGCGACCAGGTCTACGTGCCCTACCGCATCTCCTGCCCGCAGTGCGGCAGCGCGATCACCCAGCAGGTCGAACTGCCCGACACCGGGACGATCACCACGTTCGCCATCAACAACCTGCCCGACCCCCGGGCCCCCGAGGTGCCCTTCGTCTCGGCGTACATCCTGCTCGACGGCGCGGACATCCCGATGATCGCCCTGGTCGGCGGCATCCCCGCGCACGAGGTGCGGCAGGGCATGCGGGTTCGCGCCGAATGGGTCCCGCGCGAGCAGTGGACGGCGTCCATGGCGAACATCCGGTGGTTCGCCCCCACCGGCGAACCGGACGTGGAGCTGTGATGAGAGACGTGGAGCTGTGATGAGAGACGTCGCCATCGTCGCCTTCGCCCAGACGAAGCACACCGCCCACGACACGGGCGTCTCCGAGCCCGAGCTGATCCTGCCCGTGATCAACGAGGTCAAGGAGCGCACCGGGCTCCGGCGGTTCGGTTTCACCTGCTCCGGCAGCTGCGACTACCTGGCCGGCGCGCCGTTCTCGTTCGTCTCCGCGCTCGACGCGCTCGGCGCCTGGCCGCCGATCTCCGAGAGCCACGTGGAGATGGACGGCGCCTGGGCGCTCTACGAGGCGTGGGTGCGGCTCCAGCACGGCGACGTCGACAGCGCCCTGGTGTACGGCTTCGGCAAGTCGTCGCTCGGCGACCTTCGCACGATCATGACGCTCCAGCTCGACCCCTACTACCTGGCGCCGCTCGGCCTCGACCAGCTCTCCGTCGCCGCCCTGCAGGCCGCCGCCCTCGGCGCCGACCGCGCGGAGCTCGACGAGATCGTACGGCGCAGCCGTGCCGACGGCCGGGACAACCCGTACGCGCTCGACCTGCCCGAAGAGCCGCCGGACGGGTTCGCGGTCGAACCGCTGAAGAACGCCGACATCGCCCCCATCACCGACGGCGCCGCGGCCGTGGTGCTCGCCGCGGGCGACCTGGTCACCCGGCTGTGCGAGAACCCCGCGTACATCAGAGGCATCGCGCATCGCATCGAACCCCATTACCTGGGTATGCGAGATCTCGCCCGGTCGACCTCCGCGGCCGAAGCCGCACGCGCCGCGGGGGTCGGCAAGGGTCCCGTCGAGGTCGCCGAGTTGCACGCCCAGTTCGCCCACGAGGAGCTGATCCTGCGCCGGGCGCTCGAACTCCCCCCCGACACCGTGATCAACCCCTCCGGCGGCCCGCTCGCCGCCAACCCCGTCATGGCCACCGGGCTGATCCGCATCGGCGAGGCGGCCGGCCGCATCCACGACGGCACCGCCGCCCGAACCGTTGGCCACGCCGCGGGCGGCCCCTGCCTGCAGCACAACCTCGTCACGGTCCTGGAGGCATGAGATGAACAGGTGCGCCGTCATCGGTGTCGGCCAGACGCACTACACGACCAAACGCAGGGACGTGTCGATCGCCGGGCTGGTCCGCGAGGCCGCTCTCAGGGCGCTCGAGGACGCCGGGCTCACCTTCAAGGACATCGACGCGGTCGTCATCGGCAAGGCGCCCGACCTGTTCGAGGGCGTCATGATGCCCGAGTCCTACCTCGCCGACGCGCTGGGCGCGACGGGCAAGCCGATGATGCGCGTGCACACCGCGGGCAGCGTGGGCGGCTCGACCGCCCTGGTCGGCGCCGGCCTCATCCAGGGCGGCGTGCACGACCGGGTGCTGGTCGTGGCGTTCGAGAAGCAGTCGGAGTCCAACGCCACCTGGGCGCTCTCGACCCACCTGCCGTTCAGCGCGTCGCTGGTGGTGGGCGCGGGCGGCTACTTCGCGCCGCACATCCGGGAGTACATGCGCAGGACCGGCGCCCCCGACCACATCGGCACCCTGGTGGCGGTCAAGGACCGGCTGAACGCGCTGAAGAACCCGTACGCGCACCTGAAGATCCCCGGCATCGACCGCGCGATGGTCGAGTCGACGCCGATGCTGTGGGAGCCGATCCGCTACCTGGAGACCTGCCCGTCCAGCGACGGCGCCTGCGCGATGGTCCTGTCGTCGGAGGACAAGGTCACCGGCACGCCCGCGTGGGTGCACGGCACGGCCATGCGGTCCGAGCCGATCTTCCGGGCCGGGCGCGACACGGTCAGCCCGCAGGGCGGCAAGGACTGCGCCGCCGACGTCTACCGGCAGGCCGGCATCACCGACCCGCGGCGGCAGATCGACGTGGCCGAGGTGTACGTCCCGTTCTCCTGGTACGAGCCGATGTGGCTGGAGAACCTGGGATTCGCCGCGGAAGGAGAGGGCTGGAAGCTGACCGAGTCGGGAGCCACGGCGCTCGACGGCGACATCCCGTGGAACGCCTCCGGCGGGGTGCTGTCCAGCAACCCGATCGGCGCGTCGGGACTGATCAGATTCGCCGAGGCCGCGCAGCAGGTGCGCGGGATGGCGGGAGAGCACCAGGTGGACGGCGCCCGGCTCGCGCTCGGCCACGCGTACGGCGGGGGAGCCCAGTTCTTCGCGATGTGGATCGTCGGACGGGAGAGACCTGATGGAGTTCAACCACGCTGACCTGTTCGAAGGGCTCGCGGACGCGATCGGGGACCGCGTGGCCGTGGTCTGCGGCGACGAGCGGCGCACCTACGCCGAGCTGGACGCCGAGGCCAACCGGCTCGCCCACTACCTGCTCGACCGCGGCATCCGGCCGGGCCAGCACGTCGGGATCCACCTCTACAACGGCATCGAGTACATCGCCGCGCTGCTCGCCGCGCTGAAGATCCGGGCCGTGCCGATCAACGTCAACTACCGCTACGTCGAGGCCGAGCTGCTCTACCTCTACCGCGACTCCGGCATCCGGGCGCTGTTCTACGACGTCGAGTTCGACGCTCGGGTGGCCGCCGTCGCCCCCGAGGCTCCGGAGCTGCGGCACCTGGTCGCGGTGGGCGGCGACTCGGCGATCCGGGACGCGGTGCCGTACTGGATGGCGCTGGAGAGCGGCAAGGACGAGCGCGGCTTCGGGCCGCGCTCCGGCCAGGACGTCTACATCATCTACACCGGCGGCACGACCGGCATGCCCAAGGGCGCGATGTGGCGCGCCGAGGACCTGTTCATGGCCTTCGGCGGCGGCAACCCGTACGGCGAGCCGCGCGCCACCCCGCAGGAGGTGATCGACGAGGCGGTCAAGGCGAGCCCGATCGTGATGATGGCGGCGCCGCCGCTGATGCACGGGGCCGCGCAGATGGCCACGTTCATCGCCTGGTGGATGGGCTCCAGCATGGTGTACGTGCGCAAGTTCGACGCCGCCGACGTGTGGCGGACGGTCGAGCGGGAAAAGGTGTTCACCGTCAACATCACCGGCGACGCGATGGCCAGGCCACTCAGCGAGGAGCTCGAACGGGGCGACTACGACGTCTCCTCGCTGGTCGTGATCAGCTCCACCGGTGCCATCCTGACCGGCGCCGTCCGCGACCGGCTCCAGGAGCTGCTGCCCAACGTGATGATCCTCGACAACTTCGGCTCCACCGAGTCCGGCTACACCGCCTCGGGCGTCGCGGGCTCCTCGCCGGAGAAGGGGCTGCGCTACCAGCCCAACGCGACGGCCGGGCTGGCCGTGCTCGACGAGAAGCTGCGTCCCGTCGAGCCGGGCTCCGGCCTGCTGGGCACCGTGGCCAAGGCCGGGCGGATCGCGTTCGGCTACCACAACGACCCGGAGAAGACGGCGCGGACGTTCGTCTCCGACGCCGACGGCACCCGCTGGCTGCTGACCGGCGACCTGGCGACCGTCGAGGCCGACGGCACCGTGACCATGTTCGGCAGGGGCTCGCAGTGCATCAACACCGGGGGCGAGAAGGTCTTCCCCGAGGAGGTCGAGGCCGTGCTCAAGGGCCACGCCGCCGTGTTCGACGCGGTGGTGACCGGCGTCCCCGACGAGCGCTGGGGGAGCAGGGTGGCGGCGGTCGTCGAACGGCGTCCCGGCGTCGAGGTCACCCCGGAGGAGCTCGACGCCCACTGCAGGCGGCTGCTGTCGGGCTACAAGGTGCCCCGCACGTACGCGTTCGTGACCGAGATGGTGCGCTCCCCGGCCGGCAAGGCCGACTACCGGTGGGCCAGAGAGGTGGCCGAATCCGCCGGCTGACCCTGTCACCACCCGGCGGCCGGCCCGGATTCCTACTTCTTTGATAATCCCGGGTCATGGTTGAGACTTCCTACGGCATCGGCGAGGGACCCTCGACTCGGCTGAGCCTCTCCTTGCCGGAGGGCACGGCGGAGGCGATCGGCGTCGCGTGGGCAAGCGGGAGTTCTCCTCGAAGAGGAGGCGAGAGCTGCCTCGGCGATGCTGATCGGGGCCGGGCTGCATGGTCATGAATACGCGATCGACGCGGTCGTGGCGGAGATGGCGGTACGGCAAAAGAGGCCAGTGGTCATGCTCACCTCCGACCTCGACGACATGATCAAACTCTGTGGCGATCGAGTGCGGCTCGTAGCCGTCTAGACGTGGCCCACCCGCCGGGTCAGGCCTTCTCGCCCGTCAGCAGGGCGGCCAGCCCGAGGTAGACGACGCCGCTGCCGATGTCGAGGCGGCGGCGGGCTCTGGCCGACGCGCGCAGCCGCCCGGCCAGGGCCGAGGACGCCATGGCGTAGGTGCCGTCGCTGGCCATGCCGAGCACCAGCCAGAGCAGGCCGAGCAGCACGATCTGCGGCCCGACCGGACCCGCCGCCGAGTCGGTGAACTGCGGCAGGAACGCCAGGAAGAAGATCGCGGTCTTCGGGTTGAGCACGTTGACCACGAACCCCTCCCAGAACATCCGCCGCCTGGAGTGCGTCTCGGGCGCGGCCGTCTCGTCCTCCGCCGCTCCCCGATGAGTCAGCTTGCGCACGCCCAGCCAGACCAGGTAGGCCACGCCCGCGTACTTGACCACGGTGAACGCCGTGGCCGAGGCCGCGAGCAGCGCGCTGATGCCCAGCGCCGCGGCGACCACGTGGACCAGAGACCCCGCGTGCACGCCGAGCACCGAGATCAGGCCCGCGGACCTGCCTTGGGCGACGCTGCGCGTGACGATGAAGAGCACGGCGGGACCGGGCACCACGAGCAGGGCGAGGGTGGCCGCGCAGAAGAGCGCGAGGGTCGCGAGATCAGGCATGCGGCCATCCTAAGGACGCCGTCAAAGGCTTTCTCGGAGCGCCGACAGCAGCGCCTCGGTGGCCGGAGGGTGCGGCGGCCCGCCGTAGACGGCGGCGTGGACGTGCCTGACGGAGCCTGGGATCTCGGCGACCGCCACGCCGGGGTGGCGGTGCGCGGTCAGCGCCAGCCCGGGCAGCACGGTCAGCCCCATGCCGGCCGCCACCAGCGCCTGCACGGCCACGATGTCGTCACTGGTGAACGAGATGCGCGGCTCGAACCCGGCCTTGGCGCAGATGTCGAGCAGGTGGCTCCTGCATCGATCGCATCCGGCGATCCACGCCGCCCCCGCATGCTCCGTCAGCCTGGCGGGCTGGCCGCCCTCGGCTGATCCGGCCGGAGGCCCGGCCGCCGGCTCTCCGGCGGCCGGGGAGGGGGAGACCAGGTGGCTGGGGTCGTCGAGGAGGTGGGTCAGACGCAGGCCGCTCTCCTCGGGCGCGGTGTCGTCGTAGCGGAACATCACCGCCACGTCGACCCGCCCGGCCCGCAGCAGCCTGAGGGCCTCGGGCGGCTCGGTCTCGGTGAGCTCCAGCCGCAACCCCGGATGGTCGCGGGCGATCCGCATGGCCGCCTTGGGGACGAACGTGCCCAGCGCCGAGGGGAACGCGGCCAGCCGTACCCGGCCCGAGCGCAGCCCGACGTGCGCGGCCAGCTCCTCGGCGGTGGCGTCGAGCCGTCCGATGATGTCGGCCGCGCGCTCGGCGAGCAGCCGGCCCGCCTCGGTCAGCCGGATGCCGCGCCCGGCGCGCTGGATGAGCCGGGCGCCGGTCTCGGCCTCGAGCCGGGCGAGATGGTGGCTGACCGACGGTTGCGAGTAGTGCAGTTCCTTGGCCGCCGCCGTCAGCGACCCCTTGCGGGCGACCGCCACGAGCACACGTAGCCGTACGACATCGAGCATTCATCAAGCATATCTATCGGTCAGCAACAGAACTTCTGTTGGACCTATCGATGGGAGGTGTAGCAGGGTGGTGGGGGAAGGCTGATTATCGTCTTTCCCTAGGGGGATAGTATGAATATGCCGACCATCGTCAGACCAGGACTGGATGAACTCGTCCGGGGCGTCGGCGCCCTGACCGTCCGCGGGCTCGGCCCGCGCGACACCGCGTTCGCGGTCGCCGACCTGCTCCGCGCCCGCCTCCCGTCACTCGACCTGCTCACGCCGCGGGAACGCGAGGGCTCTCCCGACGGGTACGTCTCGCAGGTGCTGCACGCCCAGGACGACTTCTCGATCGTGGCGGTGGTGTGGCGGCCCGGTCAGGGCACCGTGATCCACGACCACGTGTCGTGGTGCGCGTTCGGCGTCCTCAGCGGCATCGAGCACGAGACCCTCTACCGCGACCTCGGCGACCACCTGACCGAGATCGGCCGCGCCGACAACCGCCCCGGCGAGGTCAGCGGCTTCGCCCCGCCCGGCGACATCCACGCGGTCCGCAACACCAGCGACGAGGTGGGCGTCTCCGTCCACGTCTACGGCGCCGACGTGAGCCGGCTCGGCAGCAGCGTGCGCCGCGTCTACGACCTCCCGATCCGTTAGAGGTAGCTCTCCAGGCGGTCGGCCAGTGCGCCCGGGCGGGCCAGCATCGGGCAGTGGCCGCCGTCGATCTCGTCGGGCGTGACGCCCAGGCGGTCGCGGACGACCCCGCGCATGAACGCGGGCGGGAACCAGCGGTCGTCACGGCAGAGCAGGAACCTCGTCGGCACGTCCGGCCACCTCTCCAGCGGCCACGGCTCCAGCAGCGCCTTCTCGGCGTGCTCCCGCCCCCAGGTCAGCGCCTCGGCGGCGAGCTCGGCCGGGACGTCGTGCAGGAACACGGCGATCGGATCGTCCATCTCGACCGAGCGGAAGCCCGTGTTCTCCCACCAGTCGGTGGGTGGCTCGCCCGGCGCCGGGATCATGGCCGTCACCAGCACCAGCAGGTCGGCCGGGAGCCGATCGCAGACCAGCGGCGCGACGAAGCCGCCCCACGAATGCGCCACGACGACCAGGTCGCCGCGGTCGCCGACGGCCCGGACCACGGTGTCGGCGTAGTCGCCGAGGCCGGCCGACTCGTCCTCGATCGGCAGGTCGACGGCCACCGTGTCGTGACCCCTCTGGCGCAGTTCGGCGCCTACCAGTTGCCAGTCCCGGGCGCTCCCGCCGCCTCCGTGGATCAGTGCGAATGTGGCCATGTGTCCTCCTGGTGTTCCGATTCGATGAATAGACCGGTTCGGACCCGGAAAAGCATCGGCCGGACCCGCGAGCCGAGAGGCCGACCAGGACGGGTACGGGATGAAGGAGGGACAGGCGGCTCTTTCCCGGCTGGAGATGATTTTCCGGCCGCCGTCGAGTCTGTTCCCGCGCAAGCACCGAGGGAGCTGGAAGCACCGAAGGAGCTTCGCTCCGCACGCACGGAAGGAGCGACCCATGAATCCCATCACCGAGCTGGACGCCCGATACAGCGCCAGCGGTGCCACCGCGACACCGTGGAGCGAGGCCCGGGAGGGCCTGGAACGAGCCGAGATGTTCTGGCTCTGCACGATCCGTCCCGACGGCAGCCCGCACATCACGCCGCTGCTGGCCGTCTGGAACGGGGAGGCACTCTACTTCTGCACCGGATCCGAAGAGCGGAAGGCCCGCAATCTCGAGTCGGACCCCCGCTGCACGCTCATGACCGGAGTCAACTCCCGGCACGAGGGCCTGGACCTGATCGTCGAGGGCGTCGCCGGACAGGTCACCGACCCGGCCCGGCTCAAGGTCCTGGCCGACGCCTACGAGATGAAGTACGGGCCCGAGTGGCGTTTCGAGGTGCGCGACGACGCCTTCCACACCGAGGAGGGCGGCCGGGCCCTGGTCTTCGAGCTCGCCCCGGTCAGGGCCTACGGCTTCCGCAAGGGGGCGTACAGCCAGACGCGCTGGCGCTTCTGACCGGCCGCCCCCCGATGGCGCCTCTGACCGCCGCACGGGGCGGCGAATCTGACCACGTCCGGGGCGGCGCCTCTGACCGCCGTCCCCGGTGGTGAGGCCCTCGTCAGACGCCGAGGGCCGACGGGAGGCTGAGCTCGTGGAGGAACAGGGCCTCGGCGGTGGCGACGCGGCGCAGCTCCTCGAGGTCCACCCGCTCGTTGGGCGCGTGGATGGCGGCGTCCTCGTCCTCCGCACCGAACAGCAGGATCTCGGCCGCCGGGAACTGCTTGAGCAGCGTGTTGATGAGCGGGATGGAGCCGCCGGCGCCGACGTCGCGGGGCGGGCGGCCGAACGCGCGCTCCATGGCCCGGTTGAGGGCCGAGCGGGCCTTGCCGCCCGAGTCGGCCTGGAAGCCCGAGCCCACCGAGAAGTCGCCGAACGAGACCTGCGCCCCCCACGGCGTCACCTGCCGGAGGAACTCCACCACCGCGTTGACGGTCGTCTTCGGGTCGCCCGCCGGAGGCACCCGGATCGTGACCCGGGCCCGCGCCATCGGCTGCACCGCGTTGATCGCTCCGGAGACGGTCGGCACGTCGAGGCCCGTCACCGTGATCGCGTAGGACGACCAGAGCCGGTCGGCCAGCGAGCCGGAGCCGACCAGTGACACCCCGTCGAGCGTGCCCGCGGTCTTCCTGAACTCCTCCTCCGAGGTGCCCTGGCCGAGGAACGTGCCCCTCGGCAGCCCGGGGACGCGGATGTCGCCGTTGTCGTCGTGCAGCGCGGTCAGCATGCGCATCAGGGCGGCGAGCGCGTCGGGGGCGGCGCCGCCGAACGAACCGCTGTGCACCGGCCCGCGCAGGGTGCGGACCTCGAGGGTGAACGCCGCCATGCCGCGCAGCGACGTGGTCACCGCGGGGTCGCCGACGCGCGGGTTGCCGGTGTCGGCCACCACGATGGCGTCGGCCCGCAGCAGGTCGGGGTTGCGCTCGACGAACGACTCCAGACGCTCGCCGGCGTATTCCTCCTGGCCCTCGATGATGACCTTGACGCCCACGGGCAGCCGGCCCTGGAACGCGCGCAGTGCGGTGACGTGGGAGATGATGCCCGACTTGTCGTCCGCGACGCCCCGGCCGTAGAGCGCCCCGTCGATCTGCGTGGGCTCGAACGGCGGGGTGCGCCAGGCGGCGGGGTCACCGGCGGGCTGCACGTCGTAGTGCGCGTAGAGCAGGACCGTCGGCGCGCCGGGAGGGGCGGGCGACTCGCCGTAGACGGCGGGGAAGCTGCCCTCGACCGGGACCCGCTGGACCCGCTGCAGCCCGGTGGAGCGCAGCAGCTCCTCGGTGGCGGCGGCGGCGGCGAACACGGGCTCCTCGGGATGGCCGGGGAACGCGACGGAGGGGATGGCGGCGAGCCGCTTCAGCTCCTCGATGGCCTGTGGCATCGAGGCGGCGACGGCGCTCTCGATCTGGTCAGGAGTCACGGACGGTCCCCCGGGGTCGTTCGATGGTCAACGTCTCATTGCATCACACACAGCCCCACGGCGTGGGAACCGGCATGACCCACGATTAATCTACCTTCGGATTTCGTAGCTGTTACATACTGGTGCTGCGGATCCCGGCTTCCTTGCAGAATGCCACGACGCATTCGCTTGGCAAAGCCGGTTAGAACATGCAGACTGTGGTGAGATCAGAGGCAAGGGAAGATAAACATGACGCAGCCGGACAACGACATCCTCAAGGCCGCGCAAGATCACTTGTGGCTCCACTTCACCAGGCACAGCGCTTACCAGCAGGCCGAGATCCCGACCATCGTGCGCGGTGAAGGGTCCTACGTCTACGACATCCACGGCAAGCGCTACCTCGACGGCCTGGCCGGGCTCTTCGTGGTCCAGGCCGGTCACGGGCGCAGCGAGCTGGCCGAAGCCGCCGCCAAACAGGCGCAGGAGCTGGCCTTCTTCCCGCTGTGGTCCTACGCCCACCCCAAGGCGGCCGAGCTGGCCGAGAGGCTGGCCGCGCTGACCCCCGGCGAGCTCAACCGGGTCTTCTTCACGACCGGCGGCGGCGAGGCGGTCGAGACCGCCTGGAAGCTCGCCAAGCAGTACTACAAGCTCATCGGCAAGCCCCTCAAGCACAAGGTGATCAGCCGCCAGATCGCCTACCACGGCACCACGCAGGGCGCCCTGTCGCTCACCGGCATCCCGGCCTTCAAGGAGATGTTCGAGCCGCTCGTGCCGGGCTCGATCCGGGTCCCCAACACCAACCACTACCGGGCCGACGAGATCACCGGCGTCATGGGCATGACACCCGAGGAGTACGGCGTCTGGGCCGCCGACCGGGTCGCCCGGGCCATCGAGATGGAAGGCCCCGACACGGTCGCCGCCGTCTTCGCCGAGCCGGTGCAGAACGCCGGCGGCTGCTTCCCGCCGCCCCCCGGCTACTGGCAGCGCCTGCGCGAGATCTGCGACGAGTACGACGTGCTGCTCGTCTCCGACGAGGTCATCTGCGCCTTCGGCCGCCTCGGCACCATGTTCGGCGGGCAGAAGTTCGACTACGTGCCCGACATCATCACCTGCGCCAAGGGCCTGACCAGCGGCTACTCCCCCATGGGGGCGATGATCGCGCACGAGCGGCTGTTCGAGCCGTTCAAGCATGGCGACAACACCTTCGCCCACGGCTACACCTTCGGCGGACACCCCGTCTCCGCCGCCGTGGCGCTGGCCAACCTCGACATCTTCGAGCGCGAGGACCTGCTCGGTCACGTCACCAAGAACGAGCCCGTCTTCCAGGCCACCCTCGAGAGCCTGAAGGACCTGCCGATCGTCGGCGACGTGCGCGGCTCCGGCTACTTCTGGGGCATCGAGCTGGTCAAGGACAAGACCACCAAGGAGACGTTCACCGGCGAGGAGTCGGAGCGGCTGCTGCGCGGCTTCCTGTCCAAGGCGCTGTTCGACGCCGGGCTCTACTGCCGGGCCGACGACCGGGGAGACCCCGTCATCCAGTTGGCGCCCCCGCTGGTCGCCGGGCCGAAGGAGTTCGACGAGATCGGCTCGATACTCCGCACCGTGCTCACCGAAGCGTGGGCGCGATTGTAGAAACCCATATCCGGTACGGCATCGCCGTACCGGATATTTTTTTCCCGAAAGGATCGGCGCGATGAAGATCGGCGTGCCTGCCGAGGTCAAGAACCATGAATACCGCGTGGCCGTCACCCCGGCGGGCGTGCACGAACTCGTCCGCAACGGCCATGACGTCACCGTCCAGCGCGACGCCGGCCTCGGATCGCACATCACCGACGAGGAGTATCTCGCCGCCGGTGCGAAGATCCTCGACAGCGCCGACGCCGTGTGGGCCGAGGCGGAGCTGGTGCTCAAGGTGAAGGAGCCGGTGCCCGCCGAACACCACCGCCTGCGCGAGGGCCTGGTGCTCTTCACCTACCTGCACCTGGCCGCCTCCCGCCGGTGCACCGACGCCCTGCTCTCGACCGGCACCACCGGCATCGCCTACGAGACCGTCCAGGTCGGTGACTCGCTGCCGCTGCTGGCCCCGATGTCCGAGGTCGCGGGGCGGCTGGCCCCGCAGGTCGGCGCCTACAACCTGATGCGGTTCAACGGCGGCCGGGGTGTCCTGCCCGGCGGCGTGCCCGGCGTGGCCCCGGCCAAGGTGGTCGTCATCGGCGGCGGCGTCTCCGGCATGAACGCCGCGCAGATCGCCGTCGGCATGGGCGCCGACGTCACCGTCCTCGACACCAACGTCGACCGGCTCCGCTTCATCGACGCCGTCTACCAGGGCCGCCTCAAAACCCTCGTGTCCACCTCGTACGCCATCGAGCGGGAAGTGCTGGAGGCCGACCTGGTCATCGGCGCGGTCCTCATCCCCGGCGCCAAAGCCCCGACCCTCGTCTCGAACGACCTGGTCTCACGCATGAAACCGGGCTCGGTGCTCGTCGACATCGCCATCGACCAGGGCGGCTGCTTCGCCGACTCGCGCCCGACCACCCACGCCGAGCCGACCTACCGGGTGCACGACTCGGTCTTCTACTGCGTGGCCAACATGCCGGGCTCGGTGGCCAACACCTCCACCTACGCGCTGACCAACGCCACCCTGCCGTACGCGGTCAAACTGGCCAACCTGGGCTGGCGCGAGGCGCTCAAGGGCGACGCCGGGCTCGCGCGTGGCCTCAACACGCACGGCGGGCGGCTCACCAACGCGCCGGTGGCGCAGGCGCTCGACCTGCCCCACACGCCCGTGTCCCAGGCACTCGCCGCCTGACCGCCGTCGCCTGACCTCCGCCGGCCGGTCGCCGACCGGCTGTGGTCGGGCCTGGCAGTGTCGAACCTGGCTGTGGTCGGGCTCGGTAGTAGTGGCCGATTAAGAGAGGCCGAAGCGCCTTCGCAGGTCGCGGGCCGTGGCGAGAACGTGGTCGATCTCGGCCGGGCTGGGCCAGGGGGCGCCGCCCGGCCGCAGCAGCGTGACCCGCACCGAGGCGAGATGCTCGATCGCGCTGGCGTGCAGGCCGCTCCGCTCCACCAGCCAGCCGATCACGTCGGCGTGGTCGTGCAGCGGCCTGGTCACCAGATCCCAGGTGCCGAGCACCTCCGTCAGCGCCGGCACGGCCAGCGAGACGCCGCCCCTGCGGCCGGTCGCGGCCGCGGCGAGCTCCGCCCGGGCCGCCAGCTCGGGCTCGGGCATCCGGTCCCACGACGGCGGTGGCGGGTCGGCCAGCCACCGCCGGGCCTCGCCGGTCTCCCCGGCCGCCGTCAGCAGGCCGCCCAGCTCCACGGCCGCCTGGTGGTGCCCGGCCAGCGCCGCCTCGCGGAACCAGTGCCGCCCCCCGTCGAGGTCGCCGAACTCCGCGATGAGCAACAGCCCGAAGTTGAACGCCGCCTCGGGGTCGCCCCCGGCCGCCGCCCGGCCGAACCAGTGGCCGGCCCCCGGCGGGTCACCCAGCTCCACGCAGACGAACCCGGCCATCCGCTGGTCGTCGATCCGGCCCGCGCCCGCCGCCCGTTCGTACCAGCCGCGGGCCGTGCGCAGGTCGCCGCGGGAGAGCGCGATGCCGCCCAGCTGCGAGGCGGCGCCGGGATGCTCGCTCGCGGCGGCCAGCCGAAAATAGGTCTCGGCGCCCTCTGGATCGCGGCCGGCCTGCAGGAACAGGCCCAGATGGTACGCCGAGTCGGCATGCCCTCCGCGTGTCGCGAACTCCCACCACCACACGGTCTCCTCGTCGTCTCCGGCCGAGTAGGCCAGGAAGCCCAGATCGTGGGCGCAGGCGGTGTCGCCGTCGGCGGCCGCCCGGCGATGCCACTCCCGTGCCGCGTGCAGCTCGCCCGCGTCCTCGCAGATCAGCGCCAGCCGGCGGGCCGCTTGCCGGGACCCGGCGCGGGCCGCGCACTCGAACCAGCCCCTCGCGGTCTCCAGGTCGCCGCGCTGCTCCAGGAGGAGGGTGGCCAGGTTGACGGCGGCCTCCGCGTCACCGGTGCCGGCCGCCCGCTCGTACCAGGAGACGGCCTCCTCCAGGCTGCCGTGCTTCTCGTGCCAGAGGCCCAGGTTGTAGGCGCTGTCGACGTTGCCCCCCGAGGCGGCCAGCTCCCACCAGTGGCGGGCCGCGGAGCGGTCGCCCCGCTGGGCGTGCAGCCTGCCCAACCGGTGCGCCGCCTGCGCGTCACCCGCCTGCGCGGCCAGCAGCAGCTCGGTCTCGTCGCCCACGCGTGGCGCCGGAACGGCCGGCGCCGCCTCACCTTGCCACCACGACATGGGCCACAGGGTTACACGTAACCGGACGGGCGCGGAGGGTAAACGCCGACAGGTCTAGGAGAACTTGATGAACCCTGTGTACATCCCCATCCCGCAGGTGTAGCGCAGGGTTCCGGGCCGCTGCGGGGGCAGGTGCACGGTCGCCGGCAGAGTGACGTCGCGGCCGTCGATCACGACCGTGCCCGTGCACCCCTGGTCCACCTGCTTGAACACGACCTCCACCGGCAGGCCCGCCCTGGCCGCCACGATGCCCGGCCGGTAGCCGTCGCGCATGGCCCACACGGTGACCGTCTGCGTGCCGGCTCCGCCCTGCTCGGTCGTCGCCGCGGCGGGAGGCGTGGGCTGTGGCAGCCAGCCGCCCAGGCTGAGCCCGGTCCCGATCGTCCACAGCCCGGCCGCCAGCGCCACCACCCCGGCCAGCCGGGCGACCCGGGTCCGTGAGACGCGCCGCAGCACATACCCGAGCAGCGCGAACGCGGGCGCGGTGCCGATCACGAACCCGGCCATCACCGCCGCCCCGCCCAACGGGGAGCCGCTGGAGACGGCGACCATCTCCATGCCGATCGTCACGCCGCACGGGACCAGGATGGTCGCCGCGCCCAGCAGGGGCGCGCCCAGCCGTCGCCCCGTCTCACGCGCGGGCGGGGCGCAGCCGGGCCGGGTGCGGCGCAGCAGCCGAACGGCGAACACGATCACTGTGACACCCGCCGCCACGAGCAGCAGCGCCCTGGCCGCGGGAGGCAGGCTGACGGCCGCGCCGAGTAACCCGAGCAGCGCCCCCACCACCGAGTAGGCGACCAGCCTGCCCGCCAGGAACCATCCGATCAGCGACGGATCGCCGGCGGAACGACGCGGGCAACACGCCTCGTCGTTCCCGGCTCCGGCCGGTTCTGGTGCGGCCGGCCGGGCTCCGGTCTCTTGGCGCCGGCGCTCCATCAGGCCGACGAGGAGGCCGCCCTGGACCGCCGTACACGACGCGGTGCCCGCCAGGAGGCCGGCGGCGAGGCCGCTGGCGAGCAGGGCGGCGGACTGCGCGCTCAGTGGACGAGAGCCAGGTTGTCCAGTGCTCCGCTCTTGGCCGCCTCCACTATCGAGCTGAACTGGTCGCGGCTCATCTCGACGCGCTGCCCGAAGTCGTCAGTGATGATCACCTGACGGTCTTCGGGCGCCGCGTGGTCGACGAACAGTTCGGGGCAGCCGCAGCTGCACTGACCACAGAATCGGGCGATCGACCGCATACTCGTCCCCACTCTCGATGAAGGTCCTAGAGGCAACGTAACGTGTCTTACCGGACGCGGCCAGTAACAGTATGTTTACCGGCGTTGACCGAATCGGACTGCGGTCGGCTTGCCCTCGCTGGGGCATGCCCTTCCGTTGCACTGGTTTCTGTGGTGGCCGCGGACGCGGTCGGCCGGAACGCCCACCCGCCTCCGCGGCCACCACAGAAAGCAAGGGCTCTGTCGCCGAACCCCGTACAAGACCCTCTAGGAAGCTTCCAGGCGGGCGCGGACGGCGGCGCGGTCGATGCCGAGGCGGTCGAGGAGTTCGGCCACGGGGTCGGGGCGGGCTTGAGCGAGGAGAGCGAGGAGCAACTGGGCGGGGGCCGCGATGCTTCTGGTCTTGCGTGGGGTGGCCTTGATGGCCTGGTTGATGACCGCCCGCGCGCTGGACGTCAGGGCGGTGCCCGGCACCGGTGGGTGCTTGCGCGGCCGGGCCGGCGGCGTTTCACCGACGTCGATCCCGATGGCGCGCAGCGCCGCCCGGTCGAGCGCGTCGAGGGCGGCACGGGCGGTGTGCGCGTCGACGCCGAGCGCCTGCGCCGGCTCCGGGGCGCGCAGGCAGCCGAGCAGGAGGTGCACGGTGCCCAGGCGGCGGTCGCCGCGTTGCCTGGCCTCCTCGAACGCTCCCTTGACGACCAGTGCGAACGGGCTCTTTCCCTCTCCGAACATGACGAGCCTCACTTTCCGTATTTGGCGTGTACCGACTGCCGTGACATGCCGAGCGCGTCGCCTATCTGCTCCCATGTCCAGCCCTGTTCCCGGGCGAGTGAGACCGAGATCGCCTCGACCTGCTCGGCCAGCCGGTGCAGGGCGCCCACCGCGCGCAACCCGACGGCGGGTTCGTTCGACTTGATGCGTTCCGCCAGTTCTCCCATGTCCACGTTGTCAGGCTAGATTGACAGAGGTGGCCTGTCAACCTAGCCTGACAGGCATGGGTGATGTGGTGATCGTAGGAGCGGGCCCCGCCGGGGTTCCCGTTCGGCGGGGCCGCTGCGTGCCGGGCGTGCGCGTGCTCGGCGTGCGCGGGCTGTGACGATCCGCCGGCCGACGTGTCGCCGATCCGCCCCGACGGGTACGTGGCCTGGGCGGGGATGGCTGGCCTGGCCGAGGCGGTCGCGGCCTGGTTCGTCCCGTGAGCGGCGACGGCCTCGTGTCAGAGCCAGCCGGGTCTGACCAGGCCGGACTCGTAGGCGATGACGACCAGTTGGGCGCGGTCGCGGGCGTGGAGTTTCATCATGGTCCGGCTCACGTGGGTCTTGGCCGTCGCCGGGGACATGAACAGCTTGGCGGCGATCTCGTCGTTGGTCATGCCGGCGCCGACCAGGGTGAGGACCTCGCGCTCGCGCTCCGTCAGCTGGTCGAGGCCGTCGGCGGCCAGCGGCTCCTTGGCGCGGGAGGCGTACTCGGAGATCAGGCGGCGGGTCACGCTCGGGGAGAGGAGGGCCTCGCCGGCGGCCACCACGCGCACCGCCTGGATGAGCTCGGCGGGCTCGGTGTCCTTCACCAGGAAGCCGCTGGCGCCGCCGCGGAGGGCCTCGAAGACGTACTCGTCCAGCTCGAAGGTGGTCAGGATGATGATGCGCGGGCCCGGTGGCATCTGGCGGGTGGCGGTGAGGCCGTCGGTGCCGGGCATGCGGATGTCCATCAGGACCACGTCCGGCCGGTGCTCGCGCGACAGGCGCACGGCCTCGGCGCCGTCGGCGGCCTCGGCGACCACGGCCATGTCGGGCTGGGCGTTGAGCAGCGCCTTGAAACCCGCCCGCACCAGGGCCTGGTCGTCGGCCAGCAGTACGTTGATCATGAGTTCTCCTCGGGGAGGGGGAGCCGGGCCGAGACCTGGAAACCGGTGCCCGAGGGGCCCGCGACCAGCGAGCCGCCCAGGGCGGAGGCGCGTTCGCGCATGCCGGGGATGCCGTTGCCGCTGCCCACCTCCGCGTGAACGGCGGCCGTCGTGGCGCCGGTGTCGATGATCCGGAGGCACAGCTCGTCCGCGCCGTACTCGAGACGTACCGAGACCTTGGAGCCGGGGGCGTGGCGGGCGGCGTTGGTGAGCGACTCCTGCACGATGCGGTAGGCGGCGCGTTCGACCGGCCGGGGCACCGGCCGGGAGCCGGCGTGCTTGATCGTCACGTTCAGGCCGGAGCGTTCGGCCAGCTCGTCGAGGCGGTCGAGCCCGGCGGTGGGGGAGCGGGGGGCGCCGTCGCGCAGCACGTTCAGCACGGAGCGCATCTCGCCGAGCACCTCCTTGGAGGCGGTCTTGATCGTGGCGAGCG
This sequence comes from Nonomuraea sp. NPDC048916, assembly GCF_040649575.1. NCBI lineage: Bacteria > Bacillati > Actinomycetota > Actinomycetes > Streptosporangiales > Streptosporangiaceae > Nonomuraea > Nonomuraea sp. NPDC048916. Next base: position 53,087 of record NZ_JBEZFS010000038.1, read on the forward strand.
CGGTGCGGGCCTGCTCGGGGTGGTCGTCGATGAGGTGCAGCGCGGTCGAGGCCTGGACGTGGATGAGCGAGATGTTGTGCGCCAGCACGTCGTGCAGCTCCTGGGCCATGGTCAGCCGCTCCTCGCTGGCCTGCCGCCTGGTCTCCTCCTCGGCCGCCCGCGACTGCTGGGCGCGGCGCTCGCGCAGGATCCTGAGCAGCTCGGCCGCCACCATGAACACCAGGATGAACGCGCTGATCGCCAGCGCGTGATAGAGCCAGAGCCCTCCCTGGTAGGTGCCGAGCCCGGCGTAGACGAGGAAGACGGCGAGCGAGACGCCGGCCAGGACCCAGGCGGCCAGCCGCCGGCCGTTCATGATCAGCAGGAACAGCACGATGATCGGGGCGAAGAAGATGGGCCCGTACGGGTAGCCGCCCCACACATACCCATAGGTCGCCGCGAAAGTGATGAATGACGAGATAAGGGGAAACTTCCGATAGATAGCGAGCATCGCCGGACCGACCAGTAGCAGTCCGAACGCCAGGGGGTCGAGCGGCTCCCTGAATGATTGCTGCCCATATGCCGCTCCCTGCGACATAACCACCTGAACGATCGCGACGATCAACGCCAGGTAAGGGGCATATCCGGACTTCGTGCGCACATGCCCACGCTAAGTCAGCCATCTGACCAACGCATCACCCGCATGTCGCAGGGGGCCCTACCACGACGGGCGTACCTGGTTCATCGTGGACACCATGCGCAGTGTGATCGTTTCCACAGCAGCACTCCTCCTCCTGGTGGCCGGCGCCCCTCCCGCGCTGGCCGACCCCGCCCGCAAGGTCCCCGTCGCCGAGGGGACGGGCGGCGCGGTCGCCACCGTCGACCTCGACGCGAGCAAGGCGGCCATCGCCGTACTGAAGAAGGGTGGCAACGCCATCGACGCCGCGGTCGCCGCCGGCGCGGTGCTCGGGGTCACCGAGCCCTACTCCGCCGGCCTGGCGGGTGGCGGCTTCATCGTCTACTACGACGCCAAGCAGCGTAAGGTCCACACGATCGACGGCCGTGAGGCGGCCCCGAGGGCCATGCACGCGGCCGCCTTCGAGGGCATCCCGTTCGAGGAGGCCGTGACCAGCGGCCTGTCGGCGGGAGTGCCGGGCGCGGTCGCGCAGTGGGACCTGGCACTGCGCGAATTCGGCACGATCTCGCTCAGACAGGCGCTCCAGCCGGCCATCGAGGTGGCGTCCAAGGGGTTCGTCGTCGACCAGACGTTCGTCGCCCAGACCGAGCAGAACCGGGCCAGGTTCGCGGACTTCCCCGCCACCGCCGGCCTCTACCTGCCCGGCGGCGCGCCGCCGCCCGTCGGGTCCGTCTTCAGGAATCCCGATCTCGCCGCCACCTACCGCGAGCTGGGCAGGCGCGGTCCCGACTGGCTGTACGGCGGGGAGCTCGGCAGGGAGATCGTCGCCACGGTCAAGCGGCCGCCGGTCGCGCCGGGCGCCACCCGCAACGTCCGGCCCGGCCTCATGGAGCAGTCCGACCTGCGGTCCTACCGCGCCCTGCTACGCGAGCCGACGCACGTCGACTTCAAGGACCTGCAGGTGTACGGCATGGCGCCCCCGTCCTCCGGCGGCTCGACCGTGGGCGAGGCGCTCAACATCCTGGACTCGCTGCCCCAGGTCGGGCTGCACGAGTATCTGGAGGCGTCCCGGCTGGCCTTCGCCGACCGCAACAAGTACGTCGGAGACGTGCCCGGAGTGCCGCTGAAGGAGCTGCTGTCCGACGGCTTCGCCAAGGAACGCGCCTGCCTGATCGGCGACTACGCGATGGCCCACCCCGCCGCGCCGGGCGACCCCGACGGCAGCTACCGGTCCTGCGAGGCCCCGAAGGGCAGCTCGACGCCGACGGCCGGTGAGGGGCCGGAGACCACCCACCTGGTGGTCGCCGACCGCTGGGGCAACGTGGTGGCCTACAACCTGACCATCGAGTCGACCGGAGGCAACGGCATCGTGGTGCCCGGGCGCGGGTTCCTGCTCAACAACGAGCTGACCGACTTCACCTTCGGTCCCGCTCCCGGTGACCCGAACCTGCCCGGCCCCGGCAAGCGGCCGCGCTCGTCGATGGCGCCCACGATCGTGTTCCAGCACGGCGAACCGGTGCTGGCGGCCGGGTCGCCCGGCGGCGCGACGATCATCACCACCGTGCTGCAGATCCTGGTCAACCGCTTCGAATGGGGCATGAGCCTGCCCGAGGCGCTCGCCGCGCCGCGGGCCTCCCAGCGCAACAGCGCGCAGACGCAGGCCGAGCAGGCGTTCCTCGACGCCCACCGGGCCGCGCTGGAGACCCGCGGTCACAGCTTCGCGCTGACGGCCGAGATCGGCGCGGCCACCGCGCTGGAGTTCGTCGGCCGGGACAGGGTCCAGGCCGTGGCCGAGCCGACCAGGCGCGGCGGCGGCAGCGCGATGGTGGTCAGACCTGGCAGATGAGCTAGTAGATGAGCTCGTAGGCGCCGGGCTTCACCTTGCGGGTGCGTGCCCAGTACTCGAAGGTGAAGCCCGGCCAGATCGTCCGGTTGACCCCCTGCTCGTCGAGATACCAGGAGTCGCAGCCGCCCGAGTTCCACACCAGCGGGTCGAGCCGTTCGAGCAGCCGCCTGCCGAACGCGCGCTGCGCCTCCGGCCTGACGTCGAGCGCCCTGGCCCGGGTCCTGGAGAGCAGGCGCAGGCAGTCGATGACGTAGCGGATCTGCGACTCGATCATGAAGACGACCGAGTTGTGCCCGAGTCCGGTGTTGGGGCCGAGCAGGAAGAACAGGTTGGGGAAGCCGGCCGTGCCGATGCCGTAGTAGGTCTCGATGCCGTCCTGCCAGGCCTCCTGGATCTTCACGCCGTTCCGGCCGACGATCCGCTGGTCCTGGAGCGACTCGGTGACCTTGAAGCCGGTGCCGTAGACGATCACGTCGGTCTCGTGCTCGGCGCCGGACACGTCGACGATCGAGTGCCTCCTGATCTCGGAGACGCCGTCGGTGACCAGCTCGACGTTGTCGCGGGTCAGCGCCGGGTAGTAGTCGCTGGAGATCAGGATCCGCTTGCAGCCGATCGTGTAGCCGGGGGTCAGCCTGCGGCGCAGCTCGGGGTCGGGCACCTGGCTCTCCAGGTGCCCGCGGGCGAGCTTCTCGTGCACCTTCATCAGCCGGGGGTCCACGGTGAAGCCCAGCGCCCTGCTCTCCAGCAGCCAGTAGAGGCCGTTGCGCAGGGCCCTGGCCGTGCCCGGCAGCCGCAGCGCCCGCTTCATCCAGGGCGGGATGGCGAAGTCGGGCTTGGGGTGGATCCACGGGGGTGTCCGCTGGAACACGGTCAGCTTGCCGGCCCGGGGGGCGATCTGGGGGACGAACTGGATGGCCGAGGCGCCGGTGCCGATCACGGCCACGCGCTTGCCGGTCAGGTCGGCCGAGTGGTCCCACTCGGCCGAGTGGAAGGCCGGACCCGCGAAGAGCTCCCGCCCCGGTATTTCCGGAAATGACGGGATATGGAGGGCGCCGATGCCGGAAATAACGGCATTCGTTCGCAGGGTCTCGCCGTCCGCCGTGGCCACCTCCCACGCCCGGTCGCCGTCGTCGTACTCCAGGGAGACGACCTGCTTGCCGTACCGGAAATGTGGGGCGATGCCGTATCTGTCGACGCATGCCCGCAGGTAGTCCCAGATCTCGGCCTGCGGGGAGAACATCCGCGACCAGTCGGGGTTGAGGGCGAAGGAGTAGGAGTACATGTGCGACGGCACATCGCACGCGCAGCCGGGGTAGGTGTTGTCGCGCCAGGTGCCGCCCAGGTCGGCGGCCTTCTCCAGGATGACGAAGTCGTGGTAGCCGGCCTCTTTGAGCTTGATCGCCATGCCGATCCCGGCGAAGCCGGAGCCGATGATCACTATCCCTGGCTCAGCCACTGCTCCTCCTCCGCGCCCGGCCCGAGTTATTGGACTTGATGTCCAATGTAATCAGCGCGCCGCATCCGGTCCAGGTTCCGCTCGCAGTGAATCACATCACACCGACCAGTCGGTATGCCTGGGGCAGGACACACGAAAAGCGCCGAGGGCCGCAGCCGTCGGCGCACCGTCGGGCCGGATCAGCGCAAGAGCAGGAAGACGCCCACGGCGACGATCGCGATCGCGAGCACGACGGCGATGATCGGCAGGAGGGGCGACTTCTTGGGCGTCGCGGCCTCTTGCTCGGACCGCTGCGCGAACGCACGGAACTGCTGGGTGTTGCCCGCGGGGTCGATATGCTGGTCAGACATGCCCAGCAGCCTAGCGGGATCACTTGCGGCAATTGCACTGGTTTACGTGATTCGTAGGCGTGGGTTGATGAGGAGACCACTCGGGTCGCCGGATAGCTTGGAAGCATGCTGAGGACCCTGCTCTCCCCCCGCATGCTGGGGCTGCATCTGCTGACGATCGGGGTCCTCGTCGCATTCATCCTGCTCGGGCGCTGGCAGCTCGGCGTCTTCCAGGACTCCGGCAAACCGCAGAGCGCGACCGACCCCGGGCCCGTCGCCGTCGCCACGCTCACCCAGGTGGGCGCGCAGATGGAGAGCGACGCCGTCGCGCGCAAGGTCACCGCCGAGGGCTCCTACGACGCCTCCCGCCAGCTGCTGGTCATCGACAGGCGGCCCAGCGTCGAAGCGCCGGGCGGCAACGTCGCTCGCGGCGAAGGCTACTGGGTGCTCACACCGCTCAGGCTCGACGACGGCACACTGATCCCCGTGGTGCGCGGCTGGGTGGCCACCGCCACCGACCCGGGCGTAGCGGTGCCGGAGGGCAGGGCCACGGTGACGGGCCGGCTCAGGCCGCCGCAGGGCACCGACAGCGTCCAGCGGCGCACCGAAGCCCTGCCCGAGGGCCAGGTGCAGACCGTGTCCACGGGTGAGCTGATCAACTTGTGGATCGGCGAGAAGGTGCGCAACGGCTTCGTCGTCGCCCAGCCGCCGTCGGGCTCGCTGACCCAGGTCGAGGTCGCGCCGCCCGTCGTCGGCGGCACCCTCACCTGGCGCAACCTGGCCTACGCCGCCAACTGGTGGATCTTCGCCGGGTTCGCCGTGTTCATGTGGTTCCACTTCGTACGCGATGGCGTACGCGCTGATCGGGACCGTCGCACGTCCCCCGAAATGGTTCTGGAAGGTTAAACGGTGGAATCGGCTCTCAAGCCCTTCCGGGTGCTCGCCTACATCGTCGGCGTGATGCTGCTCATCCTCTGCGTCGCGATGGTGCTCAGGTACGGCTTCGACATCGCCGGGCTGTCCAAGATCGTGGCGCCCATCCACGGATTTCTCTACATGGTCTACCTGGTGGCGGTCATGAACCTGGGCATGAAGGCGCGCTGGAACTGGCCGTACATGCTGGGCATCATGCTCGGCGGCACGGTGCCGTTCCTGTCGTTCGTCGTGGAGCGCCGGGTCACCGAGCGGGTGAGAGGCGCCCAGACGGCGGAGGCCTGAGGCCCCCGCCGCCCGGGATCAACGGCCGATGCCGCGCTTGCGGGATCTCTTGAGCCGCTCGCGCTGCGACGGGTCCAGCATCAGATAACCGGCCACGGGGGCGCCGATCACGCCGAGGATGACCAGCAACGTGATCCATCCGGCCCCGAAGAAGATCAGAGAGAGCAGAACCGCGGCACCGGCTCCGATGGCGTACTTCTGGACTGGCGACATCCCCAACTTCCTCCGAACGCGGAGCGCGCGCCCCGCCTCTCCCACTATTCTGCGTCGCCGGTCCAACGAGTGGGGCGCGGGCACGGTTCCGTACGCGATGTATCTCAACCATTGCGTTACCCGGAGCTGGCCTGTGGCTCCTCGGCCTCGGCGCCGACCGCCAGCAGTTCGCGGCGCAGCGCGTCCAGGTCGCCCCGCTGGGCGGGGTCGCCCGACAGCAGCCTGAACAACACCGGAGCCAGCGTGCCGGCCCTGGTCAGCGAGGCGCCGGGAGCGGGCGGACGGCCCTCCACCGCCGCGAACAACGTGGCGCCCAGCGACCACAGGTCGGCGGCCCGGCTCGGCTCACCCTCGGGCGCGGTGAAGTCGGGCATGGCCGGCCCCGCGACCCGCGCCGAGCGCAGCCGCGCGGGAGCGCCGCCCGCCGGCAGCAGGATCATCCCCGGGTGCACGGCGCCGTGGTGCCGGCCGCGGGTGTGGATCGCGGCCAGCTGGTCGAGCACGGCCAGCCCGATCGCCACCACCTGACCGACCGGCACCGGGCCGGAGGAGGCGATCACCTGGTCGAGCGAGCGGTCGAGGGCGAGCCGGTCGAGCGTCTCGGCGACCACCTCGGCGGGCGGCGGTCCCGCCGGATCGAGCATGGCCCTGATCAGCGACCTCAGCGGATCGGCCCCCGCGATGGGCGCCGGGCCGGGTGGCCGGCCCTCGACGGCGAAGTGCAGCGTGGCGGCCAGCGACCACAGGTCGGAGGCGGGCCACAGCCCGGGATCGGGGAAGCCGAACCCCGAGAGCAGCGCCCGGCCGGTCGGGGTGAGCAGCACGTTGGCCGGGTTGACCCGCCCGTGCACGATTCCCGCGGCATGCGCGGCCAGCAGCGCCGACAGCACGCAGACGCCCACCCGGGCGGCCTGCAGGACGGGCAGCGGGTGGCGCGACAGCACGGCCTGCTCCAGCGAGGTGCCCGCGACCGGCTCCATGACCAGCCACGTCTCGCCCTTCTCGACCACCACGTCGAGCACGCCGACGACGGAGGCGTGGCGCAGCCCGACGGCCCGCCGCGCGTCACGCACCGCGGCATCGCGCAGCTCGGGCGGCACGTGCACGGCTCTGACCGCCACGTCGCGGTGCTCCTGCTCGTCGAAGGCCGGCCGTACGACCCCACCGCCCAGGGGGTCCAGCAGCCGGTAGCGCCTTGCCAGCTTTTTGCTCTTTCCCATCCCGAGGTGCACGATAGCGGCCCGTATCCAGGCAAGCCATGGACGAACGGCACCAGACTGGCATACCGCTTCCTATCTGACAGGAGGCGTCAGGCCGGCGAACCGGCCAGCCACTCCTCGTGCGCGTCGTGCAGCCTGCCGAACAGCGCGTCCTTCTCCCCGGCGCTCACGTCGCCGAGCGGCAGCCCGAACACGTCGGCCAGCGCCGCGTAGTAGTCGCGGGCCGTGTCAAGCGTGACGGAGTGGCTGCCGTTGCCCAGTCGCGACAGCCTGAGCCCGCGCAGGACGTCCACTCCCGAGGCGTCGCGCCGCTGCACGACGGCGACGCGGACGAAGCCGGACTCCGGTGAGGTGCTCAGCTGGCCGTGCATCTCCACAAAGGCCGACATGTCAGCAGGAGTCAGGCCGAAATCCATCCCCTCGAACGAGCCGCTCGGATCATGCTCGAACCGCCACCCGCCCGGCGCCACCTCCGACGGCCGCAGCCCGTACACGAACGGGCCCTGCCGGTGCGTGCCCTCGACCAGCGGGAGCGGCTCGTGCAGGCCGTCACCGAGCCCCAGGTCCACCAGCCACTCGCCGCCCGGATTGTCCTCCGACGGCAGCCCCCGCACGGTGAGCACCAGATGGTTGCCGCTGACGCCGGGCTCGGCGCCCCGCGTCTGCACGCCGCCGACGTGCCGGGTCACCTCGTAGCCCAGCTCCATGGCCAGCCGCGAGAACGCGCCGTTCAGGTGGTAGCAGTAGCCGCCGCGGCCGCGCAGGATGCGTTCGGCCGACTCCAGCGGGTCGACGGTCGTGGTGCGGCCCAGCCAGATCTCCAGCACCTCGTACGGCACCCGCTCGACGTGCGCGATGTGCAACGCCCGGAGACTCTCGGCCGTCGGCGGGGTGTTCAGCAGGTCGGTAAGCCCTAGGTGGCGGAGATATCCGGCAGTGTTCACCCGTCCAAGTCTGCACCGGATGTGCACGATTAGGGGAGTGTCGTCTGCACGGCCCCCTTCTAGGCTTTCGTCCGTGGCAGAGCAGCGACGTGTCCTCCTGGTAGAGGACGACGAGACCATCGCGAGGGCCGTACGCGACAGGCTGGCAGCCGAGGGGTTCGACGTCCGGGTGGCCGGCGACGGCGAGACCGCCCTGATCGAGTACGGCAGGGCGGAGCCCGACCTGGTCATCCTCGACCGGCTGTTGCCCGGCCTGGACGGGCTGGAGGTGTGCCGCAGGATGCAGGCGGCCCGGCCGGTGCCCGTGCTCATGCTCACCGCGCTCGGCGAGGAGACCGACGTGCTCGTCGGGCTCGGCGTCGGCGCCGACGACTACCTCGCCAAGCCGTTCAGCATGCGCGAGTTGGTGGCGCGGATCCACGCGCTGCTGCGCCGGGTCGAACGGGCCGCCCAGCTGGCCGCCGAGGACACCGTGCTGCGGGTGGGCGAGGTGGAGATCGACACCGCGGCCCGCCGGGTGTTCGTGCGCGGCACGGAGGCGCAGCTCACCAGGACCGAGTTCGACCTGCTGCGCCGCCTCGCCGAACGGCCCGGCCAGGTGTTCGAGCGCGAGCGGCTGCTGTCCGACGTGTGGGGCTTCTCCGAGGCCGCCGCCACCAGGACCGTCGACAGCCACGTGCGCGCGCTGCGCCGCAAGCTCGGCTCCGACGTGGTGCGCACCGTCCACGGCGTCGGCTACGCCCTGGTGCGGCCATGAGACCGCTCGACTTCCTCGGCCGGATCAAGGTCAAGCTCGGCATCGTGATCGTGCTGGCCGTCGGGACCGCGTTCGTCATCAACGAGGTCGGCATCAACTCCGGGTTCACCCGCGACGTCAGGATCGCCGTCGCCGTGGTGCTCGCCCTGATCATGGTGCAGGTGCTCGCCATGGGCATGACCAAGCCGCTGCGCGAGATGGCCCGCGCCGCGCAGACCATCGCCAAGGGCCGCTACACGCTGCGCGTCCGCGCCACCTCACGCGACGAGGTCGGGGAGCTGGCCAGGGCGTTCAACGCGATGGCCGCCGACCTCGGCGAGGTCGACCGGCAGCGGCGCGAACTCGTCGCGAACGTCAGCCACGAGCTCCGCACCCCCATCACCGGGCTGCGGGCCGTGCTGGAGAACGTCGTGGACGGCGTCTCCGCGCCCGACCCCGTCACCATGCGCACCGCGCTCGCCCAGACCGAACGCCTCGGCCGGCTCGTCGCGCAACTGCTCGACCTGTCGCGGCTCGACTCCGGCGTCCGGCTGATCGAGCCCGAGGCGATCGAGCTCGCGCCGCTGCTCGTGCAGGCGGTGCGGGAGAGCGCGCTGGCGCGCGAGGACGTCCGGCTCGCCCCGGCGGTCCCCGGCCGCCTCGTCGTCCGCGCCGACCCCGACCTGCTCGCCCAGGTGCTGGCCAACCTGCTCGACAACGCCGTACGGCACAGCCCGCCCGGCGGCGTGGTCACCGTGCTGGCCTCCCCCACGGAGGGCGGCGTCCAGATCACCGTCGCCGACCAGGGGCCCGGGATCCCCGCCTCGGCCCGGAGCCGCGTGTTCGAGCGCTTCTCCCGGCTCGACACGGCCCGCGCCGCCGACGCCGGGGGAGCGGGGCTGGGGCTGGCCATCGTGAAAGAGATCGTCGAACTGCACGGCGGTTCGATCCGCATCGACGACGGCGCGGGGTGCCGCATGATCGTCGAATTACCAGGGAGGACGACGATGGCGGATGTGCCACTGGAGGGACGGCAGGCGGAGCCCGCCCTTCCCACCACCCCCACCCCTCCGAACCCGCTCACGGACACACCGGCGACCGACCCCACGGCGGGGGCGGTCGAAGCGTGGCCCACGCCGGCCGTTCCGACCCCGGAGGCGGCCCCGATCGCGGTGCCCGTTCCGACCACGGGGGCCGGGGCGGCGGGCGGTCCGGCAGCCGCGGCGATGGCCACTTCGGTGGCCGCGACCATCGCCGAGGACGCGGCCGGCGCTCGGGCAACCGCGCGAGCCGGGGCGGCCGGTACGGACGCCGCGGCGACCGAGCCCGGTCCAACCGGCTCAGCGAGCGGGTCCGACGTGAGCGCCGGGACCGCTGCGGCGGTGACCACCGGTTCCGTGGGCACCAGCGGGGCGGCGGACGTCGGGGCGGTGGGCTCCGCCGCCACGGCTGTCGCGGCGGGCACATGGGAGGTGACGTCCGAAGTGACCGGGAGAGGTGGCGCCGTGGCTGTGACGGGTCCGGTGCTGGCGCGGGTGCCGGAGTCCCGGGCGGTTCCGGGGGAGGGAGCGCGGCCGGGGGCCGAGCACGGGCCGAGGCTGGCGCGGATGGTGGCCGGCACCCTCATCGGGCTGCTCTTCGGCTTCGTGGGCGGCATGTTCGCGGCCGTGTTCGTGAGTGTCACCGTGGGCGACGGGGCGGCCCTCGTCACGCTCGTGCTCTGCACCGCGCTCGTCGGCGCCATCGGCACGGCCATCGGCGCGGGCCCCGGCCGCCGGTTCGCGTACCAGGGCCAGCCGGCCCCGTACCAAGGGCAGGGCGGTCCGCATGCGAGACAGGCCGCTCCGCTCCAGGGGCAGGGCGACCCGCATGCGAGGCAGGCCGCTCAGCTCCGGGGGGGCCAGTACCCGGGACAGGGCGGGGCGTACCCAGGGGACGGCGGGAGTCAGCCGAGGCCGGGCGGGCCGCACCAGGCGCAGACGTTCGGACCGGGGCAACCGCCGCCCCCGTACGTGCCGCCGCCGCTGTTCCCGCGCCCGGAGCTGCCCGAGACGCCGCGCTGGCTGCTGCCGGCGGCGGCCGGGGCGGGGGTGTTCACGGCGGTGGCGCTGCCCGACGCGCAGGCCGGGCTGGGCCTGGTGCTGGTCGCGATGGTGCTGGGCGCGGCGGCGCTGCCGGCGGTGCTGCGCCGGATGACGCCGTGGACGCTCGGATTCGGGCTGGTGGCGTACTGGCTGATCTCGATGGCCGCGGTCAGGGACGCGGACTGGCTGGTCGGTGTGCTGCTCGTGGCGGGCTCCGGGCTGGCCGCGCTGGCCGTGTCGGGGGCCGGGCTCGGATGGCTGGGCGTGATCAGGGGCGGTGTGTCGGTGCTGCTGGCGCTGGGGCCCGTGCCGTGGTTCCTGGCCAAACCGCTGAAGAAGCTGACCGCGAGGCGCCGCGTCATGCCGATGCTCACCGCGCTGGGCATCACGACCGTGCTGCTGCTGGTGTTCGGGCTGCTGTTCACCTCGGCCGACGCGGTGTTCGCCTCCTACGTGGAACGCCTGACCGCCACGCCCGACTGGGTCGAGTCCCTGCCGATGCGGATCTTCCTGTTCGCGGTGGGCGCGGTGCTGCTGGCGGCCGTGGTGCTGGTCGCGCTCAGGCCGGTCTCCGACCCCGTCGGGCCCGAGGTCAAGGTGGCCGTGAGCAGGGCCATCTGGCTGGTGCCGCTCACGGCGGTGAACCTGCTGTTCCTCGCGTTCGTCGCGGTGCAGATCACCGCGCTGTTCGGCGGTGACGCCTGGGTGCTGGAGACGGCCGGGCTCACCTACGCCGAATACGCCAGGCAGGGCTTCTTCCAGCTGGTCGTGGTCAGCGTGTTCGTGCTCGGCATCGTCGCGGTCGCCGGCGGCGTTCTCCGGACCGCGCGCCGCGAGCGCTGGGTGCTGGCCGGCCAGCTCGGCGTGCTGTGCGCGCTGACCATGGTCGTGCTGGCCTCGGCCCTGCACCGGATGAACCTCTACACCGACGCGTACGGGCTGTCGCGGCTCCGCCTGTCCGTGCAGGCCACGGTCTGGTGGCTGGGGGCGGTGTTCGTGCTGGTGCTGCTCGCCGGAGCGGTACGGCTGGCGGGCCGCGGCTCCGGCTGGCTGCCGCGTACGGTCGTGCTGGTCACCGCGATCGGGCTCGGCGCCTTCGCCCTCGTGAACCCGGACCTGCAGGTGGCCCGGACGCAGGTGGAGGTGCGCGGCATCACCAAGATCGACTCCGACTACCTGGGCGACCTGGGCGCCGAGGCCGTGCCGGCGCTGGACCGGCTGCCGGAGCCGCAACGCAGCTGCGTGCTGGCCGACGTGGTGCGCGCCAACGGCCTGGACCGCCCGGACCCGTGGAACGGCTGGAACCTGGCCCGGGCGCAGGCCCGCGACCTGCTCGCCGAGCGGCCCGTCGATCCGGCGGCCCGATGCGGAGGCCGGACCGGCTCGCGAAACGGCAGCGGCTCGTGAAGCCTTACCGCCGGGCCGATCGGGTTTAATCCTTGAGTGGCCTTCGATGTGATCATCAGCGGCGGACGGGTGCTCGACGGGACCGGTGCTCCGCCGTACCGGGCGGATCTGGCGATCCGCGGCGACCGCGTCGCCGCGGTGGGCCGCCTCGACGGCGCCGAGGCGGCGACCGTGATCGACGCGCGCGGCCGGTTCGTGGCGCCGGGGTTCGTCGACTGCCACGCCCACGGCGACGCGGCCGTCTTCGACCCGGCGGTGCAACTGGCGGCGTTGCGGCAGGGGGTCACGACGTTCGTGCTCGGCCAGGACGGCCTGTCCTTCGCCCCGGGCTCCGCCGCGACCGTCGCCTACGCCTCCCGCTACTTCGCCGCCGTCAACGGGCCGCTGACCGAGGGGCCGCTGACCGTGGGAGAGCTGCTCGGCGGCTATGACCGGGCCGTCGCGATCAACACCGCCTACCTGCTCCCGCACGGCACCATCCGCTACGACGTGATGGGCCCCTCCCCGGCCGCGCCCACGCGCGACGAGCTGGCCCGGATGATCGCTCACGTCGAGCGGGGGCTGGCGGAGGGCGCGGCCGGGCTGTCGAGCGGGCTCGAGTACCTACCCGGCCGCTACGCCTCCGCCGAGGAGCTGGCCGCGCTCTGCGAGCCGCTCGGGGGCCGGCCGTACGTCACCCACATGCGTGCCTACGGCGCCGCGGCCGGCGTGGGCATGTCGGAGGTCGTGGAGATCGCCACCCGGTCAGGGGCGGCGGCGCACGTCTCCCACCTGCACGGCCCGGCCGACGTCCTGCTGCCGCTGGTGGAGGACGCGCTCGCCAGAGACGTCGACCTGACCTTCGACACCTACCCCTACCTGCGCGGCAACACGATCCTGGCGATGGTCGTGCTGCCGCCCGAGGTGCCCGGGGCCGACACCGGCCGGGCTCTGGAGATGCTGGCCTCCGGCGAACTCGACGCCTGGTGGCCGCAGCTGGCCGAGACCTGGCCGCGGCTGACGATCTCACACGCGCCCGGTCTCGCCTGGGCCGAGGGACTGGACATGGTGGAGGCGGCCGAGCGGGCGGGCCTCGCGCCGGCCGAGTTCTGCCGCCGGCTGCTCGTCGAGACCCGCCTGGAGGCGGGCTGCGTGACGGCCCGCCCCGACGAGGGGCCGGAAGGGGAGGAGTCCGTACGAAGGATGCTGCGCCACCCCTCGCACACCGGCGGCTCCGACGGCATCTACGTGGGCGGGCATCCGCATCCGCGCGGATTCGGGGCGTTCGCCCGGTTCCTCGGGCAGCACGTGCGGGAGCTCGGCGACTGGACGTGGGAGCAGGCCACGGTCCACCTGGCCTCGCATCCGGCGCGGCGCTTCGGGCTGGCGGGGCGAGGGCTGCTGCGAGACGGGTTCGCGGCGGACGTGGTGGTGTTCGACCCCGCCACGGTGGCCGACCGCGCGACCTACGCGGCTCCGCGCCTGCCGGCGGCCGGAGTCGACGACGTGCTGGTGTCAGGGGTGCGGGTGCTGGACGGAGGCGAGCCCACCGGGGCGACTCCCGGCCGGGCGCTGCGCCCTTCGTGACCACGAAGGGCTCGCCGCCCGAGGGGATAGGGTCGGACCCGACCAAAGGGGGATGCCGTGCAGGGATCGCTGGAGCGGACGGTCTTCGAGGGAGGGTTCGCCTTCCCGTTGATGGTCGTGCACCGCGAGGCACTCGAGCACAACATCGCCACCATGGCGGCCTTCGCCCGCGACCACGGCATGGAGCTGGCGCCACACGTCAAGACGCACATGTCGCGCGAGATCGCCGCCATGCAGCTCGGAGCGGGCGCGTGGGGGCTCACCGTGGCCACCACACGGCAGGCCATGGCGGCACGGGGGTTCGGCGCCGCCCGCGTCATGGTGGCCAACCAGGTCGTGGACCCGGCCGGGCTGGAATGGGCCGCCGGAGAGCTCGCGCGCGACCCGGGCTTCGAGTTCCTCAGCTTCGCCGACTCGGTGACCGGCGTGGACATCCTCGCCCGGCACGCCTCGACCCGGCCGTTCACGGTGCTCGCCGAGCTGGGACACGACGGCGGGCGGGCCGGCTGCCGGTCGCTGGAGCAGCTGCTCGAAGTCACCCGGCACATCCAGGAGACCCCCGGCGTCGAGCTGGCCGGAATCGCCGGGTACGAAGGCGCGCTGAAGAGCGCCCACGAGGTCCAGGCGTACCTGCGCCGGCTGCAGGACGCGGTCGAGCACCTGAGGGTAAGAAACCCCGTCCTGTCCGTCGGCGGCAGCCAATGGTTCGACGTGATCGGCCGCGAGCTCGTCGCCACCCAGGCCACGATCGTGCTGCGCAGCGGCGCCTACGTCGGCCATGACGACGGCTACTACCGCGACCGCACCCCGTTCAACCGCATGGAGGGCGAGCTGCGGCCCGCGCTCGAGATCTGGGCGCACGTGCTGTCCACCCCCGAGCCGGGCCTGGCGATCGTCGGCATGGGCAAGCGCGACGCCCCTTACGACGAAGGGCTGCCCGTCCCCAAGCGCGGGGGCGTCACGGTCATGGCCATCCAGGACCAGCACACGGTGGTGCGCGCCGACGGGCTCAAGCCGGGCGACCTGCTCGCGTTCGGCATCTCCCACCCGTGCACGGCGTTCGACAAGTGGCGCACGCTCCCACTGGTCGACCGTGACTACCGGGCCGTCGGCGAGATCAACACCTACTTCTGACGAGATCATCACGTACGCCTGAGACGCGTACTTCTCAAGCCCGAGTCCTGCTCGCGGACGAGCGGCTGGCTACCGCGCACGCAGTACCTTCCCGGCGCCTGCGGCATCCGCAGCATCGGGGTGCGCCATCGGCGGCAGCGCGAAGTGGATTCCTCAGCGGGACGACCGGCGGCGCACCCGGCGGACATGATCAGGCCATATCCGGTCATCGGATTTCAGAGGCTTGTGAAAGAGAAGAGGGCTCGAGGAGAAGATGACGACAACCGAGACTTCCCGTACGGATGGAGCTCTGGCGGGACTAGCCCGGTTCTGCTACCGGCGCCGTCGCCTGGTCCTCTTGACCTGGATCGTCGGCGTCATCGCCGTGGCGTTCGTCGGCTTCGGCTATGGCGCCGCCTCCGACAACGACTACTCCGGCGGAGACTCCGGGTCCGCCAAGGCGCAGGTTCTGATCGAGAAGCACTTCCCCGAGCAGCAAGGGGACACGCTGACTCTCGCGATCAAGGCGGACAAGGGGATCGACGACCCCGCCGCCCGGCAAAAGATCGAGAAGGTCATCGCCGATCTAGCCGCCTCACCCATCACAGGACCAGTGACCTCGCCGTATCAGGACGAGAATCTGGTGACGAAGGATCGTCGTATCGCCCGTACGACCATCCCGCTGACCGACAAGGATGTGGAGAAGTCCAAGGTCAAGTCCCTGGTGGACACGGTCAAGGATGCCTCCGGTGACGGCGTGACGCTGGGGCTGGGCGGGGAGAAGGCGGAAAAGGCCGAGACACCCCCGCAGGGTTCGGCCGAGAGCGTGGGCATCCTGGCGGCAGCGGTGATCTTGTTCATCGCCTTCGGGTCGCTGGTGGCGATGGGCCTGCCGATCGTGACCGGACTGATGGCGGTCCTCGGCGGCACCGCCCTGATGAAGATCGTGGGGTACGTGGTCCCCTCGCCGGACTTCACTGTGCTCGTCTCCGCGTTGATCGGGCTCGGCGTCGGCATCGACTACGCACTGTTCATCCTGACCCGCTACAAGGACAACCTGCAGGACGGCGACGAGCCCGAGAGCGCCACGGTCAAGGCCATCACCACCGCAGGTCACGCGGTGCTGTTCGCCGGCACGACCGTCGTGATCGCGCTGCTGGGCCTGATCGCCATGGGACAGAAGATGATGACCGGCGTGGCCATCGGCGCGTCGGTGACCGTGCTGGTCACGATGCTCGCCGCGGTGACCCTGGTGCCGGCGTTCCTGGGCTTCGCCGGCCACAAGATCAACTCGCTGCGTCTGCCCCGTCGCGCGTCCCGCCGGCACGGGGCCGACGGTGTCCCGTCCCGGGAGCGTCGTACCCCCGCCGAGCGCTGGGCCGGCGTGGTGCAGCGCAAGCCGCTGGTCGCCGCGATTGCGGCCGGTGCGAGCCTGCTGCTGCTGGCCGCCCCCGCGCTGTCGATGCGGCTGAGCCTGCCCGACGCCAGTGTCCAGCCCCATGACAGGAGCAGCTACACCTCATACAAGATCATCTCCGAGGGCTTCGGTCCCGGCTACGGCGCGCCCTTGATCTTCGCCACCGAGGTCGACTCCAAGGACGCCGATCTGAGTAACGTCGTCGAAGCGGTCAGGAAGACCGAGGGCATCGCCTACGCCACGCAGCCCCGGGTCAGCAAGGACGGGCAGGCCGCCATCTTCATGGCCTTCCCCAAGACCGGGTACCAGGACGAGGCGACCGCGGACCTGGTGCACAAGCTGCGCGACGACGTGCTGCCCCAGGCATCCGGCGGCGAAGGGGTCTATGTCGGCGGCCCGAACGCCGGCGCGATCGACTTCGCCGAGGAAACCAGCTCGCGCCTGCCCCTGATGATCGCGGTCGTCATCGTGCTGTCCCTGGTGCTGCTGATCGCGCTGGTCCGGTCGGTCACGATCGCGCTGCAGGCCGCCGTGATGAACCTGCTGTCGATCGGCGCCGCCTACGGCGTGCTGGTCGCGATCGTGCAGTGGGGATGGTTGGGCTCGGTCCTCGGTTTCCCCACTGACATGCCGATCACGACCTGGGTGCCGATGATGATGTTCCCGCTCCTGTTCGGCCTGTCGATGGACTACGAGGTCTTCCTGATCTCGCGGATCCGTGAGGAGTACGAGCGCACCGGCGACACCCGCACGGCCGTCACTCGCGGGCTGGCGCGGACCGCCAAGGTCATCACAGCCGCGGCCGCCATCATGATCGCCGTCTTCACGACCGCCCTGCTCGGCTCCGACGTCGCGGTCAAGCAGATCGGTCTGGGCATGGCCGTCGCCGTGCTCATCGACGCCACCATCATCCGGATGGTCCTCGTCCCCGCGGTGATGGAACTGTTCGGCAAGGCCAACTGGTGGATGCCCGGACGCCGGGCGCCGAAGGTGACCTCGGCGTCACAGGCCGAGGTCGGGGAAGAGGCCAGAGTCTGACCCTTCCTGGAGTCGCAGTGCGGGGAACCCTCTGGCGGGGTTCCCCGCACTCTTTTGCGAAGCTCCGGAGAGCCGTGATCGCCGGGTCGGTGGCGGTTCTTTACGCGGCCTTCAAGAAGCGGGATCGCCTCCGAGTGCCACGAGGTCTCTGAGGCCGGCGCAGGTCCATGGCGCGGGCGTCCTCCAGCAGACGGGCGGCGGCGAGGGCCTTCGCCAG
The DNA here is from genome assembly GCF_040649575.1 of Nonomuraea sp. NPDC048916. Lineage (NCBI taxonomy): Bacteria > Bacillati > Actinomycetota > Actinomycetes > Streptosporangiales > Streptosporangiaceae > Nonomuraea > Nonomuraea sp. NPDC048916. The sequence goes on from NZ_JBEZFS010000038.1 coordinate 70,507, forward strand.
CCCATCGACCGCCCAGGCGGCCGGCTCGAACACCTGGTGGAACTGTTCACCCAACTCAGACAGAACCAGGAGGATGAACACCGCGCGTGAGGCACCGGCGATCACGCTAACTCGCGCGTGAAGGTGCCAGGCAGGCGGTGGGGGAGCGCCCCAGGGCGCGAATGAGTCAAGCTCTATGAGACCCGCACTTCTGAGAAGCCGCATTCCTGAGGAGAGATCGTGAAGAAGCAACTGAAGACCACCGCCGGCGCCGCCCCCAGAGGCTCCTACTCCCAGGGCCTGGTCGTCGGCGACTTCGTCTACACCTCCGGCGCCGGCCCGATCGACCCGCGGAGCGGCGAGGTCGTCGGCGACGACGTGGCCGCCCAGACCCACCAGGTCATGCGCAACCTCGGCGCCATCCTCGCGGCCCACGGCCTCGGCTACGACGACGTGGTCAAGTCCACGGTGCACCTGCAGCACCTCAAGCGCGACTTCGCCGCTTACGACGCGGTCTACAAGTCCTACTTCACCGAGCCGTACCCCGTGCGGACCACGGTCGGATCAGACCTGATGGACATCCTTGTCGAGATCGACTTCGTGGCGCACAAGAGCGGATGACCAGGACTGTAAGGTCGGCTCGTGGACAGTTCGGTGTACGCCTTCGTCGAGGACCTACGGGGCGAGGGCGTGGAGCGGGTGCTCGACAGGGTCAGTGGTTACGGCGTGGCGGGGATCACCGTCGGCGTCGTGCATCACGCCTCTCGTGACGTCACCCCCCACGGGCTGTCCCGGCTGACCGTCCGCCACGACGGCGCCCACTTCCCGCTGCCCGCCGAGCTGTTCGCCGGGCTGCGGCTCAAGCCCGCCGCCGGCCACACCGGAGCGCTCGACGGCGTGCGCGAGGCGTGCTCGCGGCGCGGGCTGAAGCTGCACGGCTGGACCGTCTTCCTGCGCAACGCCACCCTGGGCGGCCAGCACCCCGACGTGACCGTCCGCGACTGCTTCGGTGACCGTGGCTCGCTCACCGACCTGTGCCCGGCCCATCCCGACGTGCGCGACTACGCCGTCGCCTTGGCCCGCGCCGTCGCCCGGCTCGGCGTCGACAGCGTGGTGGCCGAGTCGCTGCACTTCCGGCCGCTCAAGCCGCAGCGGTCGTTCGTGCCGCTGGGGCCGATGGACGCCTACCTGTTCGGGCTCTGTTTCTGCGACTACTGCATGCGGCGCGCCACCGACCTGGGCGTGGACGCCGAGGTGGCGCGCGAGGAGTGCGCCCGGATCGTGGGCGGCGTTCTCGACGGCGACGCGCCCGCGCAGGGCGAGGTGACCCGCGCCGCGCTGACCGCCTACGCGGGTCCCGACGTGGTGGCCTACGCCCGGGCCCGTTCCGAGACCGTGACCACGCTGGTGTCGGAGGTCGCGTCCGCGGTGGCCGACGAGGGGTCGAAGCTCGTGTTCATCGACTCGACCGGGGCCGTCAAGGGCTACACCGACGGCCTGCCGACGCCCGGGCTGGCCGCCCACGACGCCTGGCAGCTCGGCGTCGACCTCGTCGCGCTGGGCGACCTGGTGCCCGCGTTCGGGGTGCTGGCCTACGCCCGCGACGCCGCCCGGGTGGCCGACGACGTGGGCGCCTACCTGCGCTCCGTGGGCAAGGACCGTGAGGTGCGGGCGGTGTTGCGGCCGGGGTTCCCCGACAGCGACTCGGCCGACCGGCTCGTCGCCAAGGCGCGCGGGGCGAAGGCCGCCGGGGCGATGGCGCTCGACTTCTACGCCTACGGCCTGGTGCCGCATCCCGTGCTCGATCGCATCCCCGCCGCTCTCGCCGAGGCGCCCTGAGGGCCCGTCAGCCCCGCTCGACCCCGTCCAGGACCGCCGACACCGCCTCGGCCGCGAACCCGTCGGGGAGCGGCAGCCCCCGGAACACCGCCCTGACCCACACCGCCCCGGCCAGCAGGTCGACGACCAGCATCGGGTCGACCGACTCCGGCAGCTCGCCTCGCCGTACGGCTCGCTCGAAGATCTGACGTTCCCGTACGAACCGGTCGGTGAAGAAGCGGCGCGTGTCGAGCTCGGGATGGCGGGCGGCGGCGCCGAGCGCGGCGACCGCGATGTCCCTGGCGGGAGGCTCCGTGAGCAGCCGCCGGATCTCCTCGACCAGCGCGATCAGGTCGCCCCGCAGGCTGCCCGTGTCAGGCGGTTCGAACCCCAGCACGTCGGCCTCCACCAGGGCCGCCCCGAGCAGCGCCGCCTTCGAGGGCCACCAGCGGTAGATCGTCGTCTTGTTGACCCCGGACCGCTCGGCCACGCCTTCCACGGTCAGCCCGTCATAGCCCTTCTCCGCGACGAGCCACAGCGTCGCGTCGAAGATCTCCTGCTGCTTCCTCGGCGCCATGTGGTCATTTTCTCCCGGTGAACGCCGCGACGACGCCCATCCCCAGGTAGACCACGCCGCTGAAGTAGCGCAGCGCCTTCGCCCCGCCCGCCAGCCTGCTGCCCAGGGTGCCTGCCGTGAACGCGTACGCGATGTCGGACAGCAGGCCGAGTAGCAGCAGTGTGACGCCGAGCAGCACGATCTGCGCCGCGGCCGATCCGGCGGCCGGGTCCACGAACTGCGGCAGGAACGCCAGGAAGAACAGCATGACCTTGGGATTGAGGACGTTCACCACCACGCCCTCGAAGAAGACCTTGCGCAGCGGCTGCGGCTTCAGCGTCGCGGCCCGGGCCGGCTCCTTGCTGGTGAACGCGCGGATCCCCAGGTAGACGAGGTAGGCCACGCCCGCCCACTTGACGATCGCGAACAGCGTCGCCGACTTCGTGATCAGGTACGAGAGCCCCGCGGCGGCCGCCGCGATGTGCACCAGCGTGCCCGCCTCCACACCGAACGCGCTGGCCAGCGCGGCCGGCCGGCCCTGGGTGAGGCCCCGGGCGGTGATGTAGAGGTGGTTGGGGCCGGGGATCAGCACCAGCGCCAGCGAGGCGGCCACGAAGGGCGCGAACGTCGACCAGGAGATCATGAATACTTAGCGTAGAACGGTTTTGGTCCGGTCATCAGAGCCAATCCATGGCTGTATTCGTGGACCAATGAGAATGTCGGTGGGGCGTGGCATAGTGGCGGGCGTGAATGGTCTTCTCGTCGGGCGTGGCGTCGAGCTGGAGAGACTCGTGCGGGTGCTCGAGTCCGCCGGCGCGGGCACGGCGGGGGTCGCCCTCGTCGGCGGCGACGCCGGCATCGGCAAGACCCGGCTGGTGGCCGAGCTGGCCGGCCAGGCCCGTGAGCGCGGCTTCCACGTGCTGTCCGGGCAGTGCGCCGAGCTCGGCGACACCCTGCCCTACCTTCCGCTGGCCGACGCGCTGCGCGGCGCCGAGCCCGCCGTGCGCGAGGCGGTGGCCGCCCATCCCATGCTCGGCCAGTTGCTGCCCGGGGTGGAGACCGCCCCCTCGTCGGGGCTCACCCAGCAGCGGCTGTTCGGCTCGCTGCTCGGGCTGCTGGCCGACCTGCAGCCGGTGCTGTTCGTCATCGAAGACCTCCACTGGGCCGACCGGTCCAGCCGTGACCTGCTGGTCTTCCTGAGCCGGATGGTGCAGACCGAGCAGGTGTGCGTGGTCGGCACCTACCGCACCGACGACCTCCACCGCCGCCACCCGCTGCGGCCCGTGCTGGCCGAGCTGAAGCGCCTGCCCTCGGTGACCCCGATCGACCTCGGCCCGCTCGGCGCCGGCGAGATGTCCGACTACGTCGCGACCATGGGCGAGATCGAGGCCGGCGAGCTGGGTGAGATCGTCACCCGCGCCGACGGCAACCCCTTCTACGCCGAAGAGCTCTACGCCGCCCTCGCCGAGGGCGACAGCCTGCCCGACGGCCTCGCCAGCCTGCTGATGTCGCGGGTCGAGGTGCTGTCCGAGCCCGGGCAGCGGGTGCTCCGGGCCGCTGCCGTGGCCGGCCGGCGCGTCGAGGACGACCTGCTGCGCGAGGTCTCCGGCCTGCCGCTCGACGTCTTCGAGGAGGCCGTCCGCGAGATCGTCTCCCGCGGCCTGCTCCGCGTCACCGGCCACGGCTACACCTTCCGCCACGCCCTGCTGCAGGAGGCCGTCTACACCGACCTGCTGCCAGGTGAGCGCACCCGGCTGCACGCCGCCTTCGCCCGGCTGCTCACCTCACCCGCCGAGCTGGCCCATCACCACCTGGCCGGCCACGACCTGGCCGGAGCCCTCGCCGCCTCGGCCGAAGCCGGCCGGGTGGCCGAGCGGCTCGGCGCGCCGGCGGAGGCGCACAGCCACTACGACCAGGCGCTCGGCCTGTGGGAGCGCGTCGACGACGCCGCCTCGCTGGCCGGGGAGAGCCGCGTCCGGCTGGCCTTCCGCAGCGCTGTCATGGCCGCCGACAGCGGCGACAACCACCGGGCCATCACCCAACTCCGCGCCCTGCCCCAGACCTGCGAGGTCAGCGAGCGCCTCGCCTACTACCTGATCGAGATGGACGACCAGCAAGGGGCCATCGAAGCCGCCGAGCGAGCCGTCGCCACCGCCACCGACCAGGCGGCCCTGGCCCGCGCCCTGGCCACCCACGCACGCACCCTGACCTGGAGCCCCCGCCACGCCGAGGGCGAGCAGCTCGCCCACCGCGCCCTCGACACCGCCCGCGCCGCCGGAGCCCGCGACGCCGAGGTCGGCGCGCTGCTCACGCTGGCCATCCACGCAGAAGCCCGAGGCGACATGGCCCAGGCCCACGACCTCGTCAGCGTCGCGCTCGCCGAGAGCACCGGAGACCTCGCGATGGACCTGCGGGCCCGATTCCACCACGCCCGGATCCACTTCGAGGAGGGGGCGCTCCACCACGCGGCGCACGCCGCCGACGAGGGCATCGAGCTGGCCTTCGCCAACGGCCTCAAGTGGAGCACCTACGGCACCGACCTGCGCTTCCTCCGCTTCCTCACCTACTACGTGTCCGGCGACTGGGACCAGGCCGAGGTCGTGGCCGCGTCCTTCGGCGCCCGCGTCGGCACCCTGCCCGAGGCAGTGCTGTCGTCCTTCGCGCTGTTCCTGGAGGTCGGGCGAGGGCTGCCGGTCGTCGAGAGCCGTCTCGACTGGTTGCGCCCGTTCTGGTCCGACGCGCTCGCCTCCTACATGTCGCGCGGGCTGGCCGCCGAGCATGCCCTCTGGCAGGGTGACCCGTCCGCCGCCCTCGACCACGTACGCGCCGCGCTCGCCGCCCTGCTGCCCGGCGAGTCCGGCACCATGCGCGTCGCCGCCATCGGGCTGTGGGCACTCGGAGACCTCGGCATCACGGAAGGAGCCGACGAGCTGGTCGAGCAGGCCCGCTTCGTCGTCACCCACGGCATCGTGGGATACGCCAGCCGGCTGGGCCCCGAAGGCCAGGCCTGGGCCCTGCGGGTCGAAGCCGAGTGGCACCGGGTCCACGGGCGGCTCGACCCCGACCTGTGGCGGGAGGTGGTGACGGCCTTCGACTTCGGCTTCGTCTACGAGACGGCCCGAGCCCGCTGGCGGCTAGCCGAAGCCCTGCTGGCAGCCGGTGACCGCGACGGCGCGCAGACGGAGTGGGAGCTGGCCAGGGAGACGGCCGGCAAGTTGCGGGCCGTGCCGCTGGAAAACGCCCTGGCGGAGTTCGCCAGGAGAGCCCGCTTCGCCGGCGGGCAAGCGGACGGCGGCCTGACGGCCCGGGAGCTTGAGGTCCTACGTCTCGTGGCCGAGGGGCTGACCAACCGGGAGATCGCGCAACGCCTGTTCATCGCCCAGAAGACGGTCAGCGTGCACGTGTCCAACATCCTCGGCAAGCTCGACGCCTCCACCCGCACCCAGGCCGCCGCCTCGGCCCGCCAGCGCGGGTTGCTCTAATGACGCATCTGCATGTGCACGGGCGTTTCATTACATACGGGCACCTGCCGCCAGGTCCCGCACGACTTGGATGAGCTCCGCCGGATCGAACGGCTTGGTGAGATAGGCGTCCACGCCGATGCCCCTGCCGCGCCTCTTGTCGTCATCCTGCGCCCGCGCCGTGATCAGCACCACCTTGATGTGACTGGTGGCCTCCTCCATGCGCAACCGCTGCGCCGTCACCCACCCGTCCAGGCACGGCATCATCACGTCCAAAGTGATCACATCCGGCATGACGTCGAGCACCCGCTCGAGGCAGTCCTGCCCATCGGTGGCCGTCGCGACCTCGAACCCTTCCAGGCTCAGATTGACCGCGATCAGCTGACGGATGACCTCGTCATCGTCCACTACCAGTACTTTGCCAAGAACCTCACCCACGGCGGCAAAGCTACCCGTAGTGGCGCGGTCACGTGCGGTTTTCTTGGGATGTGTGATCGGAGGTTTATCGCGTGCCGAGTGGTGGGCTGATGCTGGTAGCCTTGTCACACGTTGAGCCCCCTTAGCTCAGGGGATAGAGCACCGGCCTCCGGAGCCGGGTGCGTAGGTTCGAATCCTACAGGGGGCACACGATCTTGATCAGCGGTTCCGGCCGCTGACCAGGGCGAACAGCGTACGAACGGGCGGGCCTCCAGTCTCACGGAGTCCCGCCCGTTCTCGTTGACGCTCACCGGGTGTGGGCCAGTTGTGGGCCACGCTTGGCTGTCGGCTACGAACTTGAAGGCGCTAGCCTGAGGTAGCGTCACGCTGCCCAGCCCACCCACCACGGCCACGCCCCCCAGCCCCAGCCGGCGGCAGCCGGGCCAGCAGCTCCACCACCGCCCCTGCGGCATGCAGCTAGACAATTATCAACGCCAGCCCGACGACAAGCACGAAGCACGTGGTCAGCTTGATGTACGCCCACTCAGCAACTAGGCCCCGCCTCCTGCCCCGCTGAGTGTGCGGTTACCTCGGGCCGATGCCAGCCAGCAGGCCAGCCCAAGCGTGGCCATACCGTCGAAGAGGATCCCATCGCGGAGTCACGGTCGTGAAGGGCAACGACCGACCGACAGATGCACCCTGATCGTCATCAAGTAGACACTTGGCCTCAGCTATTCAGGCGGTATTTCCCGGTGAAGATCAATAAATAAAGAAGGTGCCTCCGACCTGCGATGATCGGATTGCTGAGATCACAACATCGCACAGAACGGACGCACCTTCCGGGTGAACGCTACGGCATGGGACCGCCGCTT
>NZ_JBEZFS010000039.1:0-92209 GCF_040649575.1 Nonomuraea sp. NPDC048916
TTCGCCCGCCTCATCGTGCCGGCCGCCAGCGCCGTCGAGCATGTCCTGGCCTGGTCCAGATTCCGGCAAGCCCACCAAACCCGCGCTCTTATCAGCCACTACCGCCGACGAGGCGACTTGTTACCACGCGATCTACGGATGTAGTACAGGTCCGCCGCCCGCGAAAAGACCGGCCGGGCCGCCGGGCGTTCGACATAGCCGCCGAGGGCGACAACGGCTACCGCGGGCCGCACAACGATCATCCCGAGCAGGCGAATCGATCGCCTCGCTGGTGTCCGACCGCGCCGCGATGCGGTAACCACCGCGATACACCCATCACCCGACGAGCTCAAGCCAGCACGTCCCAACCGCTATTTCCCATGAGGCCGTAATGGCCCCGGCGGTCGTCCCGGCCCTTTCTCGCGACGTGGGATCCTCAACGCATGTCCACGATCATGAACGGTATTCCCGATCCTCTACCCGAGTTCTCTGACTGCGGTTGCTCGGACATCTACTACTGTCCGCGAGTCGGTGAGGAGGACGGAAGGCGTTGATGGCCGGTTACGAGGGTGCGTGGGACACCGAATACACCTGGGAGGAGTTCTGGAACGGTCTTTCACCGATATGGCGGCGGGTGTTGTGCGGCTCCGACACCCTCACGCCTCCGCCTGCGGATCCGATTCTGCGACGCCGCCGCCTCACCACCGACTTTGAGTGGGTATGGCACTTCGACCCCATCAGGACGCTACCGAAGGTGACGGAGGCGCTGCTGTGGGACATCAACGGCATGGACCTGGGACCGTTGACGGGCCGGTCGTGGCAGTTGCTCCAGCTGGCCGGCCCTGCCAACGTGGATGTGGCGCAGTTGAGCGGCACCCCTGTTCGTCGGCTTATCCTGTCGAACGTGGACGTGGAGTGCCTGTCCGGCTTGCAGGGCATCGCGGGCCTGGAATCCCTCACTCTGGCGCATGGCGACTTCGGGGTGTTGCCGCCCCTTGATCACCTCGCCGAGCTCGTTTTGTACGCAGATGTTGACATCGATATCGCCGCTGCGCAGAACCCCGGCCTTCGGGTCACCCGCCTTGACGAGCCCTATTTCCCACCCTTCGGCCCCGACGACGTGTGACCGTCGAACTGGAACGGCGGTCGGGGAAGAACTGGACGGGGTCGGGCAGACGAGACTGGAGGTTGTCCTGCTCGGTCATCGTGGGTGTGGACATCACTAGGTCTTTCCCTTTCTCGATCTTCAGCGGCGCGTTCGAGACTTGTGACCTGGTGGGGCCGGTCCCCCATCACGAAGTGGCCGGCCGCGGGGACGATCACGCGTTCCGACGCCGGTTCTCGACGGCGATCCGCGTACCGGCCAGGCTCGCTGAGCTTTCCTGCGGGCAGCCCGTTCGCTGTCTTCACCCCTGCCGCACCGTCGAGGAGTCACCCATGTACCTGCGTGTCGCGATCGCCCTGCAAACCCTGGCCGTCTTCACCGCGCCGATCACCGCCGGACTGCTGCTGTCCTCGCCCGACGGACGAACGTTGCACAGTGTTTCGGCGTACGGGGTGTTCACCGCGGCGGTGTTGCATCTGATCACCGCGATCTCGGTATGGCGGCCGGGCGGCGGCTCGCCCAGGCCCATCCTGTACGCGGTCGCGTTCCTGGGGCTCACGCTGGCCCAGATAGCGCTGGGCATCGCACAGGTGATGACCCTGCACGTCCCGTTGGGCGTGCTGATGTTCGGCATGAGCGTCCTTCAGCTCAGCCAGGTCCTGGCCGACCGCCGCACTCACCTGGTCACCGCAGGTCAGAGGGGTGGCCACGTTCACGCGGCACACCCGATCCATCTTGAACCGGTAGAGAAGTGGTCGCCGGAATCGTCATCCGTGGTGACTCCCGAATCAGATCAACGCCGGCAATGCTCGCCGTGGTGCATCGCCCACTCGTCGGTGTCTCGATGGCAATCCAGCCCCACGGCTGCGAACAGGTCGCGAGAACTTCCATCGGAGCGGATACCGAGCCTCGCCAAGGCGGCGTTGACCGGCCAGGCGTCCGCAGGCCCGGCAAGGTCCTCGTCCATGTACGGAGCCATCACAACATGACGTGATTCCCACACAGCAGCGGCCTGACTGCCTGCGCCGCCAAACAGCTCCACTTCGATGTAGGCCACAACGCCGCCGTGCGACCAGCTTCTGAAGAGATCCTCCCCACTGCCCGGGAACTTCCAGAAGATGTCGTCCTGTGGCTTCTCTCCATCGGCCTCGTTGATGACGTCGAACAATTCGTCCGTCAGGGGCAGCATGGCGACGCCGTGCCTCAGGGCCACGACCCTCGCCTCAGCGAACGGCTCTGCTGACGAGCGTAGTAAGGCATGGCCACCGAGAATCGCCTCAAGCCGATAACCCACGACGGCCGAGCTTAGTCCCCCGCAGGCGCGACGCCCACCGGGCAAGAGACCCCGGTCCCCACCAACGTGTATCTATGTGACCCATGCGCAGAGCTGCGATCTACTGCCGGATCAGCCAGGACCGCGAGGGCGCAGGACTGGGCGTCGCCCGCCAAGAAGCCGACTGCCGAGCCCTGGTCGAGCGCAAAGGGTGGACCGTGGTGGACGTCTACCCCGACAACGACGTCAGCGCCTATTCCGGAGCCCCACGCCCCGCCTGGAAACGACTGCTGGCCGACATCGAAGACGGAACCGTTGACGCCATCGTCTGCTGGCACGTCGACCGATTGACCCGTTCCCCGCGTGAGCTGGAAGACGTGATCGACCTGGCCGACCGGCGCGGCGTTGAGCTGGCCACCGTCACCGGGGAGATCGACCTCGCCACCCCGACCGGACGCCTGATCGCCCGGATGCTCGGAGCCGCCGCCCGGCATGAAGCCGAGCACAAGGCCGAACGGCAGAAACGTCAGCGCCGCCAAAGTGCCGAGGCGGGCAAGGTCTCCGGCGGAGGGATGCGCCCGTACGGCTACGCCGAGGACCGCGTCACGGTCATCGACGAGGAAGCTGAGGTGATCCGGGAGGCCGCTCGGCGGTTGCTCGCCGGAGAGTCGCTGTCGAGCGTGTGTCGAGACTTCCGAAAGCGTGAGATCACGACTCCTGCTGGAGGTCAGTGGATCCCGACGACATTGCGCCGGCTACTGGCCTCGGCGCGGATCAGCGGACGACGCGAGCACACGCCTCGCAGCGCAGCGGAGACCACACGTCCGCTGCTGGGCGAGATCGTGGCCGATGCCGTCTGGCCCGCCATCATCAGCGCCACCGACTCCGACCGGCTACGCACCTTGTTGAGCAATCCGGGCCGTGACTTCCGCGCCCAGGCCGCCACCGGACGCACCTATCTGCTGTCCGGAATCCTGCGGTGCGGGCGATGCGGCTGGCGGATGAACGGACGCCCCCGCTCCGGCGTACCGCGCTACGTCTGTCCGAACGTGCCCGGCACCGCGGCCTGCGGCGGAGTGGCCACCAACGCCGCCCGCACTGATGAGTACGTGCGGGACATGGTGCTGACCGCACTCGACTCCCCCGAGCTGGCCAAGCGGGTACGGCACCAGGCCGGAGACGATGACGGCTTGGCCGAGGAGGTACGGGCGGACGAAGAACAGTTGGAAGAGCTGGCCCAGGCATGGGCGGCGAGGGAGATCAGCCGCAAGGAGTGGATGGCCGCCCGCGCCCCAATCGACGCGCGATTGGAGAAGTCCCGCGCCCAGTTGGCCCGCATGTCGCGCACGTCCCCACTGCTGGGCTTCATCGGCACGGCCGAGGAAATGCTGGGCCGGTGGGAGGCGATGAGCCCCGGGCCGACCACACATTGCCAAGGAGCTACCTCACGGCCTGACGCCTTCGGGAAACCCGGTCCAGCGTAGGTCGGGCAGGAGGTGGCTCATGTCGTTGAACATCACGATCGTGGGCGGCAGGCCGTTGTGGTACTCGATGACCGTCAGCGCGGTGTTGGCGCTGTTCAACCCGAGCCACCGGGATGGCGGCGCGTCCAGTGCGTGCCGTACCAGCCACGCGATCGGGTAGGCGTGCGTCACCAGGACCTCATATGTGTCGGGCTGGGTCCCTTTCGTGGTTGTGTCGGGGACCTTCGCGAACCGGGCGACCAGGGCCTCGGCGAGCCTCTGGCCCGAGGCTGCCTCGGTTTCGTCGTAGCCGTCGAAGAAGCCGGCCCAGGACGGGGGCGTTTCGGCCGCGCTGGGAACGTAGGGCACGTGGTCGACGAGTTCGGCGGCCTCGGTTACGGGCACGTTCGGTAGATGACGGACGAGTTCGTGCGCGCTTGCTACGGCGCGTGGTAGCGGAGAGTGCCATACGGCGTCGACCGGTACGCCGGCGAGCCGTTCGCCCAGCAGACCTGCCTGCCGGCGCCCGATGTCGGTGAGTTCCCCAAACGCGTCGGCCGCGCCGTGGCGTGCTAGGTAGAGGTGTCGAGTTGTCATGCGTAGTTAGGGGCGGGGTCCGTGCGGGCCTGTTTCCCGTCTCCTTTCGATCGGTACGTGTGGGTTCGGCGGCGGGATGCTTGGGTGGGGTCGGCTTGGTGGTGCGCGGCCGGGCGGCGCGATCATCGTCAGCGAACGAGGCGGGGTTCGTGCCGTTGCGGCTGCCGGCACTGTTGCCACGTCGGCGGCGTGCGACTTCTGGCGATGACTCCCGGCCGGGGACGGAAGTGATCAGTCACGCGTTGATCGCCGTGACGGTGCCGGTGGTGCCGTCGATGGTGATGATGGTGTCGTCGCGGAGCCTGCTCGTCACGTTCGGGATGCCGAGGACGGCGGGGATGGCGTGCTCTCGAGCGACGATCGCGGCGTGGGAGAGCACGCCTCCGGTTTCGGTGACGACGCCGGCGGCCATGCGCAGCAGCGGCGTCCAAGCGGGGTCGGTGAAGGGGCAGACGAGGATGTCGCCCGGGTGCACGCGCGCGAAGTCGCCGAGACCACGGACGATCCTCGCGGTGCCGGTCACGGTCCCATGGCTGCCTGGTGTTCCGGCGAGTGTGGCGGCTGGGGTGTCCGAGGCGCCGGAAGGCGATATCGGTGGTGGGGGTGCGGCGGTGACCGGTCGTGCTTGCAGAACCCAGATGCGGCCGTCGGCGATCGCCCACTCGATGTCCTGCGGTCCACCGAGTACGGCAGCAATCTGTTTGCCCAGCTTGGCCAGCTGCATGGCGGTCGCGTCATCGACCGTCGGTTGGTCCCGGGTAGCGGTGGGCACGTCGCGGATGACGAGCTGCGTGCCGCGCCGGTCAAGGCGCTTCTGTTTGTCTGCGACGGTGCGGGTGACCGACCCGTCCTCGGCGACGCAGTAGGCGTCAGGGGTGACCTTGCCCTCGACGATGCTGGGGCCGAGGCCCCAGGACGCCTCGATCCGGGTGGCGTCGTTCGGGTCCGCGGGGGTGAACATGACCCCGGATACCTCGGCGTCCAGATGGCGTTGGACGATGACGGCCATCACAAGATCGTCGGACGGTTGGTCGTCGCGGCCGGAGGTAGCCCGGTAGTCGATGGCACGCGGGGAGAACAGCGAGGCCCAGCAGGCACGTACGGCATCGGCGACCTCGCTGACTCCGTGTACAGCGAGGAAGCTCTCGTGCTGACCGGCCGCCGATGCCTGACCGGTGTCTTCATTTGCTGCCGATGATCTTACCGCCACGGGCGGATCGCCGAGCTCGTCGAGTGCGCGTCCCAGCGCATCGATCACGGCGGCGTGGACCGGGCGGGCCTCGATCGCCTGCCGCGCCGCATCAAGATCTTCCGACTCGCCGGCGAACCGCCCGAGGTCCAGGTCGCGGACAGCGGCGAGGTAGGCGGCGAACGAGACGACGAGGCCGTCAGGAACCGGCAGACCCGCGCGGAGCAACACGCCGAGTGCGCCGGCCTTGCCCCCGCAGGTATCGGCGACAGCCTCCATGAGAGGTACGATCATCCATCCCAACCCTTCAACAGAAAATTGACAACAATTTGTTGATTGTGCATCCTGAGACGCATGCAACGCAAGCACGACATCGCTCACAACGTGCACGCTGACCACGCCCAGGCCCAGCGTGAGCAGGACGCACGTGAACGTCTTCTGAGCCTGGGCGCAGATGAGCTCGACGCCCGCCCGTGGCGCCCCTCACCCGCCCCGCCATCGGCGGTCGACCTCGCGCACTTCGCCGTCTGGCGCTGGGCCGACCTTGGCCCGGAGGACATCCTGAGTGCGCTCGCCCTCCTGCCCGCCGCGCGCGCCGAGGTCGAAGGACTCGAAGCCGCCCTGCTGTTCACGGCCCGGAGCGCAGGACTGACCTGGGCGCAGATGGCGCACGCGATGGGGTTCAACTCCCCGCAGGCGTGCCAGCAGCGGTACATGCGCCTGGCAGCGCGACAGGACGCCGACTCGTGACGCGGGACTCTCCGCTCAGCCTCCTGGTCCTGCACGCCGTGCGTATCACCGGGTTCGCAGACACTCCGGTGATCGCTCGTCGGTACGGGCTCGATGGGGCCACGACGAAAGAGGTGCTGCGCCACGCCGAGGCACGTGGCTGGGTTGAGCACACCGCCTTCGCCGGCGCCGGAGGCTGGTCGTTGACCGAACCGGGCCGGGCCGAGAACGAGCGCCGGCTCGCGGCCGAGCTCACACTCGTCGGCGCCGCCGACGAGGTCCGAGACGTCTACCGCAAGTTCCTCCCGCTGAACGCCCTCCTGCTACAAGCCTGCACCGACTGGCAACTCCGGCCCACCGCCGACGATCGGCTCGCCGTCAACGACCACTCCGATCCCGCCTGGGACGCCGGAGTGCTCCATGAGCTCGCCTGCATCGACCGGGCACTCACGCCACTCGCAGACCGGCTCGGTCGCGTCCTCACCCGGTTCCGCGGATACGACACACGATTCACCACAGCCCTGGCGCGCGCCCGAGCCGGGGAGGGCGCCTGGGTCGACCGCACCGACGTGGACTCCTGCCATCGTGTCTGGTTCGAGCTCCACGAAGACCTCATCGCCACGCTCGGCCTCGACCGGCACGCGGAACCCTGACCCGCCATCCCGGCAAACAAGGCGAACAAGGCGAACAACGCCGCACTGTGCCTGGAAGGTGGTAGATCCCCTGCAGCGGACCGGTCTTTTGGCCCGATGTTGTGATAACGCAGTTCCTCGGCGATGGTGAGCAGCTCGGCGGCACCGCGGCCCAGGGCATGACGGCACAACTCGTCCCATCCCTTGACCGCATCACTGGTACCGAACCGGATATCCCATTCGTCATCCGAAGGCGGGACCGTGACCCGGTCGCCACGCTTCGGACTCATGCTGAAACCTCTACCGGCCCGAAGTCGCCACTTGTGGCCTTGCGAGCCTGGGCGTAGTGCGCGGGGTCGGCCTTGATCCGAGCGGTCGCCCGCCAGCCTGCGATGACTTCCTGTGTGGTGACATCGACATCGAGTTCCGCGGCGTCAGAGAGCGCCTCCACCAGTTCGAGCGTGAAAGCACGCAGTTCGGCGGAGGTGAGGTGGCGAACCCAGGGGAAGACCTCGGGCATGGCGATGACCAGCGCGCGGGCGGTCGGATCGTGCTTGATGAGGACGAGGAACAGACGGGATGCCGTAGCCAGTGTCTGCCCGCGCTGATCCTCACGGTCGGCGGCGGTCAGGTAGAAGTCCGGGGCATCGCGGTGGGTGACGCGTACCCGGCCGATCTCAGCGCGAAAAACAGTCATGAATCGTGCAGCAGCCCTTAGAAGGTCGCCCTGAATCAGTTCCCAGCTCGATGAAGGAGCAACGGCGAGGCCATGCAGACGGACACGGCTCACGACCAGGAAGGCAGAGGCCAGCCCCACAATCGGGTACGGCTCAGCCCAGAAGCCGGGCGCGAGCCGTACCGGTGAAGTCGGCGCTACTCCTCGGTCGAGACCAGGCCCGTCTGGCAGGCGGCCCACTCGGATGGGTCACCTAGCTTGACGTTGGTGCCCCCAATCCCGCAGTAGCCGTTTTTGTTGTGGTGAAGATACTGCTGGTGATAGTCCTCGGCGAAGTAGAAGGGGCCCGCGGGGGCGATCTCCGTGGAGATCTCGCCGTAGCCGGCCTCCTTGAGAACCGACTGGTACGCGTCGCGCGAGACCGTGGCCGCCTTCTGCTGCTCCGGGGAGTGGTAATAGATGGCCGAACGGTATTGGGTGCCGACGTCGTTGCCCTGGCGCATGCCCTGCGTGGGGTCGTGGGACTCCCAGAAGATCCTGAGGAGCTCCTCGTACGAGATCTTCGACGGGTCGAAGACGACCCGCACCACCTCGGCGTGGCCGGTCTGGCTGCTGCAGACCTCTTCGTAGGTCGGGTTGGGCGTGTAGCCGCCCTGGTAGCCGGCCGCGGTGGTCACGACGCCGGGCGTCTGCCAGAACTTCCGCTCGGCGCCCCAGAAGCAGCCCAGCCCGAAGTCGGCGATCTCCACACCCGAGGGATAGGGCGGGGCGAGAGGGGCGTCCAGGACCGCGTGCCGCGCCGGGACCGACATGGCCGTGGCGCGCCCCGCCAGGGCGTCCTCCGGTCGAACCATCGATGTCTTGTTGCCGCCGAACAGCCACCCCATGGTGCCACCTCCGTAGCCTCTGTTCACCATACCTAAGCCGCAACCTTTAAGGGTGGCTAAATAATCCCGTATAGCGATACGCATTTGTGTTTAAGCATGGTAATGCCCGAAACTCTAGTACATGCCTGACCTTCGACGCGGTGTCCTGTTCGGGGTCGCCGCCTACACCATGTGGGGACTGTTCCCCCTGTACTGGCCGCTGCTCAAACCCTCCGGGCCCATCGAGATCCTGGCGCACCG
This sequence comes from Nonomuraea sp. NPDC048916, assembly GCF_040649575.1. NCBI lineage: Bacteria > Bacillati > Actinomycetota > Actinomycetes > Streptosporangiales > Streptosporangiaceae > Nonomuraea > Nonomuraea sp. NPDC048916. Next base: position 8,771 of record NZ_JBEZFS010000039.1, read on the forward strand.
GATCGCGTGGTCGCTGGTGGCGGTCGTCGTGGTGCTGGCCGTGCGAAGGCACTGGTCATGGTTCAAGGCGCTAGTCCGGCAGCCGAGGAAGCTCGGGTTGCTGGCGCTGGCGGCGGCGATCATCACCGTCAACTGGGGCGTCTACATCTACGCGGTCAACAGCGATCACGTGGTGGAAGGCGCGCTCGGATACTTCATCAATCCGCTGGTCAGCGTGCTGTTCGGGGTGGTGTTGCTGCGGGAACGGCTGCGGGCGCTGCAGTGGGCCGCCGTGGGGTTCGGCGCGCTGGCCGTGGTGGCGCTCACGATCGACTACGGGCGGCTGCCCTGGATCGCGCTCACGCTGGCCGTCAGCTTCGGGGTGTACGGGCTGGTCAAGAAACAAGCGAACGTGGGGGCGGCCGAGAGCCTCACCGTCGAGACGCTGGTGCTGCTGGCGCCCGCCCTGGGCTACCTGGTCTATCTGGAGGGCGCGGGGCAGGCGACGTTCGGCCACGAGGGTACGGGACACGTGCTCCTCATGGCGGGAGCGGGCGTGATCACCGCGATCCCGCTGCTGTGCTTCACCGCGTCGGCGATCAGGATGCCGCTCAGCACGCTCGGGCTGCTGCAGTACATCGCGCCGGTCCTGCAGCTCCTGTGCGGGGTGCTGGTCGTGAAGGAGACGATGCCGGCCAGCCGGTGGATCGGCTTCTCGATCGTCTGGCTGGCCCTGGCGATCTTCACCTACGACGGCATCCGTACGGCTCGCAGCACCGCCCGGGTCAGGAAATCAGCCCGAACGCTCGACCACGTAGTCACATAGCGTCAAAAATGCTGTCTTGGCTGGGATGTCGGGAAGGCCGGAGATGTCGAGACGGGCCCGGTCCACCCAGGCGGTCAGCTCGGCCCTGGCCTGCTCCATCGCCGGGTGCGCGCGCAGCAGCGTCAGCGCCTCCTCGATGTCCTCCTCGCCCACCGGACCCGACAGCAGCCGGCCCAGCCGCGACTCCGGATCCGAGCCGAGCACGTACAGGACCGGCAGCGTGCGGATGCCCTCGCGCAGGTCGGTGCCGGGCGTCTTGCCCGACTGCCTGGATGTGGACGCCACGTCCAGGAGGTCGTCGCCGAGCTGCCAGGCCACCCCGATCGCCTCGCACGCCCTGCTGAGCCGTTCCTCGACGTCCGCGGGCGCCCCGGACAGCAGCGCGCCGAACCTGCCCGAGGCGGCGATCAGCGAGCCCGTCTTGTCGGCCAGCACGTTGATGTAGTGGGTCACCGGGTCCTCGTCATCGTGCGGTCCCACGGTCTCGCGGATCTGCCCCTGCACGAGGCGGGAGAACGTCTGGGCCTGGATGCGGATCAGCTCCGGCCCGAGGTCGGCCAGGAGGTCGGAGGCCTGGGCGAACAGGTAGTCGCCGGTGAGGATGGCCACGGTGTTGTCCCACCGGGCGTTGGCCGACGGCGAGCCCCGGCGCACCGGAGCCTCGTCCATGACGTCGTCGTGGTAGAGCGACCCGAGATGGGTCAGCTCGATGACCACGGCGCCGGACACGACGCCCGGCGCCGACGCGTCGCCGAACTGGGCGGCCAGCAACACCATCAGCGTGCGGAACCGCTTGCCACCGGCCTCGATGAGGTGCTTGGACGCCTCCGTGACGAAGGCGTCCTCGCTCTCCACCGACGAGCGCAGCAGCTTCTCGACCGCGGCCAGCCCGTTGGCCACGTCCTGCGCCAACCGCGCGTCCTCAATGGGAAGGTCAACAACGGGAGGCGCAGACATACGAAGTCCCCTTTATCTGATGAACAGGCCGGATGCCGCCTGGTTGGCGAGGTCGAGCATGGGCTGCGGGAAGAGCCCCACTCCTACCGTAACCAGCATCGCGACGGAGATGACGGCCACGGTCCCCGTACTCGGCACAGCGATCGTCGGACCGTCCGCCGCCGCCTCGCTGAAGAACATCAGCACGATGACACGGACATAGAAGAACGCGGCGATCGCCGAGGCGATGACACCCAGCACGACCAGGCCGACCATCCATCCGCCCAGCGAGTCGCCTATCTCCGCTCCGCTGCCGAGCGCCGCCGTGAACACGGCGTACTTTCCGAAGAAGCCGCTCGTCAACGGGATGCCGGCGAAGGCCAGCAGGAAGAAGGCGAAGATCCCGGCCAGCAGCGGCGACCGCTTGCCCAGCCCGGCCCAGCGCGACAGGTGCCACGCCTCACCGCCGGGATCGCGGACCATCGTCACGACGGCGAACGCGCCCACGGTCGTGAAGCCGTAGACCACCAGGTAGAACAGGATCGCCGAGAGCGAGCCCGCGTTACCGGCCGCCTTGTCGAACGTGGCCATGACGCCGATGAGCAGGAAGCCGGCGTGCGCGATCGACGAGTAGGCGAGCATCCGCTTGATGTCGGTCTGCGTGATCGCCAGGATCGCGCCCACCAGCATCGTCAGGGCGGCGACGGCCCACATGACCGGGCGCCACTCCCAGTCGAGGTTGCCCAGCCCCACCCAGAACACCCGCAGCAGCGCGCCCACGGCGGCGACCAGCGTGCCGGAGGCCATCAGCGCGGTGACGGGCGTCGGGGCGCCCTGGTAGACGTCCGGCTTCCATGCCTGGAACGGCGCGGCGCCGATCTTGAACAGCAGTCCCACGCCGAGCAGCGCCATGCCGATCAGCAGCAGCGGGTCGAGCAGCACGCCGGCGGCCAGCGCCCTGTTGATGCCGGGCAGCGACACCGTCCCGGCATAGCCGTAGATCATGGCCATGCCGTACAGGAAGAACGCCGAGGAGAACGCGCCGAGCAGGAAGTACTTCATCGACGCCTCCTGCGAGAGCAGGCGGCGACGGCGGGCCAGGCCGCACAGGAGGTACAGCGGCAGCGACATGACCTCGAGGCCGACGAACATGGTCAGCAGGTCGTGGGCGGCGGGGAAGAGCATCATGCCGCCGACCGCGAAGAGCACCAGAGGGTAGACCTCGGTGTGCCCGCCGCCCACGGACTCGGCCTCCTCCTCGTCGGCGCTGCCGGGCACGGCCGCCGCCGAGGCGACGAAGTGGCCCTCGTCGTTGATCAGCAGCACGCACACGAACGACAGGACGAGGATGACGCCCCAGATGAACAGCGACGGCCCGTCGACCGCGACCGCGCCCATGGCGGCCGCCGTGGTGGGCAGGTCGCCCTTCATCACCTGCACCAGCACCAGCGCGAACGCCCCGGCGAGGGAGAGCAGGGTGAGCGGCACGTGGATCGACTTGCGCAGGTAGCGAGGCGCGAACGCCTCCACGAGCACACCGATCACGGCCGCACCGAAGACCAGCAACAGCGGCGCCAGCAGGCCGTACTCGATCGTCGGCGCCTCGATGGCTGCGTTCACTGGCCGGCTCCCTTCTCAGCGATAGCCGGGTTGTTCACTTGTACGTTGACCAGCGTGTGGGTCACCGCGGGGTTGATCACGTCGAGCAGCGGCTTGGGGTAGAACCCGAATCCGATGATCAGCGCGACCAGCGGCGCCAGCACGAAGATCTCACGCACGTTGAGGTCCTTGAAGGCCTTGACCGGCTCGGCGGTCGGCCCGTTCAGAGTCCGCTGCACCATCCACAGGATGTAGACGGCGGCCAGGATCACGGCCAGCGCCGAGACGATCGCGGCCACGGTCAGCGCGCCCGACCCGAAGGCCACGCTCGAGTAGGCGCCGATCATGACCATGAACTCGCTGACGAAGGACGAGAGCCCGGGCAGCGACAGTCCGGCCAGGCCGGCGATCAGGAAGAAGCCCGCCAGCAGCGGGGCGACCTTCTGGGTGCCTCCGTAGTCGGCGATGTGCGGCGAGCCGCGCCTGGAGATGAGGAACCCGGCGGCCAGGAAGAGCGCGCCGGTGGCGAAGCCGTGGTTGACCATGTAGAGGGCGGCGCCCGCCTGGGCGACCTGCGACATGGCGAACACGCCCAGCACGATGAAGCCGAAGTGGGAGATCGACGTGTAGGCGATCAGGCGCTTCATGTCGCTCTGCCCGATGGCCACGATCGCGCCGTAGATGATGCTGATGACCGCCAGCACCACGATCGGCATGGTGAACGCCTTGGCCGCGTCGGGGAACAACTCCAGGCAGAAGCGGAGCATCCCGAACGTGCCCACCTTGTCGAGCACGCCCACGAGCAGCACGGCGGCGCCGGCCGGAGCCTGCGCGGCCGCGTCGGGCAGCCAGGTGTGCACCGGCCAGAGCGGCGCCTTGATGGCGAAGGCGATGAAGAACCCGGCGAACAGCCACTTCTGCGTGGCCGGATCCTGGATGACCCCGACGAGCTCGGGGAACATGAACGTGCCCTTGCCCGCGACCACGTAGAGGCCGATCACCGCGACCAGCATGAGCAGGCCGCCGAACAGCGAGTAGAGCAGGAACTTCACGGCCGCGTAGGACCGCTGGGCGCCGCCGTACGACCCGATCATGAAGTACATCGGGATCAGCATGGCTTCGAAGAACACGTAGAAGAGGAAGATGTCGGTTGCCGCGAAGACGCCGATCATCATCGCCTCGAGCACGAGCAGCAGCGAGAAGTACGTCTTGACCGACCGCTTCGGCGTGATCAGCGTGCCGTCGGCGGTCCTGACCCCGTCGGCGTCGTGCCACGAGGCCAGCACCACGATCGGCACCAGCACCGCCGACAGCGCGATCAGGACGAGCGCGATGCCGTCGACGCCGACCCCGAAGTGCACCCCGAAGCTCGGGATCCAGTCGTAGACCGCCTCGAACTTGAACCGGTCACCGCTCGCGGACGGGAACTGGAACGCCATGACGAGAGTCAGCACCAGGACGACCAGCGACACCGCCAGCGTGACCTGCTTGGCCAGTTTGTCGCCGCCCTTGGGAAGCAGCGCCACCACGATGGCGCCCAGCACGGGCACCACCATGAGGATCGGAAGCCAGAGTGACGACATCAGATGTTCCCAACGAGGAGCAGGGCGCCTGTCAGCAGTGCGGCGCCGATCAGGATGGACAGCGCGTACGTTCTGGCGAAGCCCGTCTGGATCCGCCGCAGGCGGCCCGAGGTCCCGCCGATGCCCGCGGCCAGGCCGTTGACCACCCCGTCGATACCGCGGTTGTCGAAGAACACCGCGATCCGGGTCAGCCACTGGCCGGGACGCATGATCAGCGACTCGTTGAGCGCGTCGCCGTACAGGTCACGCCGGGCGAACGTGGTGAGGAACGAGCCGCGCGGAGCCGCGACGGGCACCTCGGCCCGGCCGTACCTGACCCACGCGAAGCCCGCGCCCACGGCCACCAGCGCCAGCGTCGCCAGGCCGGGGACGCTCGCGAAGTGGAACGTCGGCAGCACCGCGGGCAGCCCGACCGCCGGAGCGAGGAACTTCATGAGCGTGTTGCTCAGAATCAGGTAGCCGCCCAGGAAGACCGAGCCGATCGACAGGACGATCAGCGGCCAGGTCATGACCGACGGCGACTCGTGCGGGTGGGCGTCGGCGTCCCAGCGCTTCTCGCCGAAGAAGGTCATGAAGACCATCCGCGACATGTAGAAGCCGGTGACGCCGGCGCCGAGCACGGCCAGCCAGCCCAGGACGGGCTGGTGGTGCACCGCGGTCTCGATGATGCCGTCCTTGGTGAAGTAGCCGGACAGCAGCGGGAAGCCGATGATCGCCAGGTAGCCGACGACGAACGTGACGAAGGTGATCGGCATGTACTTGCGGAGACCGCCGTACTTGCGCATGTTCACCTCGTCGTTCATGCCGTGCATGACCGAGCCGGCGCCGAGGAACAGGTCGGCCTTGAAGAAGCCGTGCGTGATCAGGTGGCCGATCGCGAACGCGTAGCCCGCGGGGCCGAGACCGGCGCCGAGCATCATGTAGCCGATCTGCGACATCGTCGAGCCGGCCAGGCCCTTCTTGATGTCGTCCTTCGCGCAACCGATGATCGCACCGGCGAGCAGCGTGGCCGCGCCGACGATGGCGACGGCGAGTGCCGCGGCCGAGCCCTCGGGGAAGAAGAACGCGCCCGAGCGGACCACCAGGTAGACGCCGGCGGTGACCATGGTCGCGGCGTGGATGAGGGCGGAGACCGGGGTCGGGCCCTCCATCGCGTCGAGCAGCCAGGACTGCAGCGGCAGCTGGGCCGACTTGCCGCACGCGCCGAGGAGCAGCAGCAGGCCGATGGCCAGCGTGGTGCCGTTCTGGACGCCGTCGACCTTGGCGCCCAGGTCGCCGAAGGCGAGGGTGCCGAACGAGGTCCAGATGATGAACATGCCGACCAGCAGCCCGAAGTCGCCGACCCGGTTGACGATGAACGCCTTCTTGGCGGCGACCGCGGCCGACGGCTTGAACTGCCAGAACCCGATCAGCAGGTAGGAGGCCAGACCCACGCCCTCCCAGCCGATGAACAGTGCGACGTAGTTGTCGGCCAGCACCAGCAGGAGCATCGCGGCGACGAACAGGTTGAGGTAGGCGAAGAACCTGCGCCGCTCGGGGTCGTGCGCCATGTAGCCGATCGAGTAGATGTGGATCAGTGATCCGACACCGGTGATCAGCAGCGCGAAGCTGATCGACAGCGGGTCGATGAGCAACCCCATGTCGACCATGCCGGGTATGAACTCATACAGATGTACGGCTAGCCGGCGCTGCTCGGCCGGTAGGCCGATCAGCGCGAAGAAGCCCAGCACCGCCACGACGAACGAGGCGAGGGACATGGCCACGCCCAGCAGATGGCCCCACCGGTTGGTCTTCCGCCCCAGGACGAGCAGGATCGCCGCGCCCAGCAGGGGGAACGCGATCATGAGCCATGAGGCCCCGATCACGCCACCGGCGGTGTGCTGGACGATCTCAACAGGAGATTCCACCAGTCACCTCTTAGTACTTCAGCAGGTTGGCGTCGTCCACGGACGCCGACCTGCGGGTTCGGAAGATCGTCACGATGATGGCCAGGCCTACCACGACCTCGGCCGCGGCCACCACCATCACGAAGAACGCGATGATCTGGCCTTCGAGATTGCCGACTTGCCGGGCGAAGGTGACGAACGCGAGGTTGCAGGCGTTGAGCATGAGCTCGACGCACATGAACACCACGATCGCGTTGCGCCGGATCAGCACGCCCATCGCGCCGATGGCGAACAGCAGGCCCGACAGGATGAGGTATTGGGTGGTCACTTGGACTCCTCCTCAGCCGAGTGCTTGATGGCCTCGGCCAGCTCGGGGTCCTCGGGGAGGTGGCCCTGCTCGACGTCGAAGCGCGCGATGTAACGGTTGACCGAGGACTCCGCGACCGTGCCGTCGGGCAGCCGGGCCGGCATGTCGATGGCGTTGTTGCGGGCGTACGTGCCGGGGCCGGGCAGCGGCGAGGGCCGGCCGCCGGCGAACCGGGCGCGCGAGAGGTCCTTCTGGGTGACCTTCTCGGTCAGCCGCTCGCGGTGTGCCAGCACCATCGCGCCGAGCGCGGCGGTGATCAGCAGGGCGGAGGTGACCTCGAACGCGAACACGTACTTGGTGAAGAGCAGCAACGCGATCGAGCGGATGTAGCCGCCCTGTTGCGTGGCCGCGGCCAGCCCCGTCGGCTCGGCGAAGACCACGTTGCCGACGGCCAGCACGATCAGCGCCGCGAAGCCGATGCCGGCGATCGCGGCCCAGAAGCGCTGCCCCCGCAGGGTCTCGACGAGCGAGTCGGTGGAGTCGACGCCGACCAGCATGAGCACGAACAGGAAGAGCATCATGACGGCGCCGGTGTAGACGATGATCTGCACCGCGGCCAGGAAGGGCGCGTCCTGGACGGCGTACATGACCGCCAGGCAGAGCATCACGGTGCCGAGCATCAGCGCCGAGTAGACGGCCTTCCGGTTGAAGACCATGCCGAGCGCGGCGCCGACTGACACGACGGCGAGCACCCAGAACGTGATGGCCTCACCCATTGGTCCGTCCCAGCCGGTAGTAGTCCTCTTCGGTCTCGCCGAGCCGCATGGGGTGAGGAGGCTGCTCCATGCCCTGCGTCAACGGGGCGAGGAGCATCTCCTTGGTGTAGATGAGGCCCTCGCGGTTGGTGTCGGCGAGCTCGTACTCGTTGGTCATGGTGAGCGCCCGGGTCGGGCACGCCTCGATGCAGAGGCCGCAGAGGATGCACCGCAGATAGTTGATCTGGTAGGTGCGGCCGTAGCGCTCGCCCGGCGAGAAGCGTTCCTCGTCGGTGTTGTCGGCGCCTTCCACGAAGATCGCGTCGGCGGGACACGCCCAGGCGCACAGCTCGCAGCCGATGCACTTCTCCAGCCCGTCAGGCCAGCGGTTGAGCTGGTGACGCCCGTGGAAGCGCGGGGCCGTGGGCCTCTTCTCCTCGGGGTAGTTGACCGTGACGGGCTTCTTGAACATCGTGTGGAAGGTGACCCCGAAGCCCTTGACGGGGTTCAGCCAATCAGTTAGTCCCACTGGGAATCTCCTTGTGCTGCACCCCGTGGTAGTGCGGCAGATCGAGCGGCGGCACAGGGAAGCCACCTGCCGTCGGCTCGTTGGACAGCTCCTCGAACTCGGCCTCGACCTCGGCCTTCCTCGCTTCCTTGCGCCGCTGGTTGACCGTGTCGAACCTGAGCCAGATCGCGATCGCACCGAACAGGATGAGCACGCCCATTCCGACGACCACGTACAGGTCTCCGGGGAACTGCTCGTTCCAGACGTACATGACGGTCCGGACGGCGGCGACGAGCAGGATCCAGGCCAGGTTGACCGGGATCAGCACCTTCCAGCCGAGGGCCATGAGCTGGTCGTACCGTACCCGTGGCAGGGACGCGCGCACCCACACGATGAAGCAGAAGGTCAGCGCGAACTTGATGAAGAACCACAGGAACGGGAGCCAGCCCTCGTTGGCGCCGTCCCAGAGCGAGATCGGCCAGGGCGCCCGCCAGCCGCCGAGGAAGAGCGTGACCGCGATTCCGGAGGCGACGAACGTGTGCAGGTATTCGCCCATCATGATCAGGGCGAACTTCAGCGACGAGGAGTATTCGGTCTGGAAGCCGCCGACCAGCTCGCCCTCGCCCTCGGGCAGGTCGAACGGGATGCGCGCGGCTTCGCCGAACATGCAGAACACGTAGACGACGAACGACGGCAGCAGCAGCACCGCGAACCAGGTCGGCTCCTGCGCCTTGACGATCTCCGAGGTGGACAGTGTCCCGGCGAACAGGAAGATGCCCACGAACGACAGGCCCATCGCGATCTCGTACGAGACCACCTGGGCCGCCGACCGCAGCCCGCCCAGCAGGGCGTACGGCGAGCGGGACGACCAACCGGCGAGCACCACGCCGTAGACCGAGATGGCGCCCATGGCCAGCATGAACAGCACGGCCACCGGCAGGTCGACGAGCTGCAGCGGCGTCTCGACGCCGAACAGGTTGACCATCGGCCCCATCGGGATGATGGAGAAGGCCAGGAAGGCCGGGATCACCATGATGACGGGCGCCAGCAGATAGAGCACCCTGTCCACGGTCCGCGGGAAGAGGTCCTCCTTGAGGCCCATCTTGATGCCGTCGGCGACTGATTGCAGCAGGCCGAACTTGCCGGCCCGGTTGGGGCCGATCCGGTTCTGCATCCGCGAGATGAGCTTGCGCTCGAACCAGACGCCGAACAGGATGCCCAGCATCAGGAAAGCAAAGATCATCACGGCCTTGATGATGATGATCCAGAGCGGATCCTTGCCGAAGTCGGCAAGGGTCGGATCGGCCGCGAGAACGTGGATCATGAAGCGCTCCCGATCGTGACGATGTCGCCGGCCACCGCGCCGAGATCACGGGTGACCGAGCAGCCGCCCGAGTTGGACGGGACCCAAACCACCCGATCGGGCAGGTCGGCGACCCGGACAGGCAGCGTGACGGGGTTGGGTCCCGGCCCGCCGACGACGACCTTGTCACCGTCGACGACGCCGATCTCCGCCGCCGTGCCCGCCGAGAGTAGCGCCTCGACGGGGCGCGCGGTGCCCGCGAGGTACGGCTCGCCGTCCTGCAGGCGGCCGTCGTCGAGCAGCAGGTGCCAGGTGGACAGCACCGCCTCGCCCTTGCCGGGCGCGGCCTGGGAGCGGGTGGCGGTGCTGGGCGCCGCCACACGGGTGCCGCGCCAGGCGCCGAGCGCGCTCAGCTCACGGCGGGCGGCCGCGGCGTCCGGCAGGCCCAGGTGCACGTCCATCCGGTCGGCGATGGCGCCGAGCGCGGCGAGCTCGCTCTGCAGGCCCGGCACCTTGAACGGCGCCTCGAACGAGCGTCCGCGGCCTTCCCAGTTGACGAACGTGCCGCCCTTCTCCTGGACGGCGGCGACCGGCAGGACCACGTCGGCGCGGTCGGTGACGGCGCTGGCCCGGATCTCGAGGCTGACGATGAACGGCGTGCGCTCCATCGCCTCGAGCGCGGCGGCGGGATCGGCCAGGTCGAAGGGATCGACCCCGGCCACGACCAGCGCGTCGAGCTCGCCTTCGCCGGCCGCCGCGAGGATGCCCGCGGTGTCGAGGCCCGGCGTGGCGGGCAGCGAGCTGACGTTCCAGGCCCTGGCGACCTCGGCCCGGGCGCTCTCGTCGTCGACCGGGCGGCCGATCGGCAGCAGGTTGGGCAGCGCGCCGGCCTCGATCGCGCCCCGCTCACCGGCCCTGCGCGGGATCCAGGCGAGCCTGGCGCCCGACGCGGCGCTGAGTCGTACCAGGGCGGACAGGGCGCCGGGGACGGTGGCGAGCCGCTCGCCGGCGAGCACGATCGTGCCCTCCGCGAGCGAGCCGGCCAGGCCGCCGATCGCGTCGGCCTCGCCGCCCGGCAGGGTGCGGACGAGCGTGCCACCCATCTTGGCCAGGCCGTTGGTGGCGAACGGCGCGATCGCGGTGACCTTGAGCCCCCGCTTCATCCACGCCTTGCGCAGCCGCAGGAAGACGATCGGCGACTCGTCCTCGGGCTCGAACCCGACGAGCAGCACGGCGGGCGCGCTCTCGAGGTCGGTGTAGGAGATGTCGATGCCCCGGCCCGCGACCTCGTGGGCCAGGAACCGCGCCTCCTCGGCGGAGTGCGGCCTGGCGCGGAAGTCGACGTCGTTGCTGCCGAGGGCGATCCTGGCGAACTTGGCGTAGCCGTACGCCTCCTCGACCGTGGCCCGGCCACCGACCAGCACCCCGGCCTTGCCGCGGGCGGCGGCGAGGCCCCGGGCGGCGACGTCGAGCGCCTCGGGCCACGAGGCGGGCACCAGCACGCCCTCCTCGTCACGGACCAGCGGCGTCTGCAGGCGGTCGGGCTGCGTGGCGTAGGTGAACGCCCAGCGGCCCTTGTCGCAGTTCCACTCCTCGTTGACCAGCGGGTCGTTGCCCGCCAGGCGGCGGGTGACCCGGCCGCGCCGGTGGTCGGTGCGCAGTGAGCAGCCGGAGGCGCAGTGCTCGCACGCGCTCGGCGTGGACACCAGGTCGAACGGGCGGGCCCGGAACCGGTAGGCGGCGCCGGTCAGCGCGCCCACCGGGCAGATCTGCACCGTGTTGCCGGAGAAGTAGGACTGGAACGGCTCGCCGTCGGCGATGCCGACCTGCTCCTTGGCGCCCCGCTCGAAGAAGTCGATGAACGGGTCGCCGGCGATCTGATCGGAGAAGCGGATGCACCGCGCGCACTGGATGCAGCGCTCACGGTCGAGCAGCACCTGGGTGGACAGCGGGACGGGCTTGGCGAAGGTGCGCTTCTGCTCCTGGAACCTCGACTCGCCCTGGCCGTTGGACATGGCCTGGTTCTGCAGGGGGCACTCGCCGCCCTTGTCGCAGACCGGGCAGTCGAGCGGGTGGTTGATCAGCAGGAACTCCATGGCCCCCCGCTGCGCCTTCTCGGCGACCGGCGAGGTCAGCTGGGTCTGCACCACCATGCCCTCGGCGACCTCGATCGCGCACGACGGCTGCGGCTTGGGGAAGCCGCGGCCGTTGCCCGCGTCGGGGATGTCGACCAGGCACTGGCGGCAGTTGGCCGCCGGGTCGAGCAGCGGGTGGTCGCAGAACCTGGGGATCTGGATGCCGAGCAGCTCGGCCGCCCTGATGATCAGGGTGCCCTTGGGGACGCTGACCTGGAACCCGTCGATCGTGAGGGTCACCAGGTTGGTCTCTACGGCGGTTGTCGTCACAGGTCACCCCACAGAGTGGACTTCTTCGCGTCGAACGGGCAGCCGCCGACCTCGAAGTGCTTGAGGTACTCGTCGCGGAAGTACTTCACCGAGGAGTGGATCGGGCTCGTCGCGCCGTCGCCGAGGGCGCAGAACGCGCGCCCCAGGATGTTGTCCGCGATGTCGGTGATCGTGGACAGGTCCTCCTCGGTGCCCTGACCCGCCTCCAGGCGCTTGAGCACCAGCTTGAGCCAGTAGGTGCCCTCGCGGCACGGAGTGCACTTGCCGCACGACTCGTGGGCGTAGAACTCCGTCCAGCGCAGCACCGTGCGGACCACGCAGGTGGTCTCGTCGAAGATCTGCAGGGCGCGGGTGCCGAGCATGGAGCCCTTGGCGCCGACCGCCTCGAAGTCGAGCGGCACGTCGAGGTGCTCGGCGGTGAAGATCGGCGTGGACGAGCCGCCCGGGGTCCAGAACTTGATCTCGTGGCCGGCGCGGATCCCGCCCGCCATGTCGAGCAGCTCGCGCAGCGTGATGCCCAGCGGCGCTTCGTACTGGCCCGGCCTGGTGACGTGGCCGCTCAGCGAGAAGATGCCGAAGCCCTTGGACTTCTCGGTGCCCATCGCGGCGAACCAGTCGGCCCCGTTGGCCACGATCGAGGGAACGCTGGCCACGGACTCCACGTTGTTGACCACGGTGGGCGAGGCGTAGAGGCCCGCCACGGCCGGGAAGGGAGGCTTGAGCCGCGGTTGACCCCTGAAGCCCTCCAGCGAGTCGAGCAGCGCCGTCTCCTCGCCGCAGATGTAGGCTCCCGCGCCGCTGTGCACGACCAGGTCGAGGTCGTAGCCGGTGCCGAAGATGTCGGCGCCGAGGTAGCCCTTCTCGTACGCCTCCCGCACGGCCGCGTGCAGCCGGCGGATGACGTGCAGCACCTCGCCCCGCACGTAGATGAAGGCGTGGTTGGCCCGGATCGCGTAGGCCGTGATGAGGACGCCCTCGACCAGCGCGTGCGGGTTGGCCATCATGAGCGGGATGTCCTTGCAGGTGCCCGGCTCCGACTCGTCGGCGTTGACCACGAGATAGTGCGGCTTGCCGTCGCCCTGGGGGATGAAGCCCCACTTCATGCCGGTCGGGAAGCCCGCGCCGCCGCGGCCGCGCAGGCCGGAGTCCTTGACGGCCTGGATGACGGCGTCGGGGTCCATGCCCAGCGCCTTCTTGGCCGCCTCGTAGGGTCCGTAGCCGTCGATGGTGAAGGAGTCGGCCTGGTCCCAGTTGGCGGTCAGGACCGGTGTCAAAGTGGTGCTCATGCCTCGGGGGCCTTCCATCCGTTGGCCTTGGCGACCTTGAGGCCCTCCAGCGAGGCGCCCGCGGCCGACGGGCCGTCGCCCGCCAGGTCGTCGGGCAGCCCGGCGAGCACTCGCGAAGCCTCCTTGAAGGTGCACAGCTTCTTCGGGCCGCGCGTGGGCCGCACGTCCTTGCCGTCGCGCAGGTCGTCGACGAGCTGCTTGGCCGACTCGGGCGTCTGGTTGTCGAAGAACTCCCAGTTGACCATCATGACCGGGGCGAAGTCGCAGGCCGCGTTGCACTCGAGGCGTTCCAGCGAGACCTTGCCGTCGGGCGTGGTCTCGTCGTGGCCCACACCGGCGTGCTCGGTCAGCTCTTCCCAGATCTGGTCGCCGCCCATGACCGCGCAGAGCGCGTTGATGCAGACGCCGACGTGGTAGTCGCCCGCCGGCCTGCGCTTGTACATGGTGTAGAACGTCGAGACCCCGACCACCTCGGCCTTGCTGACGCCGAGCATCTCGGCGCAGAACTCCTGCCCGTCGTCGGAGACGTAGCCGTCCTCCGACTGCACGAGGTGGAGCAGCGGAAGCAGGGCCGACCGCGCCTTCGGGTAGCGGCCGATGATCTCCTTGGCGTCCTGCTCGAGACGCTCACGGACTTCCGGTGAGTATGTCACGCGTCCTCCTCCGTCGGACACGTGACCTGCGTGCTGTGTCCGATTGTTCGTTCGCTGCGCTCACTCACCTGTCCACACCTCCCATGACGGGGTCGATAGATGCCACCGCGGCGATGACGTCGGCGACCTGACCGCCCTCCGACATCGCGGGGACGGCCTGCAGATTCGTGAAGGACGGCTCGCGGAAGTGCACCCGGTAGGGGCGGGTGCCACCGTCGCTCACCACGTGGGCGCCGAGCTCACCCTTGGGCGACTCGATCGGGACGTACGCCTGCCCGGCCGGCACCCTGAAGCCCTCGGTCACCAGCTTGAAGTGGTGGATGAGGGCCTCCATGGAGCTGCCCATGATGTGCGCGATGTGGTCGGGCGAGTTGCCGAAGCCGTCGGGGCCGAGCGCGAGCTGGGCCGGCCAGCCGATCTTCTTGTCCTCGATCATCACCGGGTCGCCCTTGAGCGGGCCGGCGATCCGGTCCAGAGCCTGCTCGACGATCTTGAGCGACTCCTCCATCTCCTGCATGCGCACCAGGTAGCGGGAGTAGACGTCACAGCCGCGCTGGGTGGCCACGTCGAACTCGTAGGTCTCGTAGCCGCAGTAGGGCTGCGACTTGCGGAGGTCCCACGGCAGGCCCGCGGCCCGCAGGATCGGCCCGGTGATGCCGAGCGCCATGCAGCCGGTCAGGTCGAGGTAGGCCACGTCGCGGGTGCGGCGCAGGTAAACAGGGTTCTCGTCGAGGAGCTTGCGGATGTCGTTGATCCGCCTGGGCATCTCCTTGAGGAACTCGCCCACCTTGTCGACCGTGCCCGCGGGCAGGTCGACGCTCACGCCGCCCGGGCGCACGTAGGCGTGGTTCATGCGCAGACCGGTGATGTACTCGAACAGGTCCATGACCATCTCGCGGTCGCGGTAGCCGAAGAGGAACGGCGTGGTCGCGCCCAGCTCCATGCCGAACGTGCCCATCGCGACCAGGTGCGAGGAGATCCGGTTGAGCTCCATCATCATCACGCGGATGGCCTGGGCCCGGTCGGGCACCCGGTCCTCGATGCCGAGCAGCTTCTCGACGGCGAGGCAGTAGGCCGTCTCGTTGAAGATCGGCGACAGGTAGTCCATCCGGGTGACGAACGTGGTGCCCTGGGTCCACGTCCGGTATTCCATGTTCTTCTCGATGCCGGTGTGCAGGTAGCCGATGACGCTGCGCGCCTCGGTGACCGTCTCACCGTCGAGGGTCAGCACCAGCCTCAGCACGCCGTGCGTGGACGGGTGCTGCGGACCCATGTTGACGACCAGGCGTTCCTCACCGGAGTCGCGGACCCCGCTGACGACCTCGTCCCAGTCGCCCCCGTTGACCGAGTAGACCTTGCCTTCGGTGGCCTCGTCGTAGCCGGTGGTCATGAGTGATCCTCGCTTCGCTCGTCAACGCTCAGCTCGACACGCTCGCTCACGAGTACGACCTCCTGTGGTCGGGCGAGGGGATCGTGGCGCCGCGGTATTCGACCGGGATGCCGCCGAGCGGGTAGTCCTTGCGCTGCGGGTGACCGTCCCAGTCGTCCGGCATCATGATCCGGGTCAGACCGGGATGGCCGTCGAAGACGATCCCGAAGAAGTCGTACGCCTCGCGCTCGTGCCAGTCGTGACCAGGGTAGACGCCGACCGTCGATGGAATGTGCGGGTCGGCGTCAGGGCAGCTCGCCTCGACGCGGACGCGCCGGTTGTGCGTGATCGAGCAGAGGTGGATGACCGCGTGCAGCTCCTCGCCCACCAGGTGCGGGTAGTGGACGCCGGTCACGCCGAGCGAGAGCTCGAAGCGCAGGGCCGGGTCGTCGCGGAGCTTCTGGCAGACCTCGACCAGGCGCTCGCGCCTGACGTGCAGGGTGAGCTCGCCCCGGTCGACGACCACGCGCTCGATGGCGTCGTCGAGGCCCAGGGTGTCGACCACCTCGTCGAAATAGCCGCCGTAGGGCCGGGGCGTCGACAGCTGCGGCGCCCGGCGCACGACGAGGCCGGCGTAGCCGGAGGTGTCGCCGGAGTCGCTCACGCCGAACATCCCGCGCCGGACGACCGGCGCGTCGGTGGCACTGGGCACCTTGGCGACCTCAGGCCCCTCCGCCGAAGCGGGGACCTCGGGGAGATTGTCTGGCGAGGTCACTTCGCGGCCCCCTGGTCGATCAGCGGCAGCGTGCGCAGCGCCCGCAGTTCGAGCTCATCGATCTGCTTGGCCCGGTGCGCGCCGAACTTCATGTTCTGGATCTTGTCGTGCAGCTTCACGATCGCGTCGATCAGCATCTCGGGCCGCGGCGGGCAGCCGGGCAGGTAGATGTCGACGGGCACGACGTGGTCGACGCCCTGCACGATGGCGTAGTTGTTGAACATGCCGCCGCTGGAGGCGCACACGCCCATCGCGATGACCCACTTGGGCTCGGCCATCTGGTCGTAGATCTGCCGAAGCACGGGGGCCATCTTCTGCGACACGCGGCCCGCGACGATCATCAGGTCGGCCTGGCGAGGAGACGCCGAAGCGCGCTCCATGCCGAAGCGCGCGAGGTCGTAGTGGGGGCCGCCGGTGGCCATCAGCTCGATGGCGCAGCAGGCGAGACCGAACGTGGCCGGCCACACGGAGTTCTTGCGCGCCCAGCCCGCGGCCTGCTCGACCGTGCTGAGGATGAACCCGCTGGGGAGTTTCTCTTCAAGTCCCATTTTCAGTCCCAGTCCAGACCCTTGCGACGCCACACGTACGCGTACGCGACGAGCACGGTGAGGATGAACAGCAGCATCTCCACCAGCGCGAACACCCCGAGGCCCGAGGAGAGCACGCTGCCCGCGTCGTTCGTCAGCGGCGCGAAGGAGACGGCCCACGGGTAGAGGAAGATGATCTCGATGTCGAACACGATGAAGAGCATCGCGGTGACCATGTATTTGAGCGGGAACCGTCCGCCACCGACCGGCTGGGGCGTCGGCTCGATGCCGCATTCGTATGCGTCAAGCTTGGCGCGGTTCCAGCGCTTGGGACCGGTGAAGGGGGCGATGGCGACCGAGAAGATCGCGAAGCCCCCCGCGAGAACGGCGAGCACCAGGATGGGCACGTAAAGGTCCATCGCTACGCCTCCTCCGGAGTCGCCGCGCGCGCGGGCGCGCAGCCTGATCTATGCGTTTGCCTGGCAAGTCTGAGATTCATGCTGGTGGCGCGACCTTCGAGAGTGCGTTGATGATCTTGTCCGACGCATCGCCCCGCCGGTCGGTGAGATTACCAAGGAGTTTGAGTGCGAAGCGCATCAGCCTCGGGTGGGGCAACCCGTGCCGGGTGCCGAAACTCATCACACCCGGCTTCCCAATCGCCTCGACGAACCACCTGCCCAAGGTGAAATATCCACCGTAAGCTTCCTTCAGCACCCGAGGGTACGTGCGCAGGACGCGTTCCCGGTGCGCGGGGGTGGCGCCACGGAGCGCCTTCGCGACCACCTCGGCGGCGATCTCGCCCGTCTCCATGGCGTACGCGATGCCCTCGCCGTTGAACGGGTTGATCGCCCCGCCCGAGTCGCCCACGAGCACGAGACCGCGCGTGTAGTGCGGCTGACGGTTGAAGGCCATCGGGAGAGCGGCGCCCCGGATCGGGCCCCGCATGTTCTCCTCGGTGAATCCCCACTCGGCCGGCATCGCCTTGCACCACCGCTTCAGCAGGTCGCGGTAGTCGATGTTGCCGAAGTGGGCGCTGGTGTTGAGCAGGCCCAGCCCCACGTTGGAGGTGCCGTCGCCGACGCCGAACACCCACCCGTAGCCGGGCAGCAGCGTGTCGCTGTCCCAAAGCTCCAGCCAGGTCTCGAGGTAGTCGTCGTCGTGGCGCGGGCTCTCGAAGTAGGTGCGTACGGCCACGCCCATCGGGCGGTCCTCACGCTTGTGCAGCCCCATTCCCAGGGCCAGCCGCGTGCTGTTGCCGTCGGCGGCCACCACCACCCGGCCGCGGTAGGTCACCCTGTCCTTGGTCGTCACGCCCACCACGTGACCGCTGCGGTCGTCGAGCACCGGCCCGGTGACGTTGACGCCCTGCATCAGGCGCACCCCGCCGTTCTTGACGGCGTTGACCGCGACGATCTCGTCGAAGTCCTTGCGGGTGCGCACCAGTCCGAAGTCGGGGAACCGTTCGAGCCGCGGCCAGTCGAGCTCGAACCGCAGCCCTCCGCCGACGACCCGGAGCCCCTTGTTCCTGATCCAGCCGGGAGCGTCGATGTCGACGCCCATGTTCATCAGCTGCTTGACCGCCCGGGGGGTGAGCCCGTCTCCGCAGACCTTCTCCCGGGGGAACCTGGTCTTCTCGAGGAGCAGCACGTCGAGCCCGGCCCGAGCGAGGTAATAGGCGGTCGCGGAGCCGGCGGGACCAGCGCCGACGACGATGACGTCGGCGTCAGCCTGATTGGCTGTTGACACGGTCACTGGACTGTCCTGTCCTACACGGTCGAAGGCTTGGGGGTGTCGCGCCTTCGTTCCTTTGTGAACCCCTTCACAAACTTGTCGGCCCGCAGTCTAACCCTTTTCGAGGACAAAGTGGCAGTCGGAGCGGCGGGCATGACCAAATCAGGCCCCCCGGACACCGGCGGACGACCCAACCTTGATCAACATCTGCCACGAGCCCTCGAGAACGTCGTCGCGGACCCCCGGCGAGGAGCGCTCGCACCCGCTGCTGTCAACCCGGCGGGAATTACGGCGGGAACATTCCGCGGCATGCCCTGAGAATGGCCCGGAGAAGGCGGAACCCGCAGGAAGAAGGCGTTACTCAAGGCGTCCATGGCGAAAGAGCCATGACGGAAGAGCCTTGGCGGAAGAGCGACGCCAAAGAGTAATAGGACACGGCTGCGGCCATCGACGCGGAGGACAGCCGCTCACCATCGACTTCAGGCGGGCTTGAATCCCCTGTGGACGGCGACGATGCCCATGGTGAGGTTGCGCCAGGCCACCCGTCGCCAGCCGGCCTCCTGAATCGTGCGCGCGAGCGCGGGCTGGTCGGGCCAGTCTCTGATCGACTCGGCGAGATATTCGTAGGAGTCGTCGTTGGACCCGAACACCTGGGCCACCTTCGGCAGGAGCCTCATCAGGTATTCGCGGTAGACCCGGTCGAACAGGGGGACCGTCACGTGGGAGAACTCCAGGATCACCAGCCGCCCGCCCGGCCTGGTCACGCGCAGCATCTCGCGCAGCGCCCGCGAGGTGTCGTGCACGTTGCGCAGCGCCACCGAGATCGTCACCGCGTCGAAGACGTCGTCGGCGAACGGCAGCCGCATCGCGTCACCGGCGACGAAGGGCACGCCCCGGCCGGTCAGCGCGTTGCCGCCATGACGTCGCACACCGGTGCGGAGCATGCCGAGCGAGAAGTCGGAGGCGATCGCGCGCGCGCCCAGCGTGGTGAACGCGTCGGTGGACGTGCCGGTGCCGGCTCCGAGGTCGAGGACGACCTCGCCGGGCCCCGCGTCGACGGCGGCGGCCACCGCCCGGCGCCAGAACCGCACCTGCCCCAGGGAGATCACATCGTTGACCAGGTCGTAGCGCCGGGCCGTGCGATCGAACATCGCGGCGACCTCGTCCGGCTGCTTGTCCAACTGAGCGCGCGTCATGTCCCCAAGCCTATGGCTATCCCGACAATCAACCGAAAGTAGTCACGTGACTACTCTATGTCTGCTAGAACTTGGCGAATGCTTGCCCGTGCCGCCCTTGCGGCGTTCATCGCCCTCGCTCCAACCGCGCACCCGCGTGTGGTGACGGCCGATCCGGTCGACAACACCCCGCACGTGCTCGACGGCATCGTCAACAGCATCGCCCTGGTCGACGGCACCGTCGTCGTGGGCGGCTCGTTCAGCGAGGTGGCCGACTCCTCACGTTCGTTCTCGGTGATGCGCGACAACCTGTTCGCCTACGACCTGGCCTCCGGGCGCATCCTGCCGGACTTCGCGCCGGATGTGGAAGGGACGGTGTACGGCCTGGCCGCCGGCGACGACGGCACCGTCTACGTGGGCGGCGACTTCCCCATGGTCAACGGCGAGCGGGCGAAGGCGCTGACACGGCTCCGGGTGGCCGACGGCTCCATCGTGCCCGGGTTCGATCCCGGTGTCGCGGGCGGCATGGTGACCACACTGACCAGGCGCGGCTCCCAGCTCTACGCGGGCGGCGACTTCACCCGGCCGCGGACGGCGCTGGCCAGGCTCGACGCCACGACCGGCGCGGCCGACCCGAAGTTCGCGATCGAGCCCGGGGCGCCGCTGACCCCGAAGGTCAAGGTCTACGCCATCGCCGCGACGGCCGACCGGCTCGTGGTCGACGGCAGCTTCACCACCCTGGACGGCAGATCACGACCCCAGCTCGGGCTGATCGACATCCGGAGCGCCACGGCCAGGGTCGCCCGCTGGCGGACCGGCGCCTACGCGACCAAGTGCATGGACGTGTTCCCGTCGTACGTGCGAGGGCTGGACGTCTCGCCGGACGGGTCCTACTTCGTCGTGGTGACCACGGGCGGTCCCACGAGCGGCAAGCGGATGTGCGATTCGGCGGCCAGGTTCGAGACGCTCACCAGGAGCGAGGACGTCCGGCCGACGTGGATCAACCACACCGGCGGCGACTCGCTCTACTCGGTCTCGGTGACAGGTGCGGCCGTTTACGTCGGCGGTCATCTGCGATGGCTGAACAACCCCGGGGGCCGCGACTCTGCCGGGCCGGGGGCGGTGCCCCGTGAGGGCATCGGCGCCATTCATCCGCGTACGGGAAGGGCGCTCGGCTGGAATCCGGGACGGGCTCGCGGGATCGGGGTCAAGGCGTTTCTCGCCCATCCGGGTGGCCTACTGGTTGGTAGTGACACGACGAGACTCGGCGGGGAGTACCATGCCCGGATTGGCATGTTCCCCCTGCCCTAGTCGCCTTGCGGCTTCGGCCGGTCGATCTTGTCGCTGATACGCGCGCTCAAGGCGTCGCGCTGCTTTGACAGCAAGACGTAGCTGACCACGCCGCTGACCAAGAAAGACACTCCGATCAGCAGCAACGGGTATCTCATGCCGAGCAGGTAGAGGACACCCATGGTCACCAGGAACAGGACGATCCGCGACGCGGTGTAAACGAGAACATGACGCACCCTGTCGAGGTTACTCGCCCGACAGTGCGGTCGCTCTTCGCGTCCGGCGCGAGCGCTGCTACTGTGCCCAGTTAGGGAGTTTCGTAAAGAAACACCCACGAGAGCCCCAAAGAGGCTCTATCATATAACAATCGGGCAGTCAGCTGATAACAACCCGTGATCTTTGTCGAAAACCACGGATAAATCAGGCTTCGCTCGACACACTAGTTACCTGTCCGCCCGCTGGCAGGAAGCGGGATGCGAGGGGGAGAGATTGGTGGAGAGTAGCAGCGAGCGTCTGCTGACCCCGGGAGAGGTTGCCGCCCTCTTCCGGGTAGACCCAAAGACGGTTACGCGCTGGGCTGCGGCAGGCCGCATCAGTAGTATCCGCACCCCCGGAGGGCATCGGCGGTTCCGCGAGTCGGAAGTGCACGCCCTTCTCCGAGGCGAGGACGTTCTTACGGCCGACAGGCCAACAGGTGAGTCCCCGCGCGTCTGACGTTCCGTCACCATCGGTGATCCTGTGAGGCAGGATCACCGCGACGGAATGCCGTCCTGGAATGTGCACGGCATGGAAAGGCGCCAACCGCCGATCGTG
The DNA here is from genome assembly GCF_040649575.1 of Nonomuraea sp. NPDC048916. Taxonomy (NCBI): domain Bacteria; kingdom Bacillati; phylum Actinomycetota; class Actinomycetes; order Streptosporangiales; family Streptosporangiaceae; genus Nonomuraea; species Nonomuraea sp. NPDC048916. The sequence continues at coordinate 30,477 of NZ_JBEZFS010000039.1, forward strand.
GCTGGCGCCTCTCCAGGCCTGTGACACGCCCTCCAGCCCGGCCCGGACCATACCCGACCCGGAAGGCCTTCCTCCTGCCGCCAAGGCCTCCCCGGGACCGCTAGGCCTCTTCCTGCTCCGCCTTGAACGCGAGGAACTCCTGCTCCAGCTCGTCGTTGCCGGCCTGCCACAGGCGCCGCCGCTCGGCCAGCTCCTCCTCCGTCAGCGACTCCGGCAGCCACTGGTCGTATTCGGGGTCACCAGGTTCGAGCTCGACGTACGCGTTTCCGATGAGCCGCCCGTCTTCGCTGGTCAGGCTCCGCGGCACGCGCAGGGTCCCGTCAGCGAGCCGGATGACGTGCATGGCTGATCACCTAGATTCCGTAGCGCCGGTTGAAGAACAGCATGACGTTGAGCGCCATCCGCGTGTCGCCCTTGAGCATGTCGAGGAGTGCCGGCCGCTGGCGCGAGGCGATCGCGGCGAAGGCGTCGGCGAAGAACTCCTTACGGCCCAGCCCGCCTCCCTGACGATGGAAGGCCGACGCCAGCAGCGGCGTGACCTCCTCGTACAGTGCCACGAACGCGGGCGAGTCGGAGACCCAGTCGCCGTAGGCCGAGTCGACGTCGTCGATGGCGTGTCCGACCTCGTGCATCATCACGTCGGGCGTGGGTGACGGCCGGTCGCCCACCACGATCTTGCGATCGCCATACGCCCCCGCGCAGATGTCCCACGAGGCCCGTCCCGACGGCAACGGGGCGCCGCGCAGGTAGCCCATGTCGTCGAGGTCCGGCACGCCGCCGGGGCCCACATAGATCCCTTCGAGCCCACCGGCCAGGAGTTCCTTCAGCCGGTCGGGCAGCCTGGCGAGGCTCTCCACGGCCCGTACGACGTCGGCCGGAGGAGGTCCGAGGCGCGCGTCCCACTGGCGGTGCAGGATCGCCTCCAGCTTGCCGCAGTGGCGCAGCCCGTCGCCCATCGAGGGCACGTCGGGCCGGTTCGGCTGCGCCCTGGGCGGTGTGTCGTCCAGCTCGAAGTCGTGCCAGGTGTACTGGGGACGCTCGGCCACGGCCGCGGACAGCCGCTCGCCGCCCTCCCAGCGCTGGCGGCGTTCGCGCGGCCGGACGCCCTCTCGCGTGGCCGGACGCGGGCGCTGGGTCTCCTGGGCGCCGGCGCGGCGGTCGGCGCCGTTGCGGGACGGCCGGTCGTTCACCCAGAAGGAACGGTCCGCCTCCGGGGGCGCCTCCCTGCGGCGGGAGAAGAGGTATGACCCGCGTCGCCACCAACGACCCCGCCGATGGCGGCCCTTGTCGTTAGAAAAGGCCATCGCACCTCTCCACGCGAGCCGCCGGGCGGCTGGAAGGACTGCCCGGGGAAGGCGGACTCCGCTGAATCGTGTTCTACCGTACGACGCCGATCACCCCTAGTCACCCGAAATGGTGCATGTAGCTGACACGATCACGTCGCGGATGGCTTACAGTTCGGGCATGGCAGGTGTCCTTGTCGGCCTGGCGCTACTGGCCTTCTGGCTCTACTCGTTGTTCGACGTCATCACCAGTCCGGAAGAAGAGGTTCGGAACGTACCAAAGCCGCTGTGGGTGATGATCGTGGCTTTGATCCCGGTTGCGGGTGGGCTGCTCTGGCTGCTCCGCGGCCGCCCCCAAGCCCCGCGTTCCGACCGGCAGTCGGCACCACAGGCCGGCCCCGCACGTCCGGCCGCTCCGCCCAAGGGCCCCGACGACGACCCCGAGTTCCTCCGCGAGCTCGAACGCCGCATGCGCGGCGACGACTGACCGCACACCGAAGAGGCCCCCGGTTCATCCGGAGGCCTCCCACGGCGAGTTCGTACGAGCCTCAGCTCACACGTCGGCGTAGCTGTGCAGCCCCGAGATGAGGATGTTCACGCCGACCAGGTTGAACATCAGGCAGGCGAACGCCACCAGCTGGATGATCGTCGCCGGCCGGCCGCGCCAGCCGCCGGTGGCCCGCGCGTGCAGGTAGGCGGCGTAGGCCACCCACGTGATGAAGGACCAGACCTCCTTGGGGTCCCAGCCCCAGTAGCGGCCCCACGCCTTGTCCGCCCAGAGCGCGCCCGCGATGACGGCGAACGTCCACAGCGGGAAGGCCACCACGATCGCCCGGTGGGCCACCCGCTCCAGGTCGGCCCGCGACGGCAGCCGCGACAGACCGTCACCCCGCACCAGATAGAGGCCCCCCGACGCCGCGGCCACCACGAACAGGCCGCTGGCCAGGATCGCCGCGCTGACGTGGATGGCCACCCAGTAGGAGTCGAGCGCGGGCACCACCGGACCGGCGGACGTGTAGAGCAGCAGCGCCGCGAAGCCGAGCCCCAGCGCGGCCGCGACCATGACGAAGGCGCCCAGGAACCGCACGTTGTAGCGGAGTTGCGTGAGGAGGAAGGCGGCCACCGCGGCGAAGCAGATCGCCACGACGAACTCGTACATGTTGCCCCACGGCCACCGCTCCACGGCGAGGCCGCGCGTGAGGATGGCGGCGAGGTTGGCCGCCATGCCCAGCCAGCCGAGCGCCAGGCCCGCGACACCGGCCATGGCCGCCCAGCGCGGCGGCTCGACCCCGGCCGGCTCGGCCGAATCGGCCGGCTCGGCGGGCTCGGCGGGCTCGGCGGGCTCGATCGACGCCCCACCGGAGCCCGCCCCGACGGCGACGGGCCGCCTCGCGGGCACGGCGGGCGCGTTGGCCCGGACCCGCCCGAAGGCCAGCTCCAGCGCGAACGCGATCATGGAAAAGAGGTAGAGCAGGACGGTGACGACCACGAACAGGTCGCTCACCTCGGCTAGCTGCTCAGCGGACATCCTTGTCTCCTGCTGATAGGACCTTCACGATGTCGTCGAACTCCTCGGCGAAGCCCGCCGCGGAGCCCTCGGTGCGGGTCAGGCCGCCCACCTCGACCGTGCCGTCCTTGACCCGCACCCACACCCGGCGACGCCGGATCGTCAACGAGAGCGCGATGGAGACGGTGGCGAGCGCGGCGAACACCAGGGCGGGCACCCGGCCCGGATCGTAGGCGATCTGGAGCGTGATCCACTCCTTGACGCCGGTGAACTCCAGTTTGCCCGCCTCCTGCGGCAAGTCGAGCGACTGGCCGACGGCGAGCGGCTTGGGCACGGCGGTGCCCATGACGAGCGGGGTGAGCTTGCTCATGAGCTCGGGCGGCGCGAGCTCGTAGACGGACTGCGGCTTGCCCGAGCGCATCCCCAGGTCGCCGGAGAAGGCCCCGAGGACCTGCACCTCCGGCTGGATCGCGCCGGGGAAGGCCGAGGCGTGGCCGCCGTCGGTCAGCGGCACGCTCGTCGGCAGGAACCGCAGCAGGAACCCGAGCTGCTGAGGCTGGGCGTCGGGCACCTTGACCACGCAGCCGGAGGTGAGCGTGGGTCTGTCCTCGATGAGGCACGGCACCGGCCCCTCGAAGGCCACCTCACCCTTGCCGTCGGTGATCCGGAACACGGGCGCGTAGCCGTGGCCGATCAGGTAGGTCTGCGTGCCGTTGACTTCCAGCGGCTCGTTGACCTTGAGCTCGTAGGGCCGCTCGGACGCCCCCGGCGAGTCGTTGACCTTGAGGAAGGCGGAGAAGTCGAGCTCCTGCCCCTTCTTGTCGCCCTCGACCTGGTAGGTGGCCAGGAAGTCGGTCAGCTGGAACGCGAACGGCTCCAGCGACTCGGCGGACACCTGGCTGCCGGGGATGAACCGGTCGTAGGCTGCCACGGTGTTGGCGAAGCCGTCGCCCTCGACGATCAGGACGTTGCCGCGGTAGCCGTACAGGGAGCCGAAACCCACGGCGACCAGCAGGCCGAGCAGCGAGATGTGGAAGACCAGGTTGCCGGTCTCGCGGAGGTAGCCCTTCTCGGCGGCCACCCACCCGTCGCCGGTGTCGACCCGGAAGCGGCGCTTGCGCAGCCGCCTGGCGGCCTCCTCGACCGTGAGGTCGCCGGAGAAGGCGGCCGAGTGCGGCAGCCGCGACAGGTTGCGCGGCGCGGCGGGCGGGCGGCGGCGCAGCTCGCGCAGGTAGGTCGAGGTGCGCGGGATGATGCAGCCGATCAGCGAGGTGAACAGCAGCAGGTAGATGGCGGCGAACCAGACGGAGGTGAAGACGTCGAAGAGCTGGAGCCGGTCGTACCACTCGGCCAGCGTCGGGTTCTCCTGGTAGAGCCGCGCCACCTTGTCGGGCTCGACCCCGCGCTGCGGCACCAGCGAGCCGGGCACGGACGCCAGCGCGAACAGGAACAGCAGGATCAGCGCCGTCTTCATCGAGGTGAGGGTGCGCCACGCCCAGCGCAGCCAGCCCAGCGGGCCCAGCCCGGCCGGCTTGACCGCCCGGGCCTTCTCGAGCTCGTCGACGGTCATCAGATCACCGGCCTGAACGTGCCGATGAGCCCCTGCATGCTCGCGATGATCTCTCCCCACAGGCCGGTCACGAGCAGGACGCCCACGGCCACCATCATTCCGCCGCCGATCCTGGTGATCAGGCGGGAGTGCCGCCGGACGGCCCGGAACGTACGCAACGCCCTGCTGTAGGCCAGGGCCGCGGCCACGAAGGGCAGCCCGAGCCCCAGGGAGTAGGCCACGGCGAGCAGCGCTCCCCTGGACGCGCTCCCCTCGTTGAGCCCGAGCGTGAGCACGACCGCCAGCGTGGGCCCGATGCACGGGGTCCAGCCCAGGCCGAACACCACCCCGAGCAGCGGTGCCCCGGCGAGCCCCGCCGAGGGCAGCCGGTGGATGCGCACGTCGCGCATCAGCCCGGGCAGCACGCCGAGGAAGGCCAGCCCGAGCAGAATCGTCAGCACGCCGAGCACCCGCGTGATGATCTCGGCGTTGCCCAGCATCGCCGAGCCGAGCCCGCCGAAGATCGCCCCGCCGAGCACGAACACGGCCGCGAACCCGGCCACGAACAGCGCCGTGCCGAGCACCAGCCTGCCCCGCTTGGGGTCGGCGCTCATGCCCGTCACGTAGGACAGGTAGCCGGGCACGAGCGGCAGCACGCACGGCGACAGGAACGACACGATCCCGGCGAGGACCGCGATGGGCACGGCCAGCAGCAGCGAGCCGGAGGCCACGACGTCACTCATCGCGCACCTTGGTCACCGTGTTCATCAGGTCGGTGTAGCGGACCTCGCCGAGCGCCCGGGCGGCGATCCTGCCCTGCTTGTCGATGATCAGAGTGGACGGGATGGCCGCGGGCGGCACCGTGCCCTGGAAGGCCAGCGCGATCTTGCCTGGCTGGTCGAAGATGCTGGGGTAGCCGGTCTGCTCGGTGCGTTCGAACGCCAGCGCGTCGGCCTTGCGGTCCTTGAAGTCGACGCCGATGAACTCGACCCCGCTGGCCTTGGTCTTGGCGGCGACGTCCTTCAGCACCGGCGCCTCGGCCCGGCACGGCCCGCACCAGGACGCCCAGAAGTTGAGCACCACGACCTTGCCCTTGTGGGCGGCCAGCGACGCGGTGCCGCCGTCGAGCGTCGGGCCCTCGACCGCGGGCGCCGCCTGGCGGTCGGCCGCGGCGAAGACCTGCATCTTCCCATCGCCCGCGACGAACCGCGTGTCGCCGGCCTGAGGCTGCCCGCCCGGGTTGCCCGCGCAGCCCGCGGCGAGGGCCGCGAGCAGGACGAGGGAGATGGACTTCGCGCGCACGGGGAAGATCTCCTTGTACTACAACGGGTAGAGCTTGCAACTCTACCGGCGAGGCCGGGCGCCCAGGACTCTGGGGCCTTCCGGCTCGGGCGGTCAGGCCGGGGCCTCAGGCCGGGACTCAGACGGGGCCTCAGACCAGGGCTCAGACCGGGGCTCAGACCAGGTCAGGCCCCGGGAATCGCCGACCCCTGGGCGAGCGATCCGGCGGGCTCGCTGTAGCCGACGCTGACCAGGCGGTCTCCGTCGAAGGTGAACGTGGTGAGGCTGGCCAGCCCGCACTGCCTGCGCCTCGGGTCGTGCCAGAACCTGCGCCGCCCCTCGGCCGCCATCCTGATCGTCCAGATCGGCAGTTGGTGGCTGACCAGCACCGCCTCGTGGCCGCGCGCCGCCTTGCGGGCGTCGTCGACCATCGTCCGCATGCGCTCGATGATCAGCGGATAGGGCTCGCCCCACGAGGGCCGCATCGGGTTCCAGAAGTAGCGGTAGTTACGCGGGTTGCGGAGGATCGCCAGGCCCTGCCCGACCATGCGGCCTTCGAGCATGTTGCCGGCCTCGATCAGCCGATCGTCGGCCTCGGGTTCGAGGCCGAACGTCGCGGCCAGCGGAGCCGCGGTCTCCATGGCCCGCTCGAGCGGCGAGCTGTAGAGGGCGACGATGTCGCGGGCGGCCACCGCCTTGGCGACCGTCTCGGCCATCAGGCGGCCGGTCTCGGACAGGTGGTAGCCGGGCAACCTGCCGTAGAGGATGCCGCCGGGATTGTGCACCTCACCGTGACGCATCAGATGGACGACAGTGGTTTCAGCCATGGTGTGCTTCAGCCTATCCGCTCCCCTGCCGCTCGCCACTCCCGGCCTGAGCCCCCCTGGCCGGGTCCGGTCTGGCTCTTTCCTCCTCATGGCCGGAAGGTAAAGTCGTGGTCATCTCGATCAGAACCCAAGGTGTGAGCAGGAAGTCGCCCGCGTGAGTCCGTGGGCGCTCGTCCTCGTCCTCGTGGCCGCCGTGACCCACGCCTCGTGGAACGTGCTGAGCAAGCAGGCCGCGCGGGCCGACGGCATCGTGTTCGTCTGGCTCGTCGCGCTCGCGTCCACGGTCGTCTGGGGTCCACTGTTCGCCGGTTTCCTGCTGGTCACGGGCACCCGGCCCGACCTGACCGACCTGGGGTTGATCGCCGTCAGCGCGGCCATCCACCTCGGCTACTTCGTGCTGCTCCAGAAGGGGTACGGCAAGGGCGACCTGTCGGTCGTCTACCCGGTGGCGCGCGGCACGGGGCCGATGCTGGCGAGCCTGGTCGCCGTGCTGGTGCTGGACGAGCATCCCGGTCCCGCGGGCGTGGCGGGGATCGTCCTGGTCGGGGTGGGCGTGTTCATGATGAGCGGGGGCGGCCGGGGCGACCTCAGAGGTCTGGCGTTCGGGCTGGTCGTGGGGGTGTTGATCGCGGGCTACACGATCTGGGACTCCCAGGTGGTGAGCGCCTTCGCGGTGGCGCCGCTGATGCTCGTCTACGCCGGGGAGGCCGGGCGGGCACTCATGCTCCTGCCGGTCGTGCTCGGCAGGCGCGAGCTGATCCTGCCCACCTGGCGCGAGCACCGGTGGCCGGTCCTGGGGGCGGCCGTGCTCAGCTTCCTGTCCTACCTGCTCGTCCTGTTCGCCTTCACGATGGCGCCGGTCAGCGTGGTGGCCCCGGCTCGCGAGGTCAGCGTGCTGGTCGCGGTCCTGCTCGGCGGCCGGCTGCTCTCCGAGGGCCACCTGCCGCGCAGGCTGATCGCCGCGAGCGTGATCCTCGGCGGCATCGTGGCGATCGCGCTCAGCTGACCGCCCAGGCGTTCTCCTGGCTGCGGCTGGCCTCGGCGAGCGCCTCGACCGCGGCCCTGATCGTGGGGCGGCGGGCGGCGTCGGTGCGCCAGACCGCGTAGATGCGGCGCGACTGCCTGGGCCGGATGGGCACGATGCGCACGCCGTCGGGCACGCAGTCGCGTCCGAGCCGCGGGATGATCGCGCAGCCGAGACCGGCGGCGACCAGCGCCATCTGGGTGGGATATTCGTCGGCGTTGCAGTGGATCTCGGGCTCGATCGAGGCGTTGCGCAGCGTGAAGACCAGCCAGTCGTGGCAGACGGTGCCGGGCGTGGAGCTGATCCACCGCTCCCCGGCCATCGCGGCCAGCCCGACCTCCTTGCGGCCGGCCAGCGGGTGATCCGCGGGCAGCACCAGGTCGGCGACGTCGTCGAGCAGCGTCGACCTCGACAGGCCGTCGGGCAGCGCTATCGGCCGGTTGAGCCAGTCCTGGATCACGCCCAGGTCGAGCTCGCCCCGGGCGACCTCGCGCACCACGCGCTCCGGCTCGCGCTCGTTGAGCTGGACCAGCAGGTCGGGATGCCGCTCCCTGAGCCCGGCCAGCGCACTGGGCAGCAGCCCGCGCGCGGCGGTGGGGAACGCGCCCATGTTCAGCCGGCCCACGACCTCGCCCCGCAGCGCCTCGAAGTCGGCCTCGGCGGTCTCGACCAGCGCCAGGATGCGCTCGGCGTGCTCGGCGAGCAGCCCGGCGGCGTCGGTGAGCCGGACGCCCCGGCCGCTGCGCTCCATCAGCCGGGCGCCGGTCTCGCGCTCCAGCTTGGCGATCTGCTGTGACACGGCCGACGGCGTGACCATCAGCGCGTCGGCGGCGGCGGCCACGGAGCCGTAGACATGAACGGCGTGCAGTGCCTTGAGCCGGTTCAGGTCCAACATGTAAGCCAGCCTAAAGGGTTAAGCGTAGAAAGTCTCGCTTGTCTTCCAATCTGTAGCGGATGAAAATATATGCATGAGAAACATTAAGCCGAAGCAGCAGCAGTCCTCCTCCGTCTCCTACCTCAAGGTGCTGGCCGAGCAGGCCCGCGAACTGCGCGTTCGCTACCAGAAGTCGCACGCTGCGTGACCCCGCGCCACCTGGTCCTGGCCATCGGCCTGGCGGCCGTGTGGGGCTTCAACTTCGTGGTGATGGAGGTGGGCCTGCGCCACTTCCCGCCCCTGCAGTACGCGGGACTCAGGTTCGCCCTGGCCGCCTTTCCCGCCCTGCTGTTCGTGGGGCGCCCGGCGGTGCCGTGGCGGTGGATCGCGGGAGTGGCGGCCACGCTCGGCGCGGGACAGTTCGGCCTGCTGCTCATGGGGATGCGGGCCGGCATGCCCGCCGGGCTCACCTCGCTCGTCCTGCAGGTGCAGGCCATCTTCACCGTGCTGTTCGCGGTGACACTCCTCGGCGAACGGCTCAGCGCGCGCCGGGTGCTCGGGTTGACCGTCGCCTTCGGCGGCCTGGCCCTGGTCGCCTACGACTTCGGCCTGTCGGGCCCCGTGGGCGCCTTCGCCCTGTGCGTGGCCGCCGCCGCGGCGTGGGGGCTGGGCAACGTGGCGCAGCGCAAGGCCGCGCCGCCGGACTCGCTGCGCTTCATGGTGTGGGTCAGCGCCCTGTCCGCGCCGCCGCTCCTCGCGCTGTCGTTTCTGCTGGAGGGGCCGCCCTCTCTGGTCGCCCCGGCGGAGGGATGGCTGTCGCTGGGGTACGTGGCCTTCGTCTCCACGCTCGGTGGGTTCGGGCTGTGGGGCTGGCTGCTACGCACGTACGACGCCTCGACGGTGGCGCCGTACACGCTGCTGGTGCCGGTCTTCGGCATCTCCTCCGCGGCCCTGGTGACCGGTGAGTCGATCTCCTGGGTCAAGCTCGTCGCGGGCGCCCTCATCGTGTCGGGGGTGTTGTACGCCGGCACCCGCGGCCGGGCTCAGAGAACCGAGGCGGCGGCCTTGGCGGCGGACGGCAACGCGTCGGTCACCCGGGCCAGCGCCTCGTCGTCGTGGGACGCCGAGAGGAACCACGCCTCGTAGGCCGACGGCGGCAGGTAGACCCCCTGGTCGAGCATCGCGTGGAAGAACGCCCGGAACGCCTCGGTGTTCTGCGCGCGAGCTCCGGCGAAGTCGGTCACCTCGTCGTCGGTGAAGAAGATCGAGAACAGGTTGCCCGCCCGCTGCAGCCGGTGGGAGACCCCTGCCGCCGCGAGCGCGTCGGAGGCGGCCTGGCCGACCGCCAGCGCCGCCGCGTCCACCCTGGCGTAGGCGTCGGCGTCGAGCGCGCGCAGCGTGGCCAGCCCGGCGGCGCAGGCCAGCGGGTTGCCGGAGAGCGTGCCCGCCTGGTAGACGGGCCCCTCGGGCGCGAGGTGGGCCATCACGTCGGCTCGCCCGCCGAAGGCCGCCGCCGGCAGGCCGCCGCCCATGACCTTGCCGAACGTCATCAGGTCGGCGTCGACCGGGTCGAGGCCGTACCAGCCGGCGGGCGAGACCCGGAAGCCCGTCAGCACCTCGTCGACGATCAGCAGCGCGCCGTTGGCCGTGCACAGCTCGCGCAGCCGGGCGTTGAAGCCCTCGCGCGGCGGCACCACGCCCATGTTGGCCGGGCACGCCTCGGTGATGACGCAGGCGATCTCGGCCGAGGCGAACGCCTCCTCGACCGCCGCCGGGTCGTTGTAGGGCAGCACGATCGTGTCGGCCGCCGAGGCCCCCGTCACGCCGGGGGTGTCGGGCAGGCCGAACGTCACCACCCCGGACCCGGCCGAGGCGAGCAGCGCGTCGACGTGGCCGTGGTAGCAGCCCGCGAACTTGATGATCTTGGATCGGCCGGTGAAGCCCCGGGCCAGGCGTACCGCGCTCATGGTCGCCTCGGTGCCCGAGCTGACCAGGCGGAGCCTCTCGACGGGCGCGACCCTGCCCACGATCTCCTCGGCCAGCTCGACCTCACCCGGCGTGGCAGTGCCGTAGCCGAACCCGTGGGAAGCCGCCCGCGCGACGGCCTCGACGACCTCGGGGTGGCGGTGGCCGAGGATCATCGGCCCCCAGGAGCAGACCAGGTCGACGTAGCGGTTGCCGTCGACGTCGGTGATGTAGGGCCCCTGTCCCGCGGCCATGAACCGCGGTGTGCCGCCGACCGCGCCGAACGCGCGAACGGGTGAGTTGACGCCTCCCGGCACGACGGCGCGGGCGCGGGCGAACAGGTCCTCGGACTTCTTTGTACGGCTCACGCGTCCAGATTAGTCCCGGACCGCCGCGCCGCCTTCGCCGGGAAAGCCACTAGTCGGCGAGAACGTCCAGGATGCGCAGCGGATCGGGCAGGGGCCGGCCGTCGGGCGGGCGCAGCCAGGAGACGGGCTGGCCGGTGGGAAGCGTGGAGGGCGGGGCGAGGACGTAGCTGTCGCGGCAGTGCCAGCGCAGCCCCGGCGTGTCGTCGATGGTGGCCGGGTCGCAGTCGAGCTGGCAGGACCACCACTCGTCCTCGTCCTCGGGATTGCCGCGGGTGGCCACATAGAACAGGACCCGGTCGCCGTTGGCGGCGACCGGGCCCGAGTGTGCTCCGCCCGCGTCGATGCGGGACAGGGCCGCGAGGCCCGTGGGAAGGGGTACGTCGAAGACGTCGAACACCCGCCCGGTGGGCAGGATCACATTGGCCTCGGGCTCGCGCTGCCACCAGCGCGTGAGCTGCGTGGGGTCCGTCGTGGCCTGGACGTTCCAGGCGGGCGAGACGGGATGCGCGCCGGGGTCCGGACACCCGAGCCGGTCACAGGAGCACGCGCGGGAGCCGTGGCGCAGCGGGTGGGCACCGGGCACGACCGGCCAACCGAGAGCGGCGTAGCCCAGCACGGAGTCGATCCGAGTAGGGCGAGACCGTTTTCTGGTACGCCGAGCGAGTGGTACCCCCACCATGGTGTCTCCCGTCGAGTTTCCGCGCCTGAAGCGGCCCCGTCTCCTGGCCATTAGCGCATGCGGGGCACACCAGCACTTGTTACGCACTCTAACGCACAGGCCCCACGAGTTGACGGGAAACCCCCTCGTTAGAGGGTGCGCGCCACCTCGGTCGCCCAGTAGGTCAGGATGAGGTCGGCGCCCGCCCGCTTGATCGCGACGAGGGATTCCATGATCATTCGTTCGCGGTCGATCCATCCGTTGGCCGCGGCCGCCTCGACCATCGCGTATTCGCCGCTGACCTGGTAGGCCGCGACCGGCACGTCCACCGCGTCGCGGAACTGCCTGATGACGTCGAGATAGGCCAGCGCGGGCTTCACCATGACCGCGTCGGCGCCTTCGGCCAGGTCGAGGCGCACCTCGCGGAGCGCCTCGTCCAGTGGGCCCGCGGGGTCCTGCTGGTGGGTGCTGCGGTCGCCGAACCGGGGGGCGCACTCGGCGGCGTCGCGGAACGGCCCGTAGAAGGCGGAGGCGTACTTGGCGGTGTAGGCGAGGATCGGCACGCCCGCGAACCCGTCGGCGTCGAGGGCGGCGCGGATGGCCCCGACCTGGCCGTCCATCATGCCGCTCGGCGCGACCATCTGTGAGCCGGCCCGAGCCTGGGCGACGGCGATGGACGCGTAGCGCTCCAGCGTCGCGTCGTTGTCTACGTCGCCGCTGTCGGTGAGGATCCCGCAGTGGCCGTTGTCGGTGAACTCGTCGAGGCACGTGTCGGCCATCACCACGACGGTGTCGCCCACCTCGGCGCTGACGTCGCGCAGGGCCACCTGCAGGATGCCGTTGGGGTCGTCGCCCGCCGAGCCGCGCGCGTCCTTGACGGCCGGGATGCCGAACAGTATCAGCCCGCCGACCCCGGCCTCGGCCGCCTCGTGGGCGGCCTTGCGCAGCGAGTCACGGGTGTGCTGGAACACGCCGGGCATCGAGGCGATCGGCGCGGGCTCGTCGATGCCCTCCTTGACGAACATCGGCAGGATCAGATCTGCGGGATGCAGCCTGGTGCCGGCCACCATCCGCCGCATGGCCGCGTTGCGGCGCAGCCTGCGGGGACGGGCGACAGGGAACTCGGCACTCACTTGGCTCTCCTCCTGGCTCCTCTTCGGTTCTGGGAAGGACGCCGCGGGGTGTCGCCGGCGGCCACGGCCGCCTGGCGCTGCTTCGCACCGTACTCGGCCAGCGCGGCCGCGAGGGCCGAAGCCGAAGGTTTGTCGGCCATGACATCGACGCGCAGCCCGAACTCCTCAGCGGTGCTGGCGGTCTGCGGCCCGATGACGGCGATCACGGTGACGTTGTGCGGTTTGCCCGCGATGCCCACCAGGTTGCGCACGGTCGACGACGAGGTGAAGAGCACGGCGTCGAACCCGCCCCCCTTGATCGCCTCACGGATCGGCGCGGGTGGCGGAGCGGCGCGCACGGTCCGGTAGGCCGTGACGTCGTCGCATTCCCAGCCTAGCTCGGTGAGCCCGGCCACCAGGGTGTCAGTGGAAATATCGGCACGCGGCAGCAGCACCCGGTTGATCGGGTCGAGCATCGAGTCGTACGGCGGCCACTCGTCCACCAGGCCCTCCGACGACTGCTCGCCCGAGGGCAGCAGATCGGGCTTGACCCCGAACTCGACCAGGGCCCGCGCGGTGGCGTCGCCCACGGCGGCGACCTTGAGCCCGGCGAACGCACGGGCGTCGAGGCCGTATTCCTCGAACTTCTCGCGCACCGCCTTGACCGCGTTGGCGCTGGTGAACGCCACCCACTCGTAGCGGCCGGTGACGAGCCCCTTGATCGCGCGGTCCATCTGCTGCGGAGTGCGCGGCGGCTCGACCGAGATGGTCGGCACCTCCTCGGGCACCGCGCCATAGGAGATGAGCTGCTCGGTCAGGCTCTTGGATTGCTCCTTGGTGCGCGGCACCAGCACCCGCCAGCCGAACAGCGGCTTGGTCTCGAACCACGACAGTTTGTCGCGCTGCCCCACGGCGTCACCGACCACGATCAGCGCGGGCTCGGTGATGCCGGCGTGCTTGAGGTCGGCCTGCAGCCTGCCGAGCGTGGAGACGACCGTGTATTGCTCGGTGGTGGTGCCGCCGCTGCTGACCGCGACCGGGGTGGAGTCGGACCTGCCCCCGGCGATCAGCGCCTTGCCGATCGGGACGGCGTCGGCGACGCCGTTGTAGATCACCAGCGTGCCCGGGCAGCCGGCGTGCGAGGCCCAGTCCTGGGACTGGGCGGCGTCGACCACCCTGAACTCGGGCACGGACGTCGCGGGCGGGATGCCCGCGTAGGCGAGCACGGCCGTCGCCGGCGGCACGCCGGGCACGATCTCGAAGTCCACCTCCGCCGCGACGCAGGCCGCGACCTCCTCGGTGATCGAGGAGAACAACATCGGGTCGCCCTCTGACACGCGCACGACAAGCCGGCCCCGCTTAGCGTGGCCGACCACGTCGCCTGGCACCACCTCGACACCCGTGCGGCAGTGCCGCAGCAGCGCGCCGAACCGCTCCTCGTCGACCACGACCACATCGGCCTTGCCGAGCAGCTCGGCGCCGCGGAGCGTGAGGAGGTTGGGATCGCCGGGACCCGCGCCCACGAAGGCGACGAATCCGGAGGCTGGACTATCGGAGCTCAATGGGAATGCTCCCCCATCAATCTGTCGGCCCCTTCGGCGATCATCTCTGCCGCGAGGACGCGGGCCAGATCGACAGCCTCCGAAGGAGAACCGGCGGCGGACTTGCGGATCGCCCGTTGGCCGTCGAGAGCGACGACCACGGCGGTCAGGTTGAGAGTCTGCCCGTCATCGAGGGCGAACGCACCCACGGGTGCCGAGCATCCGGCCTCGAGATCGGACAGGATGGTGCGCTCGGCCGCCACCGCGGAACGGGTCCGCGGGTCGTCGAGCACGCCGAGAAAGTCGATCAGGTCGCCACGGTCGGACAGGCACTCGACGGCCAGGGAGCCCTGACCCGGTGCCGGCGTCAGCTCCTCGACCTCGAAGATCTGGGCGATCTCGGCGGTGCGCCCGATCCTGGTCAGACCGGCCGCGGCGAGCACGACGGCGTCGAGCTCGCCCGAGGTTACCTTGCCGATCCGGGTGTCGGCGTTGCCGCGGATCGGGACGTACTCGAGGTCCGGCCGCATCGCGCGGAGCATGGCGACCCGGCGCGGGGAGCCGGTGCCGACCTTGGCCCCGGCGGGCAGGTCGGCGAACGCGACCGGGCCGACCAGCGCGTCGCGGTGGTCGTGGCGGGCGGGAAGCGCGGCCAGGGTCATCCTGGGGTCGGGCTTGGTCGGCAGGTCCTTCAGCGAGTGGACGGCGAAGTCGATCTCGCCCTCGAACAGCTTGTCGCGCAGCGCGCTGACGAACACGCCGGTGCCGCCCAGCTGGGCCAGGTGGGCCCTGCTGACATCGCCGAAGGTCGTGATGCCGACCAGCTCGATGTCCCGCCCGGTGCGCTCGGTGTAGGCGTCGGCGACCATCTGGGACTGTGTGGTGGCCATCAGGCTGCGCCGGGTCCCCAACCGCAGCGTCACAGCTCCACCTCCCTCACGGCTCGGGGCATCTTCGGATCCAGGTCGAACAGCTCGCGCAGCGCTTCCGCATAATGATCGCCTCCGGGTGAGGTGGCGAGCTGCTTGACACGCACGGTCGGCTCGTGGAGCAACTTGTCGACGACCCTCTGCACTGTCTGGGTCACCTCGTCTCTGGTCTTGCGGTCGAGATCGGGCATACGCAGCAGCAGGCGGCCCAGTTCGGCCTCGACCACGCCCGCCGCCTTACCGCGTAGCGCCACCACGGTCGGGGTGACCTTGGAGGCACGTCCGGCGTCGAGGAACGCGGCCAGCTCGCGGGTGACGAGCTCGCGCACCGACCGGACCGCGTCGCCCTCGCGCGAGCCGATGCCGGACTCCTGGATCGTCTCCAGGTCGACCAGCGTGACGCCCGGCACGGCGCGCACCTCCGGGTCGATGTCGTGCGGCAGCGCCAGGTCGAGCAGGAACGCCTCGCGGGACAGCATGTCGGGAGTGATCACGTGGTGCCCGGCGCCGATGCAGGTGATGACGATATCGGCCGTCGCCAGCTCTCGGGGAACCGCGGCGAACTCGACCGCCCGGCCGCCGACCGTCTGCGCGAGACGTACGCCTCGGTCGTAGGTGCGGTTGGCCACGACGATGTCGGTCACGCCCGCGCGCGCCAGGGTGGCGGCGGCCAGCGAGCTCATCGAGCCCGCGCCGACCACCAGCGCCCGCCGGCCGGGCAGCTCGCCCGCCAGCGCGAGCCCGGCGCTGACCAGCGAGGCGCCGGCCTGGTCGATGCCGGTGTCGGTGTGGGCGCGCTTGCCCACGCGCAGCGCCGACTGCACCAGCTCGTTGAGCGCGGCACCGATCGTGCCCTGCTTCTGCGCCAGCTTGAGCGCCCTGCGGACCTGGCCGAGGATCTGGCCCTCGCCCACCACCATCGAGTCGAGGCCGCACACCATGGAGAACAGGTGCTCGACGGCTTGGTCCTCGTAGTGGACGTACAGGTGCGGCCTCAGCTCGTCACCGGGCACGCCCGAGTGCACGCTCAGCAGGTCGCTGATGGAGGTCACGGCTGCGTGGAAGCGGTCGACCGCCACGTAGACCTCGACCCTGTTGCAGGTCGAGACCACCATGGTCTCCGCCACGCAGATGTCCCGCTGCACGTCGTGCAGGAGTTTGACGAGCGCGTCGCCGGTCACCGAGACGCGCTCCAGCATGGCCACCGGTGCTGTCCGGTGGCTGAGTCCGATCGCCAGAATGCTCACTGGCTTTCCACGGCCATGAGTGGCCCCCCTGCTTTGCGTTGCTCGTGGAACGCAAGGATCTGCAGTTCGATTGATAGGTCGACTTTACGGACATCGACGCTGTCAGGCACGGAAAGCACGACGGGAGCGAAGTTCAGGATGCTGGTCACACCGACGGCGACGACCCGATCGCAGACTTTCTGCGCTGCCGCCGCCGGAGTCGCCAGGACCACGATCGAGACTCCACGCCGTTGGATCACAGCTTCCAGTTCGTCAATGTGTTCAACATTCAACCCCGCTATGTCGTCGCCTACCACCTCGGGGTCGGCATCGATGAGCGCGGCCACCCGAAAACCTCTGGAGACGAACCCGCCGTAGTTGGCGAGCGCACGGCCGAGGTTACCTACTCCGACGATGGCCACGGCCCAGTCCTGGGTGAGACCGAGCTCGCGGGAGATCTGGTAGACGAGGTATTCGACGTCGTAGCCGACGCCCCGGGTGCCGTACGAACCGAGATGGGAGAGGTCCTTGCGGAGCTTGGCCGAGTTGACTCCGGCGGCCACCGCGAGGTCCTCGGAGCTCACGGTCGCGATGCCTCGCTCGGCCATCCCGTGCAGCGCCCGCAGGTACAACGGGAGCCTGGCGACCGTTGCCTCGGGTATGCCGCGATCACGGGGGTGGGACGGGCTCTTCACGTGCCGGAGCTCCAGGGAAGCGGGCGGTCGGTGACCGCGATGGGATAGAACCGTCTTTCAGGTTAATCCCTTTGTGAACCGACGCACAAAGTGTGGCGCTACGGTGGAGTCATGCATCACATCACCTTGCTCAGCCGACCCGGCTGTCACCTGTGTGACGACGCCCGAGCGGTCATCGCCCGGGTGGCCGGTGAGCTGGGTGTGCCGTGGGAGGAGGTCGACATCGACACCTCCGACGAGCTGCGGGAGAAATACTGGGAGATGATTCCCGTCACACTTGTCGACGGGGTCCAGCACGACTTCTGGCGGGTCTCCGAGGAGCGCCTGCGGGCCGCGCTCGGCGAGCGTAACGTCTAGAGCCGTCTAGAACATCGCGGTCGGCAGCGGCACGACCTTGGCCGCGTTGACGTTGAGCTCGATGATGTTGGTGGCCAGCACCATGGCCTGGCGGTCGTTGACGAAGCGCTCCACGTGCGGCTGGCGCTGGTGGTCGCGGTAGGCCACCTCGTCTCGGTAGAGCTCGTAGACGATGCGCTGCAGGGGGGCCGACTTGACCGCGTGGCAGGCGTAGATCAGCGTGTCGGGCTCGCCGCGCCGCACCGCCTCGACGGTCTGCTCGGCCAGCCGGTCAAACGCCTCACCCGAGCCGTCCATGAGCGTGAAGACGGTCAGCATGCCGTAGATGCTCGGCGAGGGCTTGCCGGAGACGGCCTGGGGCTGGACCTGGGGCTGGACCTGGGGCTGGACCTGAGGCTGGATCTGAGGCTGGGGTGGCTGCTGCGGCTGCGCGCTGTAGGCGCCGGTGGCGAACAGCTCGGCGCCGGGGTAGACCGCGCCGGTCGCCGGCATGGCGTAGTCGGGCGCGGATGTGCCGTGCCTGCCGTTCATGATGTAGCCGGTGGAGGGGCCCGACTCGGGTGGGGGCGCCATGCGCGCGGCGTAGTCGACCTCGCGGTCGCCCGCGCGGTATTCGGCCACCAGGTCTCCCAGCCCGGACGACCTGCGGGGCTGGACGGACGGCGGCATCTCGCTCGCGACGACAGGGTCGGGCCGCGGCTGGGGTGCCGGGACGGCCCGGTGGCCGGCCTGGGCTCGCTCGGCCCGCCGGGGGGCGATCATCTCGTCGTCGTCCTCCTCCTCGTCGTCGTACGGCGCCAGCGGGCGCAGCACGGAATACCAGATCGCGGCGGCGGCCACGACGAGCAGCGCCGTCGTGAACAGGCCCGGCACCGCGAAGCGCATCGCGCCCAGGAGCGCCAGGCTGGACGGCACGATGACCAGCACCGCGTGCAGGTTGTCGGTGTCGTAGTCGTCGCCGTCGCGCCACCGGAGCGCCGCGACCACCAGGGCGCCCAGCAGGATGAGCCCGGTGATGGTGTGGGCGCCGATCAGCAGCTTGTCGGGGATGAGCCCCCAGTGCCCGGCGGCCGTGGGCAGCGCCTTGGTCATGTCGTCGGTCTTGCGCACCGGATCGACGAGCAGGATCACGCCGGAGACGATGGTGAACGCGATGCCGTAGAGCCAGGCGGCGAACTTCGGCGGCACCTTCTCGGCGAGCAGCTGGATCAGGCCGATCGACAGCCAGAGCGGCGCCAGGAGCGACCCGGTGAGCTGGTAGAGCTTGAAGGTGACCGACCCGAATCCCACCAGGTGGCCGATCGCGATCATCGCGAGCGACAGGCACAGCGCGGCCACCGCGACGGTCCAGGCGATCAACCACCCCTCGGGCTCGTCGCGCAGCCGGCGAACCAGCGCACCGGCTGCGATCGCGGCGAGGAGAGCACCGGCGAAGGCGATGACAGCAACGAGGATCTCCATGGTGACTCCAATGCTGCCGGACTATGCCTCCCAGCCGGTAGCCGAAGAGGGAACGGATCGATCCACACGCTATCCGCCGGTTACGGCAAGTCATGCCTCAGGGAAGCGGATTGTGGAATTTCCAGTTGATTTCTAGAGTGTTCGAGCACGCCGCACCCCTTACCCGTAGGGATACCGGATGCCTGACTCGTGGCCGTTCGCCGGGCTGCTCACTCCAGCGGTCGCTGGCCCCGCCCGGACGACCGAGCCTGCTGTGCGCGAAGAGATGCCCGACGACCTTCGTACGCTGGTGTTACATGCCAAAACCGGCGACTCGGAGGCTTTTGGCACGCTCTATGACCGCTATGTGGATCTGGTCTATCGCTACATCTATTTCCGGGTGGGGTCGCACCCGCTCGCGGAGGATCTCACGAGTGAGACGTTCCTGCGGGCGTTGCGTCACATCACCGATTTCACCTGGCAGGGGCGCGACTTCGGCGCCTGGCTGGTGACCATCGCGCGCAACCTGGTGGCCGACCATTTCAAGTCCGGGCGCTACCGGCTGGAGATCCCGACGGGCGAGGTGATCGACGTCCCGCTCGACGGGCCGCACATCCCGGAGAACGCCGTGGTCACGGCGATCATCAACGACCGGGTCCTGCGAGCGGTCCGCGATCTCAATCCCGACCAACAGGAGTGCGTGGTCCTGCGTTTCCTGCACGGGCTGTCGCTGGCGGAGACGGCATTGATCATGGGGAAGAAGAGTGGAGCGATCAAAGCGCTGCAGTTCCGTGCGATCCGTGCACTCGCCAGGGCTCTCCGTCACGACCTCGCGTAACCTCCCGCAGTATCCCTTCGTTAGGCATGTGTCACAGCAGGATCTTTTTCCGGGGGCGTCAGGGAGCGGTCATGGGTAGGTCGCGCAGATCGCGCGAGAAGGTGCTGGATCAACTCACGGAGCTGCGGAGGCTCCCTCTGGGCGGCAGACCGGCGGCCGCCTTCCGCGATCGGCTCCGCCGCGAGCTCCTGTCGGGCCCTCCCGCTCCCGAGCCGGCGCCGCGGCCCGCGCGCCGCGGACACCGCCGCCCGCCGCGGCGGATCTCCTGGTTCTCCCAGGTGTCCACGCTGGGACTGGCGGCGGCCATGATGCTGTCGGCCTTCGCCACCTACCAGGCGGTGCCGGGCGACACGCTGTATCCGCTCAAGCGCGCCGCGGAGAGCACGCTGGTCCGGCTCAGCAACGACGACGTCGAGCGGGCCGAGCGCGAGCTCGACTCGGCCAAGAACCGCGCGGCCGAGGTCGCCCAGCTCCTCGGCTCCACGGGCGACGGGCCGCTGGTCACCAAGACGCTCCAGGACATGGAGGACTCGACCCGCTCGGGCATCAGCAGGCTGGAGCGGGCGGAGCCGCGCTCCCCCAAGATCGACTCCTTCGCCAAGGACCAGCGCGACATGGTCGAGCCGATGCTCGAGCAACTGAACGAGGTGCACCAGGACCAGGCCACCGGTTACCTGGATTACATCGAAGGTCTCGTAGCCCCTTCTGGGTAAGCTGACGCACATGTGGCGGCTAATGCGACGACGGCACCAGGCAGAAGCGGAGATCGCCGGAGAGGCCGCGGCGGCGGCGGCCGTGACGGCGCCGCCGGCCGAGCCCGACCTGCAGGCGGCGGCCTTCTTCGACGTCGACAACACGATGATGCGCGGCGCCTCCATCTACCACTTCGCCAGAGGGCTCGCCACGCGCGGCATGTTCACCACCTCCGACCTGTTCAAGTTCGCCGTCGGCCAGGCGGTGTTCCGGCTGCGCGGCAACGAGAACCCCGACCACATCGCGGTCGCCCGCGAGACCGCGCTGGCCTTCGTCGCCGGCGCCAAGGTCGACGACGTCGTACGACTCGGTGAGGAGATCTACGACGAGGTGATGGCCGACCGCATCTGGGGCGGCACCCGGGCCCTCGCGCAGAGCCATCTCGACGCCGGCCAGCGGGTCTGGCTGGTCACCGCCACACCCGTCGAGCTGGCCAGGGTCATCGCCCAGCGGCTCGGCCTGACCGGAGCGCTCGGCACCGTGGCGGAGAGCACCGACGGCGTCTACACCGGGCGGCTGGTCGGCGACCTGCTGCACGGCCCGGCCAAGGCCGAGGCGGTGCGGGCACTGGCCCGCAGGGAGGGCCTCGACCTCACCAGGTGCACCGCCTACAGCGACTCGGCCAACGACCTGCCCATGCTCTCGCTGGTCGGCCACGCGGTGGCCATCAACCCCGACAGCGAGCTGCGCGAATACGCCAGGCAGCAGAGCTGGCCGGTCAAGGACTTCCGCACCGGCCGCAAGGCGACGCTGGCCGCGCTGCCGATCGCCGCGGGCGTGGGCGCGGTGGCCGGGGGCGTCGCCGCGGGCATGGCGCTCCGCAGGCACTACCGCTCCACGCAGTAGGCCGCGCAGCGCCCTGTCAGCGGTCTCGGGGTGTTCCGGCCCGATCAGGCGACCCACTCCGCGGCTGATCGTCTAATGAGACGACTTCAGCCTCTCGAAGAGCCTGTCCGCCTCCGGCTGCTTCCACTGGATCCGGTGGGGGTCATCAGGATGGGGAAGCCACGGCACCGTCAGGAAGCTCACCTCGGCCTTCGACAGGCTCCTGGCCAGCTCGTACATCGACTCCATGTCCAGATCGGTCTTCACGGACCTGCCCACCTCGCCGAGGAACGCGTTGAGTTTGGCGGGCTCGACCACCTGACTCCGCACCTTCTCCAGCATGGCCAGCATGAGCTGCTGCTGCCGCTTGATGCGCTGGATGTCGGAGCCGTCGCCGTAACGCCGCAGCCGGACGAAGCCGAGAGCCTGCTCACCGTTGACCAGGCTCCTGCCCGCGGGCAGGTCGAGCTTCGACGCCTTGTCGTTCACGGCCGTCGGCAGGGTGACCTCCACGCCGCCGAGCGCGTCCACCATGCCCTTGAACCCGGCGAAGTCCACCTCCACCGAGTGGTCGATGGTCAGTCCGGTCAGCTGCTCCAGCGTCGCGCCGAGACACGCGGCTCCGCCCTTGTCGTACGCG
The DNA here is from genome assembly GCF_040649575.1 of Nonomuraea sp. NPDC048916. NCBI lineage: Bacteria > Bacillati > Actinomycetota > Actinomycetes > Streptosporangiales > Streptosporangiaceae > Nonomuraea > Nonomuraea sp. NPDC048916. Next base: position 52,169 of record NZ_JBEZFS010000039.1, read on the forward strand.
GAGTTGATCATGGCGGTCGTGGCGGGTGCGGAGGAACAGCGCGGGATCGGCACCAGCGAATCGCGGGGGATGCTGACCGCGGTCGCCTTCTTCCTGCCGGCGGACAGGTGGACGAGCACGATGGTGTCCGCCCGCTTGCCCGCGTTGCGCCTGGCCGCCTGGGGGCCGTACGCCGCGTTGCCGGGACCTTCCAGGGTGTCCGAGCCGATCACCAGCACGTTGCGCGCGCCCGACACGTCCGCGACGCGCGCGCCCGCCGGGGGCGCGGCCGTGTGGCGGACGCTGACCAGCACGGACGGCACCGCCACCACGGCGGCGGTGGTCACGGCGACGAGCCCGGCCGCCCACCAGCCGGCCCATCGGCCGGTCCATCGGCGGGTCAGCCGGCGCCGCGACCCACCCCGCAGCATGCGCTCGCGCTGCCGGACCATCGTCGCGGGCGGCCGGCTCTCCAGCTCCCTGCCGAGATCGCGGAGCATCCTCAGGTCGTCCATCGTCACTCCTCCTCGATCATCGGGTTGGTGTCACCGAGAGCCGCGCGTACCTTCCGCCTGCCCCTGTTGAGGCGGGAGCGCACGGTCCCGACCGGGATTCCGAGCGCCCGCGCGACCTCCTCGTACGTCAGATCACCCCAGGCGATCAGCAGCAGGACGTCACGGTCCTTGGCCGGGAGCGCCGCGAGCGCGCTGACCAGAACCGGGCGTGAGGCCCGCGCCGTCACCCCGGCGGCCACCCGGTCGGCCGGAGACTCCACGTGCCCGTCGACCGGCGCCCGCAGCAGCGCGCGATAGCGGGCCGCCTCGGTGCGGTGGTGGCGGGACATGAGCTTGGTGAGGATGCCGAAGAGCCACGGCCTGGCGTCGGTGTAGGCCAGGTCGTAGCTCCTGCGGCGGGAGAAGGCGACCAGGAACGTCTCGCCGACGAGGTCTTCGGCGGGTTCGGGGCCGAGCCGCTTGGAGACGTACCTGTAGAGCATGGCGGAGTAGCGGTCGAACAGCTCGGCGAACGCCTCCGGCTGGGTCCAGGAGGCGCTGACGAGGTCGGCGTCCGCGTCCCTGGTGGCGGGTTGCGTGATCATCTCCGCCCTTCTGTGGGGGGAAGTCGGTCACGCATGTCTCGCCACAACCCGTCGTACGGGTTCACGGCTCGTCCGGATCGGGCCCGGTCAGAGGAACGGCGGGAACGCGTGACCGCGGCGCAGCCGCAGCTCGTTGAGCATCTGCTGGACGACCTCGCGGACGTGGTCGGTGAGGTTGAACACCACCATCGGATCGTCGGCGGCCGACGGATCGTACTCGTCGGTGCGGATCGGCTCGCCGAACTCGATCAGCCACTTCGACGGCAGCGGCACCAGCCCGAGCGGGCCGAGCAGGGGGAAGAACGGGGTGATCGGCAGGTAGGGCAGCCCGAGCATCCTGGCCAGGAACGCCAGGTCGCCGATCTTGGGATAGATCTCCTCGGCCCCCACGATGGCGGTGGGCACGATCGGCACGCCCGCGCGGATGGCCGAGGCCACGAACCCGCCCCGGCCGAACCGCTGCAGCTTGTAGCGCTCGGAGAACGGCTTGCCCACGCCCTTGTAGCCCTCGGGGAACACCCCGACCAGCTCGCCCTTGCGCAGCAGCCGGTCGGCGTCCTCGGGGCAGGCCAGCGTGTGGCCGGTCTTGCGCGACAGGTGGGCGAGCACGGGCAACTGGTAGACGAGGTCGGCGCCGAGCAGCCGGAGCGGCCTGCCCACCTCGTCGTGCAGCGCCACCTGCATCATCAGCGCGTCGACCGGCAGGGTGCCGGAGTGGTTGGCCACGATGAGCGCGCCGCCCTCCTCGGGCACGTGCTTCAGCTCGGACGTCTCGACCCTGAACCAGTGGTGGTAGAGCGGCCGGATCAGCTCCAGCAGCACCTTGTCGGTGAGCTCGGCGTCGTAGCCGAACTCGTCGACCTCGTAGTCGCCGCTGATCCGCCTGCGGATGAAGGCCAGCGCCCTGGCCATGGGATCGGGCTCGTCGTAGGAGGGCGCCGCGCTGATCGGGATCACGCGTGCGTCTTCGTCCTCGGGAACACTCACCGCCGAGCACCTCCGAACGGATGCAGCCCGCGCGAGCGCAGGAAGTCCTCGAAGGCCGCGCCGGTCGTGAACTTGGGCTTCCAGCCCAGCTCGGACTCCAGCCTGCCGGAGTCGACCGCGCGGCCGTGGCTCATCAGCCGCACCTGCTCGGGCGAGTAGTCGACCAGCCCCACCCGGCGTACGACGTCGCCGAGCGTGCGGAAGACCGGCGCGAACAGCGGCAGCGACGCCCGCCCGGCCCGGCGCGCGCACTGCGACAGGAGCAGCACACCTGCCCCGGCCACGTTGAACGTGCCGGGGTGATCTTCCTTCGCCATCCGCCGGAACACCTCGACCGCGTCGTCCTCGTGGACGAACTGCAGGCGGGGGTCGAAGCCGAACACGGTCGGCAGCACCGGCTGGGTGAAGTAGCGGGTGAGCGGCGAGTCGACGCCGGGACCCATGAAGTTGGCGAAGCGCAGCAGCGACACGGCCACGTCGGGACGGCGGCGCGCGAAACCCCGCACGTAGCCCTCGACCTCGGCCGCGTCCTTGGCGTAACCGTGGACGGGGCCGTCGTGCGGCTCCATGTCCTCGGTGAACACCGCTGGGTTCCTCGGCGAGGAGCCGTAGACCGCGGTGGTCGAGCGCACCACCACGCGCCGCACGGTCGCCGACCGCTGGCAGGCGCCGAGCAGCTGCATGGCTCCGATGACGTTGTGCTCTTTCATCAGTGCCCGGCCGGTGCCCCTCGACGGAGCGCTCACCAGGCTCATGTGCACAACGGTGTCGATGTCCGCGGCCGCGATCACCTGGGCGATGTCGGGGCTGCGAAGATCCACCCGGACGAACTCCGTCCGGCCCAGAGAGACGCCGCCATCTCGCGTCAGCGAGGGCGGCGGCACGGTGTCGACTCCTATGACGCGGCTGACGTCCGGGTCCGCCGCGAGAACGCTCGCCACCCGGGCGCCTATGTGGCGCGAGACCCCGGTGACTAGCACGGTGTGGGTCATCAGCGCCTCACAGCTGCGTCTGTTACTTCTTGTTACGCCGCTGGATGCGCGTCTTCTTGAGCAGCTTGCGGTGCTTCTTCTTGGCCATCCGCTTGCGGCGCTTCTTGATCACAGAGCCCACGGGACCCCCAGGTACTGGTAGCAAGGCTGAAATCGATGTGCGAGCGCACACCGGATCACAGACTACCGGCGATCCATGGTAGATCGCCCCTTGGGGTGAGAGCCCGGCCGCGTCGCGCCGGCCGGACCTCTCCCGCGACGGTATTCACGGCGTACGGTCCACGCCGCTACTCCAGCATCAACCTGCCTCGATGTAGGCCTCCCGGAGATAGTCGTGGACCGCCTGCTCAGGCACCCTGAACGACCGGCCTACTCGTATCGCCGGCAGCTCGCCAGAGTGCACCAGCCGGTACACGGTCATCTTCGAGACCCGCATGACCGTGGCCACTTCCGCCACAGTCAGGAACTTCACCTCGCTGAGAGGTCTTTCGCCTGCAGCCATCGGACGCCTCTTCCGCACGTGTTTCCGGGTTATCCCCACTGGTGCCATTGCTCACGCACGTGTACTGCCGTCAGCGTAAGTCGGGACTCCGAGTGCGCAAACCCCCTAGTTTCTCAGTTCGCGGAGCCACCTGTCAGCCAGACCAACGAAATCGCTGGCCAGCAGCCTGGCCGAGCACCTCGCCGACACGTTGGAACTGTCCAACATGTCACACATAAGAGTCGCCCAGGCCCCATCAAAAGTTGGCAAAGGGACTGCGAGCCTCTTGGAATGCAGGCGCGAAAAGACGGTATCGGGAGGACCGAATATGACTCAAAGGGCTCGTGAGACGCGTGTGACCAGACGGTCGGTCAGCGGCCCGTAATAGCGGGGTAGCACGTTGTCGTCCAGGGGCACGACCACGTCGAGCTTCCCCTCCGCCTCTCCCAGGAAGAGCCCCGGATCGTTGCTGTCGGCGAAGCCCACCGTGGGCACTCCGGCCTCACCCGCCGCTCCCGCCCACCCGTGGTCGGCGATCACCAGGTCGGGCAGCAGGTCGCCGAGCTCGCTCAGCATCCGTTCCATCGGAGCCGAGTCGTGGGTGTGCACGAACCCGCCCTTGTCGTCGAGCATCGCGACGTCGTCGAGGTAGCGGATCCGGCGCCGGCGGCCGAACCCCGAGCCCGAGTAGGCCCAGCCCTCGGCGGGCGTCAGCAGCGTGGCTCCGCGCGCGGCGGCGAACCTGGCCAGCGGCTGGTGAATGGCCAGCAGGCCGGTGGGGTGGCCGGTGGCGAACAGCAGCCTGGGCTGGTCGCGCGACAGCGCCGCGGCGATGCGGTCGGCCATGGCGTCGAGCGCGTCGATCGTCCGCTCGGGGTCGATGGTGTCCTGGCCCCAGCGGTGGTCGGGATCGGCGATCACACCGGCCGACTTGACCATCGTGGCGAGGATGTCGCGGTAGGACCACGGCTGCTCGAAGGTGAGACCCAGCATGTAGTAGGGGTCGTGGTTGGCCAGCGAGCTGTAGTGGTCGAGGTTGTTCTCCCGGGGGGTGGCGACGTCACCGGCGATGCGGGTACGGATCAGGTGCTCGCGGAGTTGGTCGCGGCTCAGCACAGCTTTCCTCGCTAGGGCATCGGGTCGAGGCCGTGCAAAGGGAAGACCGCGTTTCGGGTCGCCATGATCGCACGGTCTATAGGGTCCGCAGGGTCATAACCGCTGGACATATCACGAAATTCCGGATTACGGCCGTCGGTCATCGTGAGCGGTGGCATCTCCCCCGTACGTTCCCTGGCCAGCCGCCGCCAGTCGTGGCTGGTCGGAGTGGCCGGATCGAGAGGATGCCCCGCGACCTCGGCGATCAGGTGGGTCCAGGCCCGGGGCACCACCTGGACGAGCTCGTAACCACCACCGCCGGTCACGATCCAGCGCCCTCCGGCCGTCTCGTGGGCCAGCCGGTGCAGGGCGGCGTAGGAGGCTCGCTGGCCGTCGAGGCTGAGCATCAGGTTGGCGAGCGGGTCGAGCGCGTGGCTGTCGCAGCCGTGCTGGGTCACCAGGATCTCCGGCGCGAACTCACGCAGCAGCGGCGGCACCACCGCGTCGAAGGCCCGCAGCCAGCCCGAGTCGCCGCAGCCCGCAGGGAGCGCCACGTTGACCGCCGTGCCGTCGGCGCCGGTCTCCGAAGGGAACCCGGTGCCGGGGAACAGCGTGCGCGGGCTCTCGTGCAGGCTGATCGTCAGCACCCGCGGGTCGTCGTAGAACAGCGCCTGCACGCCGTCGCCGTGGTGCACGTCGACGTCGACGTAGGCGATCCGGCTCGTGCCCTGGGCGAGCAGCCAGGCGATGGCCAGCGCCGGGTCGTTGTAGACGCAGAAGCCGCTGGCCACGGACGCCATCGCGTGGTGCAGACCGCCGGCCACGTTGACCGCGTGCTCGGCCGTGCCCTCCCAGACCGCGCGGGCGGCGGCCAGCGAGGCGCCGGCGATCAGCGCGGACGCTTCGTGGACCCCCGCGAACGCCGGATTGTCGGGAGTGCCGAGGCCCACCGAGAGATCGGGGGCCCCCGTCGCGGAGACCCCCTTGACCGCCTCGATGTAGCCGCGCTTGTGCACCATGGCCAGCTCGTCGTCGCTCGCGGGCGCGCAACCGGCCAGCTCGACCTTGTCCAGCACGCCCAGCTCGCGCGCCAGCGCCATCGTCAGCTCCACCCTGACGGGAGCGAGCGGGTGGCTGGGCCCGAAGTTGTACGCGGTCAGGGCGTCGTCCCAGATGACCCGTGCCGTCCGACTCATGCGTGCTCCCGTCCCTCGCCCTCAGGGGCGACGTTACCGCAGCGTCAACTGCGGCCGTCCACACGGGAAGGCCGGTCACCCGAGCGAAATATGGCTACCTTTCCGCGTAAGGTCTGCTCATGCGCTTGGTGCGTCGCGTCACGACGGCATGGCGTTTCCTCATGCGCCCGCGGATCTTCGACACCACGATGGTCGTCGTGCTGGTCGGCGTCGCCTGCGCGGGGATGATCTCGGTGTTGCTTCAGGGCCACCGGGACGTCGCCGCCGGTGCGGCGCTCTTCATCGTCACCTCGCTCCCCCTTCTCGTACGGCGGAGCAGGCCGGTCCCCGTCACGGCGATCGTCGTCACGCTCGACATCCTCGGCACGGGCTTCGGCGTCATCACGGCCAACAGCCTGCCCGGGGCCATCGCCCTTTACAGCGTGGGCCGCTACACCCCGGGCCGGACGGCCGCGCTCACCGCGGGGCCCGCCGCCCTGGCGTACGGCGCGGCGTCCCAGCTGGCCACGCCGGGCCCCGGGGCCCTGGTGCCGGCCGTCGTCTACGTCCTGGTGTTCGTCGGCGTGGGCCAGCTCGTCAGGGCCCGCGCCGAGCTCGGGGAACGCGAGCGACGCGAGGCGGCCGACAACGCGGTCCGCGCCGAGCGGCGGCGCATCGCCAGGGAGCTGCACGACGTCGTGGCCCACCACCTCAGCGTGATCAACGCCCTGGTCGGCGGCGCCAGGGCCACGCTTCCGCCGGGACACGAGGTCACCCGGGAGGCGCTGGCCGGCGCCGAGGGGACGGCCCGCCAGGCGCTGGCGGAGATGCGGCAGCTGCTCGACGTGCTCAGGGCCGACGGCGGCGACGGCGCCGACGCCGCGACCGGGGTCGGCGCCGCCCGGCTGTCGGCGCTGGTCAAGGAGGCCATGACGGCCGGGCTGCCGGCCAGCCTGACCGTGACCGGCGAGGTGACCCCGCTGCCCACGGCCGTGGATCACGCCGTCTACCGCATCGTGCAGGAGGCGCTGACCAACACGCGCAAGCACGCCTCGGGCGCGCGGGCCAGCGTCCTGCTGACCTACCGGGCCAAGGCGGTCGAGGTCGAGGTGGTCGACGACGGATCCGCCGAGCCGGACGGCGTGCCGGGATTCGGGCTCAGCGGCATGGCCGAGCGGGTGGCGCTGTGCGGCGGGGAGCTGCACACGGGCCCGCGCCCGGAGGGCGGCTTCCGGGTGCACGCCCGCATCCCGCTGGAGCAGTCGTGATCACGGTGCTGCTGGTGGACGACCACGCGCTGGTGCGGATGGGCTTCAGGCTGATGCTCGACGCCCAGCCGGACCTGAGCGTGGTCGGCGAGGCCGGCGACGGCGCCGAGGCGGTCGAGCTGAGCCGGCGTCTGCGGCCCGACGTGGTGGTGATGGACCTGCACATGCCCGGCCTCGACGGCGTGCGCGCGACCGAGCTGATCACCGCCGAGCTGCCCGGCGTGCGGGTGCTGGCGCTGAGCACGTTCGACCTCGACGAGAACGTGGTGGCCGCGCTCAGGGCGGGCGCCGGCGGGTTCCTGCCCAAGGACGTCTCGCCGGAGGAGCTGGTCGAGGCCGTCAGAGTGGTGCACCGAGGCGAGTCGGCCGTCGCGCCGCGCCTGCTCACCCGCCTGATCGGCACGTTCGTCCGCGCCTCACGACCGGAGCGGCCGGCGCCCCCCGCCGGGCCGGACGGGTGGGACGGGCTGACCGAGCTGACCGAGCGCGAGCGGGAGATCCTGGTGCTGATCGCGCGCGGCAGGTCCAACGGCGAGATCTCCGGCGAGCTGGGCGTCTCACCGTCGACCGTGAAGAACCACGTGACGAACCTGTTCGCCAAGATCGACGTCAGGGACCGGGCCCAAGCCGTGATCGTCGCCTACGAGGCGGGCCTGATCACCCCTGGAGAGTAGGACCGGGGTCCCAGAGACACGCCTCCCGAACGGTTCTCCAGCACGACGAAATCGACGATCATCACGGCCATGCTGGAGTCATGACCGCGATTCGGGCAACGAACCTGACCAAACGCTACGGCCGGACCGTCGCCGTATCGGACCTGTCCTTCGACGTCGAGCCCGGCCAGGTGACCGGGTTCCTCGGGCCCAACGGCGCCGGAAAATCCACCACCATGCGCATGATCCTCGGCCTCGACCGGCCCTCCGGCGGCACGGTGCTCGTGGACGGGAAGCCGTACCAGGAGGTGCGGCACCCGCTGCGCAAGGTCGGCGCGCTGCTGGACGCCAAGGCCGTGCACGGCGGCCGGAGCGCCCGCAACCACCTGCTGGCCATCGCCCAGAGCAACCGCATCCCCGCGAACAGGGTCGAGGAGGTGCTGGAGATGGTCGGGCTGCGCGAGGTGGCCAGGCGGCGCATCGGCGGCTTCTCCCTCGGCATGTCGCAGCGCCTCGGGATCGCCGCCGCGCTGCTCGGCGACCCGGAGATCCTGCTCTTCGACGAGCCGGTCAACGGGCTCGACCCCGAGGGCATCCTGTGGATCCGCACGTTCATGCGCCAGTTGGCCGCCGAGGGCCGCACGGTCTTCGTCTCCAGTCACCTGATGAGCGAGATGGCCCAGACCGCCGACCACCTGGTGGTGATCGGCCGCGGCAGGCTGATCGCCGACACCAGCGTGGAGGAGTTCATCGGGCGCAGCTCGCAGGGCTACGTGCGGGTACGCTCGCCGCGCCTGGACGAGGTGGCGGAGCTGATCAAGATCGGTGAGCCGCACGCCGGCCACCTGCGCGTGACCGGGATGACCCCGCTCGAGATCGGCACGATCACCGCACGGGCGGGACTGCCGCTGGAGGAGCTGACCTTCGTCCAGCCCTCGCTCGAAGCCGCCTACATGGAGCTCACCAAGGACAGTCTGGAGTTCTCGTCATGATGGAGATCCTCAATTCCGAATGGACCAAGATGCGCTCGGTCCGCTCGACCGTGTGGACCCTGGCCACCACGGCGCTGCTGATGCTGGGCATCGGCATCCTGCTGTCGATCGCGGTGGCCGGCTCCGCCGACGGGCCCGTGGACGCCATGGACGCCACCCGGATCAGCCTGGCCGGCCTGACGTTCGCCTCGCTGGCCATCGCCACGCTGGGCGTGCTGGTCGTCTCCAGCGAGTATCGGACCGGCTCCATCCGCACCTCGCTGATGGCCGTGCCCAAGCGGCTGCGGCTGCTCTCCGGCAAGATCGTCGTCTTCACCGCGGTGGCGCTGGTCGTCTGCATGGCCTCCTCGTTCGCCACCTTCGTCATCGCGCAGGCGATCCTCGACGGGCCCTCGCTCGGCGACCCCGGCACGTTGCGGGCCGTCACCGGCACCGGGCTCTACCTGACGGCGTCGGGACTGTTCGGGCTGGCGCTCGGCACCCTCGTACGGCACACGCCCGGCGCGATCGTGGCGGCCATCGGCCTCATCCTCGTGCTGCCGCAGCTGACGAGGATCCTGCCCGGCGAGTGGGGCGCCGCCGTGCACAACCACTTCACCTCCAACGCCGGCCTGCAGGTCGCGATGCCGGTGGCGGAGAACCCGCTCGGCCCGTGGAGCGGGTTCGGCGTCTACCTGGCCTGGATCGCGGTCACCCTGGTCGTCGCGGCCGTCCTGATGCGACGGCGGGACGCGTGACCGCTCGGCGTCACCCCGGCATCCCCGGCTCCTCGGCGCCACCCCGGCATCACCCCGCCTCCTCGGCGTCACCTCAGGCATCTCCCCGGCGTCATTCGGCGCGGAGGGCGATGACGGGGTCGAGCCGGCCGGCCCGCCGCGCCGGGGCGACGCCGAAGAACACGCCCACCGCGACCGACACCCCGAAGGCCAGCGCGATGGACCACCAGGTGATCGAGGCGGGCACCTCGGTGAGCGACCTGATGGTCAGCGCGCCGCCGACGCCCAGCGCGATGCCGATCACGCCGCCGATCGTGGTCAGCAGCACCGCCTCGATGAGGAACTGGGCCAGCACGTCACGCTGCCTCGCGCCGAGCGCCTTGCGCAGCCCGATCTCGCGGGTCCGCTCGCGCACGCTGACCAGCATGATGTTGGACACCCCCACCCCGCCGACGAGCAACGAGATGCCCGCGATGGCGGCCAGCACCCCGGTGAGCATGCCGAGGACACTGCCGATCGTGCCCAGCAGCTGGGTCTGGGTGACGGCGGAGAACTTCTCCCCCGGATACCTTTCGACGAGCGCGGCCACCACCCGCTCCTGCAACCGCTCGATCTCGTCGGGTCCGGAGGCGCCCACCGCGAGCCCGTTGACCCGGTCGATGCCGAGCATCCGCTGCGCCGTCGTCACCGGGACGTGCACCTCCTGGTCACGCGAGAGCCCGAACGTCTGGCCGACCGTCGCGTAGACGCCGACCACCCGGAACCTGGCCCCCGAGATCGACACCTGGCGGCCGATCGGGTCGATGTCGCCGAACATCGTGGTCGCCACCTCCGCGCCGAGCACGGCCACCCGGCGCCGGGTGTCGACGTCGGTCTCGCTCAGCGTGCGGCCCTTGGCGAGCGGCCGCTGGAAGATGTTGGTGAGGTTCTGGTCGGTGCCGATGATCGTGACGAACGCCTCGGTACGGCCCACCCGTACGGTCTCCCCCGACTGGAGCGAGACCGTCACCTTGGCCGGGTCGCCGACCACGCGGCGCACGTAGGCCACGTCGGCCAGGCTCAGCCTGCTCTGCGTCGGCGCCGCGCCCACACTGAGCTGGCCCGGCACCACCAGGATGATGTTGGTGCCGAGACCGGAGATCTGCTTCTCGACCGCGTCCTTCGCGCCGGTGCCGACGGCCACCAGGATCACCACGGCCAGCACGCCGATGATGACGCCGAGCATGGTGAGGACACTGCGCAGCCGGTTGACCCGCAGCGCCTCCAGCGCCATGGCGAACGCCTCGCGCCCCCTCATGTTCGTGGCCTCACTTCGTTCGGCGGCTCGGTCGCTGGGATCCGCCGCCTTCCCTCGTCGCTCTGGTCGCTCCCGGCACTCCTCGGTTCAGGCGACGGCGCTCCCTCGCGGGTGTCGAGCTCGATGAGCCCGTCGCGGACGTGGATCTGCCGCCTGGCGTGAGCCGCGATCTCCGGCTCGTGCGTGACCAGCACCACGGCCACCCCGGCCTCGCCGTTGAGCCGGTCGAGGATGGCCATCACCTCGGCGCCGTTGCGGGTGTCGAGGTTGCCGGTGGGCTCGTCGGCCAGCAGCACCTTGGGCTCGCCCACCAGCGCCCGGGCGATGGCCACCCGCTGCTGCTCACCGCCGGACATCTGCGACGGCCGGTGCTCCATCCGGTGACCGAGCCCAACGGACTCCAGCGCCTCCTTCGCCCTGGCGCGCCGCTCGGCCCTGCCGATGCCCCGGTAGACCAGGGGCAGCGCGACGTTGTCCAGCGCCGTGGTCCTGGCCAGCAGGTGGAAGGACTGGAAGACGAAGCCGATGGTCCGGTTGCGCAGCTCGGCCAGCTCGGTGTCGGACAGGCCCGACATCTCCACCCCGTTCACCCGGAGCACGCCCGAGGTGGGCCGGTCGAGGCAGCCGAGCAGGTGCATGAGCGTCGACTTGCCGGAGCCGGACGGGCCGATGATGGCGACGAACTCGCCCTGGTCGATCCGGAGCGAGACTCCGCGCAGCGCCTCGACGGTCACGCCGTCGAGCTGGTAGCGCCGGGTGAGATCGACCGCTTCGATCGCGGGTGTCATGACAGGCTCTGGCCCTGCCGTACCGAGTCGGCGCCCTTGACCACGATCCGGTCGCCGACCGACAGCCCTGCGAGCACCTCGACCACCGCCTCGCCCTGGGCGCCCAGCTTGACCACGCGGCGTTCGGCCACGCCGTTCCGGTCCAGCCAGACCACACTCTCGCGCCCGCTGGTGACGATCGCCGAGGCGGGGGCGGCGATGGCCGACGGCGACTCCCGGACGGTCAGCCGCGCCACCGCGCTCATCCCCGGCTTGGGGGTGGGCGCCTCGGCGCCGTCGTCGAAGGCGCCGGCGCCGAGCGAGAGCTGCACCGGATAGCTCACGCCGCCGGTCGTGCCCTCCTTGGGGGTGACGCCGATGCCGGTCACGCGGGCCGTGTAGGCCGCGCCGGGCACCGCGTCGAGCTCGGCCGTGGCCCTGGTGCCCTTCTTGACCAGCAGGACGTCGGTCTCGTCGATGTCGGCGGACAGCGTGAGCCTGGAGATGTCGGTGACGGTGACGATCGAGTCGCCCGCCGACACGGGCACGCCGGTCGCCACCGGGCTGCCGCCGCCGGAGTCGCTGGAGGGAACCGAGGGCAGTTGCCGGCCGCCGCCGGGAAGCCCGCTGAGCAGACCGCTGAGATCGCCCGTGCCGCCACCGCCCGACGCGCGGCCGAGCGTGACCACCCCCGCGAACGGCGCCTTGACCGTGAGCGACTTGACCGTGCCCTCGGCCGCCCTGACCGCGGCCTTGGCCTGCGAACCGGACGCCGCCTGGAGGGACGCCATCGAGGAGGTCAGCCCGCCGAGCCCGCTGGTGACCCCGGACAGCACGCTGTTGATCGAGCGGTTGAGCTGCGCGGTGATCGACGCCAGGGCCCTGGTCTGCGCCCGGTGCTGGGCCTGGGCCAGGTCGATCGCGCTGAGCAGCTGCTCGCGGGCCTGGGCGTCGCGGATCTTCTTCGCCTCCTTGCGCGCCCGGGCGAAGTGCTTGCGCACCTTGGCGTCGAAGGCCCTGGTGTCGAAGGAGGCGAGCCGGACCGTGGGGCGGCCGATGCTCGGGGTGGCCGGGGAAGCCAGCTTGGCCGCCGCGCGAGCCTGCTTGAGCTGGTCCTCGGCCTGGGGCGAACGGATCTTGACCAGCGTCTGGCCCTTGGCGACCTGCTGGCCTTCGCGGACGTACAGCTTGGCGATCGTGCCCTGGGCGGGCGAGCGCAGCGTCGCCGTGGCACGGGCGCCGATCGTGGCCGGAGCCTCGACGACCTCGGTGACCGGGGCGCGCCCGACCGTGGCGAGTTGGATGGCGGCCGGCTCTTCGGTGGTGCAGCCGGTGAGAGCGAGTAAGACGAGCAGCGGGGGGATACCGCGACGAATCGTCACCCGACCCATCGTAAGGACCTGGTCACCCGGGCGGCGGGGGAACTCCCCGCCTACGACCTTCGCGCAGCTCTCAGACGCTTTCCGGGCTCGCCGGTCAGCCCGCGGCGAGCTCGCGGCCGCGGTCGCGGGCCGCCTCGATGGCGGCCAGGAAGGCGGCGCGCACGCTGTGCCGTTCGAGCTCGGCGATCGCCGCGATCGTGGTGCCGCCGGGCGAGGTGACGGCCTCGCGCAGGATCACCGGATGCTCGCCCGAGTCGCGCAGCATCACGGCCGCGCCCACGATGGACTGGATGACCATGTCGAGCGCCGCGGCCCTCGGCATGCCGAGCAGGATGCCCGCATCGACCATGGCCTCGACCAGGTAGAAGAAGTAGGCGGGGCCGCTGCCCGACAGGGCCGTGGCCGCGTCCTGCTGCGACTCGGGGATGCGCAGCACCTTGCCGACCGGCTTGAGCAGGGCTTCGGTGAGCCTGAGATGCTCCTCGCCCGCGTGGGCGCCCGCCGAGATCACGCTCATCGCCTCGTCGAAGCGGATCGGCGTGTTGGACATGACCCTGACCACGGGCACCTCGACGCCGAGCCGCTGCTCGACGAAGGCCGTGGTGATGCCGGCGGCGGCGGTGATGACCAGGCGGTCGGCGGGCACGTAGGGGGCGATCTCGGTCAGCAGCGCCGCCATGTCCTGCGGCTTGACGGCCAGGATCAGCGTGTCGGCGGCCTTGGCGGCCTCGGCGTTGGTGACGGTGCGCACGCCGTAGGACTCGCGCAGCGCCTGCGCCCGCTCGGACCTGCGGGTGGTGGCCAGGATGTCGCCCGGTTTGAACCCCGCCCGCAGCAGACCGGACAGCAGGGCCTCACCCATCTTGCCGGTGCCCAGAATCGCAATCACGCCAGCAGCCTACCGACCGGTCAACGCCTGCTCAGCAGCGACCGCAGGAAAAAGGCCAGGTTGCGGGGGCGTTCGGCGAGGCGGCGCATGAGGTAGGGGTACCAGTCGGCGCCGTAGGGCACGTAGACGCGCATCCGGCTGCCCAGCGCCGCCAGCCGCCGCTGCTCCTCGGAGCGCACGCCGTAGAGCATCTGGTGCTCGAAGGCCGAGGTGTCGCGCCCGTGGAGCACCGCGAGCGTCGAGGCGATCTCCACCAGGCGCGGATCGTGCGTGGCGACCATCGGGTAGGCGGCGCCCGACATCAGCACCCTGAGGCAGCGTACGAACGAGCGGTCGATGTCGCCCGCGGACGTGTAGGCCCCCGGCGCGGTGTAGGCGCCCTTGCAGAGCCGCACCCTGGCGCCGTCGAGCTCGGCGAGTCTCGCGCAGCGCTCCCGCGCGTCGGGCAGGTAGGCCTGCACCACGATCCCCACCCCGGGGTGCTCCTTGCGCAGCGTCGCGTGCACGAAGTGCAGCCCGGGGATCGTGTCGTGCTCCTCGGCGTCGAGCGTGAGCGTGATGCCCCGGAGGGCGGCGTGCTCGCAGATGGTGGCGGCGTTGTCGAGCGCGAGCTGCTCTCCCAGGCGCAACCCCAGCGCGGTCAGCTTGACGGAGACGTCGGCGCCCTCGGGCAGCCGGCCGAGCAGCGCGAGATAGGCGTGGACCTCGCCCTCCGCCTGGGCCCTGTCGGTGACCTCCTCACCCAGGTGGTCGACCGAGACGAGCAGGCCGTCGCGGGTCAGCTCTGACACGACCGCGCCGACGTCGTCGGCGACGTAGCGCCTGACCACGTCCTTGGTCAGCGGCGAGGTGGACACGAGGCGCTCGGCGCGCCCGCTTCTGGAGACGGCCAGCAGGGCCTGACGGAGCACGGGTCCAACCCTAACTTCACCGGACGACGGCCGCTGGATCTGGCGGATGAACCTGTGGGCGGCCCCGTTCGTCGTATGGGTATGCGCACGATGACAGCGACTCTTCTGGCCGGGTGTCTGGTGCTCGCGACGGGTTGCGGCACGGCGTCGCCCGGCGCGGCGTCCTCCGCTCCCGGCACGTCGGTTCCCGACACGCCGGTGTCGGCCTCCGCGGTGTCGACGACTCCCACCACCTCCGTCCCCAAGGGGCCGGAGCCGGTCAAGCCCACCGGCGACGCGATCAACACCCGCAAGGTCCCGTGGACCAAGGCCAAGTCCGTGTCGAAGGGGCGGAAAGTCCAGCTGGTCTGGTCGTCGGGCGTGGCCCCCTGCACCGTGCTCGACCGGGTGAAGGTCAAGGAGACCCGCAAGCGGGTGACCATCACCCTGTACGAGGGGACGGCTCCCACGGCCAAGGACGTCGCCTGCATCATGATCGCCATCGAGAAGACCACGACGGTCAAGCTCAAGACGCCGCTCGGCAAGCGCAAGCTCGTGGACGGCGGCAAGTCCTGACCGGACCTGGCGCAACCCCGACGAATCCTGACTGCCCAGCTTCGGGCAACCCCGGTGACAACTGATCGGTTTGTTGCGATACATCGAACACCCCCGTCGGCTGAGCCGTACGGACCGACCCCGGCACGGAACCTCGCGTGCCGGGGTTTTTCTCGCGCGAAAGCCGGAATGCGTGGCGCGTCAGCTAGGTTGAGTCGAGTAGGCTCAAGTCGTTTGACAAACCGATCAGGCATTCGTAGGTTGAGTCAGACCGACTCAACTTTGACTACAAGGACGTACTCATGGCACGTGCGGTAGGTATCGACCTTGGGACGACCAACTCCGTCGTCTCGATCCTCGAGGGCGGTGAGCCCACCGTCATCGCCAACGCGCAGGGCTCGCGGACCACGCCGTCCGTGGTCGCCTTCGCGAAGAACGGCGAGGTCCTGGTCGGCGAGGTCGCCAAGCGCCAGGCCGTCACCAACGTGGACCGGACCATCCGCTCCGTCAAGCGCGAGATGGGCACCAACTGGTCCCAGGAGATCGACGGCAAGAAGTTCTCTCCCCAGCAGATAAGCGCCTTCGTCCTGCAGAAGCTCAAGCAGGACGCCGAGGCCTACCTGGGCGAGAAGATCACCGACGCGGTGATCACCGTTCCGGCCTACTTCAACGACTCCCAGCGGCAGGCCACCAAGGAGGCCGGCACCATCGCCGGTCTCAACGTGCTCCGCATCATCAACGAGCCCACCGCCGCGGCTCTCGCGTACGGGCTCGACAAGGACAAGGACCAGACGATCCTCGTCTTCGACCTCGGCGGCGGCACCTTCGACGTGTCCCTGCTCGATGTCGGCCAGGAAGACGGCCACGGCTTCGTCGAGGTCAAGGCCACCTCCGGCGACAACCACCTCGGTGGCGACGACTGGGACCAGCGGGTCGTCGACGAGCTGGTCACCCGGTTCAAGAACGCCCACGGCGTCGACCTGTCCAAGGACAAGATGGCCCTCCAGCGCCTCCGCGAGGCGGCGGAGAAGGCCAAGATCGAGCTGTCCAGCCAGTCCGAGACCAACATCAACCTGCCCTACATCACGGCGTCGTCCGAGGGCCCGCTGCACCTCGACGAGAAGCTGACGCGCGCCGAGTTCCAGCGGCTGACGGCCGACCTGCTCGAGCGGACCAAGGGCCCGTTCCACCAGGTCATCAAGGACGCCGGGGTCAAGCTCTCCGACATCGCCCACGTGGTGCTCGTCGGCGGCTCGACCCGCATGCCCGCCGTCACCGATCTGGTCAAGGAGCTGACCGGCGGCAAGGAGCCCAACAAGGGCGTCAACCCCGACGAGGTCGTCGCCATCGGCGCCGCGCTGCAGGCCGGCGTGCTCAAGGGCGAGGTCAAGGATGTCCTGCTGCTCGACGTGACCCCGCTGTCGCTGGGCATCGAGACCAAGGGCGGGATCTTCACCAAGATCATCGAGCGCAACACGACGATCCCGACCAAGCGCTCCGAGGTCTTCACCACGGCCGAGGACAACCAGCCGTCGGTGCAGATCCAGGTCTACCAGGGCGAGCGCGAGATCGCCTCCTACAACAAGAAGCTGGCCACCTTCGAGCTGACCGGCATCGCCCCGGCGCCGCGCGGCATCCCGCAGATCGAGGTCACCTTCGACATCGACGCCAACGGCATCGTCAACGTCTCCGCCAAGGACCTGGGCACGGGCAAGGAGCAGACGATGACGATCACCGGCGGCTCCGCGCTGCCGAAGGACGACATCGATCGGATGATGCGCGAGGCCGAGTCCTACGCCGAGGAGGACAAGAAGCGCCGCGAGGAGGCCGAGGTCCGCAACAACGCCGACGGGCTCGCCTACCAGACGGAGAAGTTCCTCCGCGAGAACGACGACAAGGTCCCCGGCGAGATCAAGACCGAGGTCAACGACGCGCTGAGCGAGCTGAAGAAGGCTCTCGACGGCACCGACACCGACGTCATCCGCACCTCCGCGGAGAAGCTCGCCACGGTCAGCCAGAAGATGGGTTCCGCGATCTACGCCCAGAGCCAGGGCGCGGGCGGCGAGGGCGCTCCGCAGGGCGCCGCGCCGGGTGACGCGCAGGACAAGGCCGACGAGGACGTCGTCGAGGCCGAGATCGTGGACGACGACCAGGCTAAGAAGGACAAGTGATGCTGCCGCGCGAAAACGGGCACGAGGAGCCGGTGATCCGCGACAACCGCAAGATCGACCCTGAGACGGGAAAGGTGCGCGTGCCGTCAGATGACAAGCCCGAGCAGTCCGTCGCTCCTGAGGCCGCGGCCCAGGACGGCGAGCTGAAGGCACAGATCGCTGAGCGGACCGCCGATCTCCAGCGCCTCCAGGCCGAATACACCAACTACCGCAAGCGGGTCGAGCGTGACCGGATGGCGGTCCGCGAGCAGGCTGTCGCGGGCGCGCTGATGGAGCTCCTTCCCGTGCTCGACGACATCGGGCGGGCCCGCGACCACGGCGAGCTCACCGGAGGCTTCGCGAAGGTGGCAGAGTCACTGGAAGCGACGCTCACCAAGCTCGGGCTCTCACCGTTCGGCCAGAAGGGCGACCCCTTCGACCCGACCGTCCACGAGGCGCTGATGCACAGCTACTCGCCGGACGTGACCGAGCCCACCGCGATCGAGGTGTTGCAGCTGGGTTACCGGATGGGTGACCGGCTGCTGCGCCCGGCGCGGGTGGCCGTGGCCGAGCCTGAGGACGCCCCCCCGGCGTCCGAAGACGACGACAACTGACAAAGAACGAAGGGCCCATAGATGAGCACCAAGGACTACCTGGAGAAGGACTACTACGCCGTCCTTGGTGTGCCCAAGACCGCCACCGCCGATGAGATCAAGAAGGCGTACCGGAAGCTGGCCAGGCAGTATCACCCGGACACCAACCAGGGCGACTCGGCCAAGGAGACCAAGTTCAAGGAGGTCTCCGAGGCCTACGACATCCTGTCCGACAGCAAGCGCCGCAAGGAGTACGACGAGGCGCGCACGCTGTTCGGGTCCGGTGTCGGCGGCCAGCGTCCCGGCGGTGGCGGGTTCCCATTCGACTTCGGCGACCTGTTCGGCGGGACGGCCGGCCAGCAGGGCGGTCACGGTGCGGGAGAACGCATCGGCGACCTGTTCGGCGGGCTGTTCAACCGCGGGGGTTCCACCCGCACGACCAGCTCGACCCGGCCGCGCCGCGGGCAGGACGTCGAGTCGGAGGTCACGCTGACGTTCACCGAGGCGGTCGAGGGCAGCACGGTGTCGCTCCGGCTGACCAGTTCGGCCGCCTGCACGGCGTGCAGCGGCACCGGAGCCAAAGCCGGCACGACCCCACGGGTCTGCCCGACCTGCGAGGGCACCGGAGCGGCGAGCCGCAACCTCGGCAACTTCGCCTTCTCCGAGCCCTGCCGTGACTGCAAGGGCCGCGGGCTGCTCGTCGACGACCCCTGCCCCGTGTGCGAGGGCAACGGCCGGGCCAAGAGCACCCGCACCATCCAGGCCCGCATTCCCGCCGGGGTGGCCGACGGCCAGCGGGTCAAGCTCAAGGGCAAGGGCGCGCCGGGCGAGAACGGCGGCCCCGCCGGAGACCTCTACATCCAGACCCATGTCAAGCCGCACGCGGTGTTCGGCCGGATGGGCGACAATCTCACGATCGTCGTGCCGGTGACGTTCACGGAGGCCGCGCTCGGCGCCGAGATCAGGGTTCCGACCCTCAAGGGAATGCCGGTCACGCTGCGCATTCCCGCGGGCACGCCCAACGGGCGCACGTTCAGGGTGCGCGGCCGGGGTGTCGCCCGCAAGGACGGCACCAAGGGAGACCTGCTCGCCAGTGTCGAGGTGGTCGTCCCCAAGACGCTCGACGACAAGTCGCGTGAGCTCCTGTCGGAGTTCAACACCGCGACCGCGGGTGACGACCCGCGGGCCGATCTCATTCAGCGAGCCAGAAGCGAGTAGCCGATGGACGCCAGCTATTTCGACCTGTCAGACGACACTCCCGTCTACGTGATCTCGGTCGCCGCCCAGCTGTCCGGCCTGCATCCGCAGACGCTGCGGCAGTACGACCGGCTCGGACTGGTCTGCCCGGGACGTACGGCGGGGCGCGGCCGCCTCTACTCGACCCGCGACATCATCCAGTTGCGCGAGGTCCAGCGGCTCTCCCAGGAGGAGGGCATCAACCTCGCCGGCATCAAGCGGATCCTCGAACTCGAGAACGAGGCGTTGCGGCTGCGTGAGGAGGTTCACCGCCTGCGCGCCGAGATGCAGATGGTCAAGGCGCTGATCCGATACGAGCTGCCACCGGGGGCCTAGAAAAGATGGACTACAAGCTCACCCAGAAAAGCCAGGAGGCGCTTTCGGGGGCCATGCGGCGTGCCGCCGCGGAGGGCAACCCCGAGATCGCCCCGGTCCACCTGCTGACCACGCTGCTCTCCCAGACCGGCGGCACCGCCGTGCCCCTGCTGGAAGCCGTGGGCGCCGACTGGAAGTCACTGCGGGCCAGGGCCGAGGAGCAACTGGCCACGCTGCCCAAGGCGCAGGGCTCGACCGTGAGCGCGCCGTCGAGCTCGCGCCAGTTGCTGACCGTGATCAACACTGCGGCCCAGCGGGCCAAGCGGCTGGAGGACGAGTACGTCTCCACCGAGCACCTGCTGGTGGGTCTGGCCACCGACGGCGGCCAGGCGGCCGAGCTGCTCAAGTCGCAGGGGGCGACCCCGCAGGCGCTGCTCGACGCGTTCGAGAAGGTACGCGGCCACGCCCGCGTCACCAGCGAGACCCCCGAGGACACCTACCAGGCGCTGGAGAAGTACGGCGTCGACCTGACCGAGCGGGCCCGCAGCGGCAAGCTCGACCCGGTCATCGGCCGCGACTCCGAGATCCGCCGGGTCGTGCAGGTGCTGTCGAGGCGCACCAAGAACAACCCGGTGCTGATCGGCGAGCCCGGCGTCGGCAAGACCGCCGTCGTCGAGGGCCTGGCCCAGCGCATCGTGGCCGGCGACGTGCCCGAGTCGCTGCGCAACAAGCGGCTGATCTCGCTCGACCTGGGCGCGATGGTGGCGGGCGCGAAATACCGCGGCGAGTTCGAGGAGCGGCTCAAGGCCGTGCTCTCCGAGATCAAGGAGAGCAACGGGCAGATCGTCACCTTCATCGACGAGCTGCACACCGTGGTGGGCGCGGGCGCCGCCGAGGGCTCGATGGACGCGGGCAACATGCTCAAGCCCATGCTGGCCCGCGGCGAGCTGCGCATGATCGGCGCCACGACGCTCGACGAATACCGTGAGCGCATCGAGAAGGACCCCGCCCTGGAGCGCCGCTTCCAGCAGGTCTACGTGGGCGAGCCCACGGTCGAGGACACGATCGCGATCCTGCGCGGGCTGAAGGGCCGCTACGAGGCCCACCACCAGGTGCAGATCGCCGACAGCGCGCTGGTCGCCGCCGCCGCGCTGTCCGACCGCTACATCACCAGCCGCTTCCTCCCCGACAAGGCCATCGACCTGGTCGACGAGGCCGCCTCCCGGCTCCGCATGGAGATCGACTCCCGCCCGGTGGAGATCGACCAGCTCCAGCGCAACGTCGACCGGATGAAGATGGAGGAGCTGGCGCTGTCCAAGGAGACCGACGAGGCCTCCCTCCAGCGGCTGGAGCGGCTGCGCAAGGAGCTGGCCGACCGCCAGGAGGAGCTCAACGCCCTGGTCGGCCGGTGGGAGCACGAGAAGGCCGGCCTGAACAAGGTCGGCGAGCTGAAGAAGCAGCTCGACGAGGCCCGCAGCGGCGCCGAGCGGGCCCAGCGCGACGGCGACTTCGAGACGGCGTCCAAACTCATGTACGCCGAGGTCCCCAGGCTGGAGCAGGCCCTGCGCGCGGCTTCCGAGGCGGCGCCGTCCGACAACGCGATGGTCAAGGAGGAGGTCGGCCCCGACGACATCGCCGAGGTCATCTCGTCCTGGACGGGCATCCCGGCCGGGCGCCTGCTGGAGGCTGAGACGGCCAAGCTGCTCCGCATGGAGGAGGAGCTGGGCAGGCGCCTCGTCGGGCAGCAGCGGGCCGTACAGGCCGTCTCCGATGCCGTACGACGGAGCCGGGCGGGCATCTCCGACCCCGACCGGCCCACCGGCTCGTTCCTCTTCCTCGGGCCGACGGGGGTCGGCAAGACCGAGCTGGCCAAGGCGCTGGCGGAGTTCCTGTTCGACGACGAGCGGGCGATGACCCGCATCGACATGAGCGAATACTCCGAGAAGCACAGCGTCGCCCGGCTGGTCGGGGCGCCTCCCGGTTACGTGGGCTACGAGGAGGGCGGCCAGCTCACCGAGGCCGTGCGGCGCCGGCCCTACACCGTGGTGCTGCTCGACGAGGTGGAGAAGGCGCATCCCGAGGTCTTCGACATCCTGCTGCAGGTGCTCGACGACGGGCGGCTGACCGACGGCCAGGGCCGCACGGTCGACTTCCGCAACACGATCCTGATCCTCACCTCCAACATCGGCTCGCAGTTCCTGGTCGACCCCAAGCTGGAGAACGGCGCCAAGCGCGAGGCCGTCATGGGCGCGGTCCGGAGCTCCTTCAAGCCGGAGTTCCTCAACCGGCTCGACGACGTGATCCTGTTCGACGCGCTCGGCTCCGAGGAGCTGACCCGCATCGTCGACCTGCAGGTCGACCGGCTCGCGCAGCGGTTGTCCGACCGGAGGCTGACGCTGGACGTCACGCCCGCCGCCCGCGAGTGGCTGGCGCTCACCGGCTACGACCCGATGTACGGCGCGCGTCCCCTGCGCCGCCTGGTGCAGTCGGCGATCGGCGACAAGCTGGCCAAGGCGGTGCTGTCCGGCGAGGTCGTCGACGGCGACGGGGTTCTGGTCGACCTCGGCGACGACGAGCTGACGATCAAGCGCGCCTGATTTCCGCCGCGCGGCCGCCCGGAGACCATCCCGGTCTCCGGGCCCGCCTTCCACGCGCCGCGCACCTGGCTAGCTTCAGCGTTCGTCAGATCACCGAAAACGATCAGGGGGACGTGAAGTGTCATCTCGGAACATCCGAAGCGTCATTGCGGTGGCCACTCTGACCGCGGGGGTGGGCTGGTTCGCGGCGGGCCCGGCGGCCGCGGACCACTGCACCGTTCAGTCATCGACGCTGGACATGCCCGCGACCACGACGACGTTCTGTGACGGGGTGCCCAGGACCCAGCTGCACGACATCACCGACCAGGACGGCAAGCGGGTGGCCGTGGTCGTCACGCGGACGGCCAGGCGCCTCGGCCTGACCGGCCTGGCGACGGCCGGCTCCGCCACGACCGCGGCCGATCTGGCCGGCGACAACGGCGCCTCGCGCCTGTCCGCGCTGCCCTCCGGCTCGCGGAACCCGTCGGGCCTGAGGGACGTGTCGACGATGACCACGACGCCCGATCTCCCCGGGCTCCCGGCGATGCCGATCGCCGTGCCCGGTACGACGACCTTCGGCGGGCTCACCGCCGCCCGGCGGGCGGACATCTACCCGTGGCCGGTGGACCGGCTGCCGAGCAGGGTGACCTCGAAGACCCTCGCCACGGTGCCCAAGGCGGTGGACGACACCCGGCTGCCGCGGACCGACGTGCCGGAGCTCAATGACGTCGGCGGCCTGCTGAACGGCCTCGACGTCAGCGGCTGACCACGGCATCTGGGCCGGCGCCGGTCCGGCGCTGACGCCCACCACGTCCGTGAGCGGGCCGCGCCGCCCGCCCATGGCTCTCCATAGGCGAAGGGGCCACGGCCGGCAGGTCGTGGCCTCCTCGCGCCGCCGTCAGGAGATCAGCGCGTCGATCTCGTCTTCGGGCAGGCCCAGGTCGACCCTGATGCGGTAGCGGGTGCGCAGCAGGGCCACGTGCTCGGGGTCGTCCTCGTCGCAGGCCAGCACGGCCTGGGTCGCCCACTCGAGCCCGGCCTCCAGGTCGCCGTAGGCGACCAGGGTCTCGGCGATCGTGTGGGCGGTCGCCGGGGTCGCCCTGCCCTCGGCACGGATCGTCTCGATGACCTCCCTCGCCTCCGCGAATCTGTCGAGCTCGAACAGCGTGTCGGCGATGCCGGCACGCGGATCGATGGTGGACTCGCCGCCGTCCTCCAGCGCGCGCTGGAAGCACTCCAGCGCGTGCGCCGGCTGCCCGGCGGCTCGCCATTCCTCGGCCGCGAGGACCAGGATGGACGCCCTGGAGACATCGCCGGAGGAATAGCCCAGCGCGACGTCGTACAGCCGCCTGGCCAGGGAGCTGTGGTCGTCGGCCAGCAGTGCCTGCTCAAGCAGGCGATCAAGGTGCTCACGGGTCACATGCGCCACACCGCGAGACTACCGAGCCCCATGCCGCTTTGCCCGGTCAATGCGCATCGCCGATGGAGCACTAGTTTTGGCGACGTTCTGTCAAAGTCTGCCTACGCTCAGCGTGTCTCGGCAGTTCGAAGGGCATATTCCGGTAACACGCGTGCGGGTGGAGGGGGGCTGCGATGGGCATGTCCAAGCAGATGACCTTCATGCTCGCCTGTACGGTGGCCCTGTCGGCGCTGCTGCCCGGCGCGGCCGGATACCTGTCGGCGCGCCTGGAGGCGATCCATTCGGCGGAGCGCGCCCTGCGCGCGGTCGAGGCCAGGCTGCACGTCAGGATGGCCCGCGAGGCCAAGGAGGAGCGCCCGGTGTTGTTCCCGGAGCACTGCCCGCCCATCCCGGCGACGACCACGATCGAGCCTCCGGCGGCGGCGCTACAGACCGGCGACCGGCCGCGCCGCAGGGACCACCGGCCGGCGCAACTGTCCGACTGGCTGCCCCAGATCGTCGAGTCGCCGGCGGAGGCGCACTAGACGGAAGTGGGCGCCCAGGCGTTGAGCTGGCGCGACAGGAACCCTCGGACGAGCTGCTTGGCCGCCTCGATGATCTCGGGTGATCCCTCGGGCAGGCGCCGGAACGCCAGTTTGAGGACCGCGTCGCCGGCCTCGACCGCCACCAGCACGGCCACGTCGAGCTCGTGGCTGTCGGCCAGCCCGAACTCACTGAGCAGCAGCCCGCGCAGCCGCCCGGCGATCACCGTGTTGTTGTCGGAGTCGGAGTCGAGCAGGTTGAGGTCGACCACATCGCCGAAGTGCAGGCTCTTGAAACCGGGAACGGTCCGGTGCATCGAGACGTACTCGTCGATGATCGCGTCGACCGCCTCCCACCAGCCGCGGTAGTCCTCTTCGAGGAACCTGCGGCCGACCCGGGAGACGAACAGCTCGACGTTGCGCCGGGTCAGCTCCTGAGTGATCGCTCGCTTGTCGGGGAAGAACTGGTAGACCGACCCGATCGCGACACCGGCCCGGTCCGCGATGCGAGTGGTCGAGAGCGCTTCGTAGCCGATCTCGTCGAGAAGCTCGGCGCAGGCGTCGAGCATCCGCTCGACGCGGCGTGCGCTACGGCGCTGCGTGGGCCGCCGTCGTAACGGCTGGGGCTGCGAACAGTCTTCGTCAATCCGGGGGGACGGCACGAATTCCATCCTCCCCCCAACCGGGCGATCGTTACCGGTCAATAGGCTTATTTCTCTGGGCGACCGCTCGCTCGGGGAGACCGGACATCCGGGCCAGTCTCCGCATCGCGGCCGGGGAGACCCTGGACAGCGCGTAGCCGATCTTCCCCTCGGCGTTGACCGGGACGACGGCCCGGTCACGGTGGACGGCCCGGAGGATGTGCGCGGCGACGCGCTCGGGCGGGTAGCCGCGGCGCTCCAGCCCTCGCTCGGCGGCTTCGCGCAGGTCCTCGCCCACGTAGGTGGCGTTGTGGGCGATGCGGGTGGACACGAAGCCGGGACAGATGGCGCTCACGCCGATGCCCTGCCCGGCGAGCTCCGCCCGGAGGCAGTCGCTGAGCATCTTCACCGCCGCCTTCGAGGTCGAGTAGGCGGGCAGCAGCCTCGACGGGGCGAACGCGGCGAGCGAGGCGATGTTGACGATGTGGCCGCCCTCTCCGCGCTCGACCATCTGCGCGGCGAACAGGCGGCAGCCGTGGATGACGCCCCACAGGTTGACGTCGATGGTCCGCCGCCAGTCGTCGAGCGAGTGGTCCAGGAATCCACCGCTGACCGCGATCCCGGCATTGTTCACCACAACGTCCGGTACGCCGTACTCAGTCTTGATATTTCGCGCGAAATCCGCCATCTGGGCGGCATCGGCCACGTCGACCCGCACGGCGTGCGCGGCGCCCGCGAGGTCCTTGGCGATGCCGTCGGCGGTGCGCGCCGCCGCCTCGGCGTCGAGATCGGCGCAGACCACCTCGGCCCCGTGCGCCGCGAAGGCCCGCGCGGTGGCGCGGCCGATCCCGCTGCCGGCGCCCGTGATCACCACCAGCCGATCCTGGAACGCCTTGCGCCCCTCCTCCACCACGGCGGCCCGCAGGCTTCTCGTGGCCGGACCGCCACCGGTGTGATCGGCGAACTCAGCGATCATCCGCGCGACCACGCCGGGGTGACTGCGCTGCGCCCAGTGCCCGGCGGCGATCCTGCGCCGCCAGAACCTCCGCACCCCCTGCCCGAGCCAGGCCGTCAGGGCCGGGGAGACGAACCGGTCGCGGGTGGCGTCGATCAACTGGACCGGCACGCCGATGTCCGGCTCGGCGTCGCCGCTCGACCGGTCGCCCATGTTCCGCCGGTAGAGCCAGAGCCCGTTGGCGGCGTCCTTGGCCAGCGTGCCGGCGGGATGGCCGGGACGGGGCTCGACGCCGTCGAGCCGCATGGCGCGCTCCAGCAGGCCGGGAATGACCGTGCGCCAGGCCGGCTCGGGCAGGAAGGGGGCCTGGAAGGCGCCGATGTACCACGATCTGGCCAGCTGACCGGCGACGTCGCGGCGCCTGCCGTGCCTGACGAACCGGGCCGTCTGGGCGAGCCCGGGGCCGCCGAAGCCGGTGAACGAGATGACGCGGTCACGGAGGCCGGGCCTGGCCACCGCGTCCCAGCCCTGCAGCGAGCCCCAGTCGTGGCCGACGAGATGCACGGCGGGCTTGCCGATCGCGTCGAGCACGGCCGCGAGGTCGGCCGCCAGGTGGTCGATGGAGTAGTGATGGCGGTCACGCGGGGCCCCGGAGTCGCCCGCGCCGCGCACGTCGTAACGCACCACGTGGAAACGGTCGCGCAGGAGCTCGGCCACCTCGTCCCAGACGCGGTGCGTGTCGGGATAGCCGTGGATCAACAGGATCGTGGGGTCGTCCGGGTCGCCCTCCTCGAAGACCGCCAGCCGCACGTCACCGGACTCGATCCATCGCATCGCGACCTCCTATTGGACGACTCGTCCAAACATAGAGCGGGTCAGGGGCGCGAGGCCAGCCCGGTGCAGGAGCGCAGCGCCTTCCAGTCGGCCACCGCCTGGGTCCGGGCCGCGCCCGTCATCGGCACCGGCAGGCCGCCCTGGATCGTGGCGGGGGTCCAGCTGTCCTTGAGGACCTTGCGGCCGTTGATGGTGAGCGTCAGCACGCCGGTGCGGCCGGTGGTGGCGGGGTTGGAGTTGTAGAAGACGAAGTTGCCCAGGCCGTAGCTGATGTAGGCGTTGCCCAGGTATCCGGCGCCGAGCAGGATGTGCGCGTGGCCGCCGACCACCACGTCGGCGCCCGCCTTGACCAGCTTGGGCGCGAGCGAGAGCTGCGCCGGGTTGGGACACTTCTGCATCTCGGTGCCCCAGTGCAGGTGCACGATCACGGTGTCGGAGTTCTTGCGCGCCTGGCGCACGGCCTTCAGCAGGCGAGCCTCGTTCTTGGCCGAGGCGAGCCCGCCCTTGTCACCGGCGGCGGTCCACGAGGCGATGAACTCCGCGTCGAGCACCTGGGTCGCCCCGATGATCGACACCCGGTTGCCGTTGACGACCCGGCGGTACGGCTTGTACGCCTCCGTCTCGTTCCCGCCGATGCCCACCACGGGGAACCTGGACCGCTTGACGGCCGCCAGCGAGTCGGCCAGCCCGGTCTCCATGTAGTCCATGCCGTGGTTGTTGGCCATCGACACCACGTCCACACCGGCGGCCTTCAGCGCGGTGAACGCGCTGGCCGGCGCCCGGAAGGTGTATTGCTTGCCCGGCGCGGGAGTGCCGCCCGTGGTGATCGCGGTCTCCAGGTTGACCATGGACAGGTCGGCCTTGCGCAGGACCTGCGCGATCGGCCCCAGCGCCGTACGCGGATTGTTCAGCCTGGGCCGCAGCATCCCCTCGAAGTGCACGTCGCCGCCGAACGAGATCGTGAACGGCCGCCGCACGGGCGACGGCTTGGCCGAGGCGGTCGTGGGCTTCTCGACCACCTCCTGGCTCTGCGGCTCCGACTGGGCGGCGGAGCACGCGGAGGCCGCGGTGAGGGCGCCGACGACGGCCACGGTGAGGAGGGCACGGGGGAGTCTCACTTGTTGGCACTTCCGCTCGATCCGGACGTTCAGCCCACGAGCATGCCATGTGAGACCGGTTTGTGCGCGTTCCTAGCGGGTGGCGATGAGCCGGTCGACCGCGGCGCGGCTCTCCTCCTCGAGCGGCGTGTAGATCACCAGACGGGTCTCCGGCGCCGACGACAGGTTGAAGCTGGTGGTGCGGAAGCGGATCTCGCCCAGCACCTCGTGCTTGTACCTTTTCTCCCGCGGCCCCGGCTCGGCCACGTCCTGGCGCGCCCAGAGCCTGGCGAACTCGGCGCTCTCCGCGCTGAGCCGGCGGACGAAATCCTGCCAGCCGGGGTCGTCGGAGTGACGGCTGTAGGCGCCCCGGAAGATCGCCACGGCCCGCGAGAGATCCTGGTCACGGTCGGCCGGCGTGGCCGACATCCTGGGATTGACGCAGCCCTGCCAGAGGGTGTTGCGCTCGCCCTCGGAGGCCGCGACGACCTCGGGGAAGAGCGCGTCGTAGGCGGTGTTCCAGGCCAGCACGTCGCAGCGGCTGTTGGCCAGGCAGGCGGGCATGGGGTCGAGCCGGTCGAGGATCGCCCGCATCTCCGGGGTCACCCGGGTCTCGTCGGCCGTCAGCGCGGTCTCCGGCTGACCCGCCAGCCGGTAGAGGTGCTGCCGCTCGGCGGGATCGAGGCGGAGTGTCCGCGCGACGGCGTCGAGCACCTGGCTGCTGGCGTTGATCGGGCGGCCCTGCTCCAGCCAGGTGTACCAGGTCACGCCCACCCCGGCGAGCTGCGCCACCTCCTCGCGGCGCAGGCCGGGCGTGCGCCGGCGCGGGCCGGGCGGCAGATCGACCATCTCGGGGGTGATCCGCTCGCGGCGGCTGCGCAGGAACGCCGCCAGGTCCGAACGTCGTGCTTCCGTCGCGGTCACCTCTCCACTATGGAGGTACCGGGAGGGGGTTAACCAGGTAGCCTCAGTACCAGTATAAATGGGCTCTC
Source organism: Nonomuraea sp. NPDC048916 (assembly GCF_040649575.1). NCBI lineage: Bacteria > Bacillati > Actinomycetota > Actinomycetes > Streptosporangiales > Streptosporangiaceae > Nonomuraea > Nonomuraea sp. NPDC048916. Next base: position 80,716 of record NZ_JBEZFS010000039.1, read on the forward strand.
GTTACTGGTATGGATCTCACGTCATGCTGGACCGCATGACGCGAACCGCCGCCGTTTCCACCGCTCCGGTCATCCGGCCGAAGCGGACCCGGGCCAGCGGCCTGCTCCTGACGGTGATCCTCGTCGGGCAGTTCCTGGCCATCCTGAACGTCAACATCGTCAATGTGGCCACCCCCACCATCGAGGCGGACCTGCGCTCATCCGGCGCCGCGCTGCAGATGATCGTCGCCGGTTACACCATTGTCTACGCCGTCCTGTTGATCACCGGAGCCAGGGTCGGCGACCTGTTCGGCTACCGCAACGCCTTCCTCGGCGGCCTGGCCCTGTTCACCCTCTCCACGCTGGGGGCGGGGCTGGCGGCCTCGTCCGGCTGGCTGATCGGGTTCCGCTTCGCCCAGGGCGCCGGCGCCGCGCTGATGATGCCCCAGGTGCTCACGCTGATCCAGCGCAACTACCACGGCGCGGCCAGAGCCAGGGCGATCGCCCTGTGGTCAGCGGTCGTGAGCGGCGGGATCGTGTCCGGTCAGGCGCTCGGCGGCATCCTGCTGGGCTTCGGCGCCGGTTGGCGGGTCGTGTTCCTGGTCCTGGTGCCGATCGGCGTGCTGCTGCTGATCGCGGGCGTCAAGACGCTGCCCGCCGACGTGGAACGCGGCCGGGGCGGGCTCGATCCGTGGGGCCTGGTCAGCCTGTCGGCCGCGGTGCTGTTGTTCGTGGTGCCGCTCGTACTCGGCCGGGACCTGGGCTGGCCACTGTGGGGCTGGATCTCGATGGCGCTGAGCGTCGTGACCTTCGGGGTCTTCGTCGCCGTCGAGCGCTGGGTGACCGCCCGCGGCGGGCGGCCCCTGGTCAGCGCCGGCGTGCTGCGCGCCCCCGGCATGCGACCGGGCCTCGGCGTGCTGCTCTTCGGGCCGGCGACCTGGGGCGCCTTCCTGTTCATCTCGGCCCTGCACCTGCAGAACTACCTCCACCTGTCGCCGCTGGCCTCGGGCATGATGATGGTCCCCTGCGCGCTGGCCTTCGCGGTCGTCGGGCTCGGCTGGACCCGCCTGCCCATCCGCCAGCAGCGCACGCTGGTGCCCTTCGGCTACGTGGTGGCCGCGCCCGCCTATCTCGGCCTCGGCCTCGCCGACGGGGGCGGCGTGACGTACGCGATCATGAGCGCGCTGATCGGGGCCGGGCTCGGCGTGCAGGTGGCGGTGACGAACATCGCGACCGAGCGCGTGGGCGACGCCCACGCCGCCGACGCGAGCGGCGCGCTGCTCACCGTGATGCAGCTCGGGCAGGTCATCGGGGTGGCCACGGTGGGCACCCTGTTCATCTCCTACGAGGGCACCGGACCGCCCACCATGCCGGCCGCCGCCGCCCTCGCGGGCCTGGCCGTCCTCGCCGGCGTGTGCTCCCTCTTCCTCGTACGACGGCGGGCGACAAAACTCGGCTGATTCCTTCAGTTAAATCATTCAAGTTGCCGCTCCAGCATGCGGGTATGCCTCGAACGACTCGGACGGCCCGCTCCTTACTCAGGCGCGGGCCGTCCGGCTCAGCGGCGCACGTGGCGACGTCGGTCGCCGTCTTGCTCCTCGGCCTCGAAGCCCGAGCCGTCCTGCCGCGCTCCGGGGGCTGCGGCGGCGGTCGTCGGTGGGCTGGACCGGGTCTCTCCTCCCCTGCCGGGAAGGTCGTTCAGAGGTTGATCATCTTGGCCCGTCTTGTGCCATGATGTGCAAGTCTTCTGCCGTCAAGAGCTGGAGCGCCGGGGAGGCCGTGGCCGACCTCCTCTAGAGCGGCCCTGTGTGTGTTGTGCCAGCAACCAGTCAGGGCCGTTCTTTATGCGGTGGCTGCGAGCGCCGCCAAGTCGAACTCACCATCACGGACGCCCGCGGTGAACGCGGCCCACTCCGCGGGGGTGAAGACCAGGACGGGGCCGTCTTCTAGCTTGCTGTCCTTGAGCGCAACGTTGCCGTCGGCGAGCGGAGCGACTTCAACGCACGCCGAAGCGCCGTTGCAGAAGCTGCTCTTCCGCCAAGCCGCCATCTTCGAGTCGGTGTACATTTTCTCCCCAAATGGGTAAAGGGGCGCCATTGCCCCTTGTGGAAGTCTTCGTCTCTAACGCCGCCACAGCATGGCCTTGCGCTGGATGAGCACGCGAGACTCGTCCTCATCGAGCGACTCCGACCTGATGTGGTCGAAGGCCGTCTCGTATCCAGCCACCAGTTCGAGGTCTTCGACGAAGTGTGCGCTGTACAACTGCTCTAGATATACAACATCGTCGAATGCCGCGAACTTGAGATGGATGAAGGCACCCGTGTTGACCGGGTGAAGCGAGTCAAGGGTCAGCACGCGAACGCTGACGTGTGGCAGCAGAGAAATCTCGAGGAGATGCTCCATCTGCTCACGCATCACCGAAGGCTCGCCGAAGCGACGCATCAGCGCCGACTCGTCCAGCACGACGTTCAGCTCGGACGGATCGGTTCTGCTGAGGACCCGCCGCTGCCGGTCGAGGCGGGCCTCGACGCGACTGCGGACACCACTGTGCGTGATGCGCGCGATGCCACGGGTGGCCAGGATGACCTCCCGCGCGTAATCCTCAGTTTGGAGGAGCCCCGGCACAATCTGTGGTTCCCAACTGCGCTGGACCGTGGCCTCCGCCTCCAACCCCAGGAGTTTTGTGTACTCCTCGGGCAGAGAGTCTTCGTAATCTTCCCACCAGCCACGCTGATCCGCATCCCGCAACAGGCCGAAGAGTTCGTCAAGCTTGTCACCGTCGATCCGGTAAAGCTTGCCCATCGCCTTGATGTCCTCGGTGCTGGGCATCGTCTTGGCCGCCTCTATGCGGCTGACCTTGCTGGGCGACCAGCCGAGCTCTCGTGCCGCCTTGGCTCCCGTCAGCTTCTGCCGCTCGCGGAGAAGACGCAACTCCTGACCCAGTTGGAGCCGTCGGACAGTCGGGCTGCCCTGCTGCGATGGCACCGTCCACTCTCCTCGTCGGGAATGAAGGTGTAGCCGGAAAGGACTGTTTGAAACCCGGCCGTGTGGGCCGTTCATCCAATCTTACACTGCAACTTGCATGTGTAGTGCCACTCAGGCTTGCCATAAGGCTTTCACGGAGAGACGGTAGGGGCAAGCAAAGCTTCTCTCGGGGGCCGGGGACGGGGCGATGATTTCCTTCACCCTCAGGAGTCACAGGAGTCTCCGAGAGTTGGCGTGCAAGTTGCATACGTAGATGCACAGCAAACCAGCGAGCAAGGTACGAAGAAATTTAAATCTTCTCTTGCTCAAAGTATTGCAGCATCAGGGCGACGGGGAGACGATCGTGCGCAGGAGGATCCCGAAGGACGAGGAGGCCGGAGTGACCGGACGGCCGCACACACGGGGGATTCCGTCCACGAACACGCGCGGCCACGCGGGCCGCTCCATCGGCAACGTCGCCGTCCCGGATATGAATCTCGACCCCAGGGAGGCCGTTTGCCGGAAGGACCCCGCCACCACCTGACGAACCGCCGCGACCATCGCTCGATCGAGCACAGAAAAAGCCGGACCGAGGCCGACCACCCGATCGCCGCATATGGGCTGCCACCCTGCGACGACGCCGGTCGAGAGCCATCAGTCCGGCGAAAGAAGCCACCTCGAATAATGCCGCGAAAGGGGTCTTCTATGTACTCACAAGGTACCAAGGGACTCAGCCGAATCAAGTCCCGGATCCGGGAACTCATCGCGTGGGCAGATCGGGAGATCTGCATGGAGCCGGACGAGTTCGCCTACCGGCGAGGCTGGACCGTGACGAGAAGCGGATTCGGGGCCCGCACCTACCGGGATCCCCGATTCGACCAGCTCAAGGTCACCCCGAGAGTGCCAGAGGAGGTGTCGTGAGATGCCGAGGAATCCACGGAACCAGATGTACCCGGCCAACGAGGACCTGCCGGCCGCCGGCCGCGGCAGCCTGGTGGCCCGGCTCTGGCGGATCCGCACCGAGCTGCTGCTGACCGCCGGGCTCGCCCTGTTCACGCTCACCCTCCTGAGCGCGACGCAGCACGGCCGCTGGATGCCGTTCATCGTGCTGACCAGCGCGATCTCGGTGCCGGCGGCGACCAGAGCGGGCCGCAACTGGGTGACGGCCCATGTCTGGTGCGTGGTCTCCCGGCACCGCATGCAGCGCACCTGCCTTGAGACCACGATGCACACCCGGTCGGGCCGGATCCCGCTGGTGCTCTGGATCACGCCGACCCGTACGGGCGAGAAGGCGCTGATCCTGACCAGGGCCGGCATCTCGGCCGCGGAGTTCGAGGCGTACGCCGAAGAGCTCGCGGCGGCCTGCTGGGCCAGGAGCGCGAACGTCTACAAGCACCGCACCTGGGCGCATCTGGTGGTCGTCGAGATCGTCCGGCGTGACGAGGTCCCGGGAGCCGTCTCCCCCGGGCTCGACCGGCTCTACGGCCGTGCCTGGATCTCGATGCGCCCCGACGTCGAGGAGCCGCCTGATCTGCTGACGCTGCCCGAGCTGTCCAGGAAGCTCGTGCTGCCGCAGGTCGGCTGATCGGCCAGAGGCGCTCCCCGGCCGGCTGACCCGCCCGGGAACGCCTCTGGCCAAAGCCCCGGAGACCGCGGGGGCTCCGGGGCTTCCGCATGCGCGCCGTACGAGCCAAGATGAGTTCAGCTTCCGAACTCAGGAGTCGTGATGACGTCGACCGTTCACCGGACCTGTCCCCTGTGCGAGGCCGTCTGCGGCCTGACGCTCACCCTCGACGAGGGTGGGCACGTGACGAGCGTCAGGGGAGACGGCGATGACCCCTTCAGCAAGGGATTCATCTGCCCGAAGGGCGCCAGCCTCGGCCGCCTGGACGAGGACCCCGACCGGCTGCGCAAGCCGCTGATCAGGGAGGGCGACCTGTGGCGCGAGGCGGGCTGGGACGAGGCGTTCGCCGCCGTCAAGCAGGGCCTCGACCGGGTCGTCGAGCGGCACGGCCGCCAGTCCGTCGCCATCTACCTGGGCAATCCCAGCGCCCACACCATGGCCGGAGCCCTGTACGGCGCACCGCTGATCAAGGCGCTCGGCACCCGCAACATCTTCTCCGCCAGCACGGCCGACCAGATGCCCAAGCACGTGGCCAGCGGGCTGATGTTCGGCCACCCGCTCGCCATCCCGGTGCCCGACCTGGACCGGACCGGCTATCTGCTCATGCTCGGCGCGAACCCGCTGGAGTCCAACGGCTCGCTCTGCACCGCGCCCGACTTCCCCGGCAGGCTCAAGGCGCTGCGCGCGCGGGGCGGCAGGCTGGTCGTGGTCGATCCGCGCCGCACCCGCACCGCCGCGCTGGCCGACGAGCACGTGTTCGTGCGGCCGGGGACCGACGCCTACCTGCTGTTCGGCCTGGTGCACACCCTGTTCGCCGAGGATCTGGTGCGGCTCTCGCACCAGGTCAACGGGCTCGACGAGGTGCGCGAGGCGGCCAAGCACTTCCCGCCGGACGTGGTGGCCCACCGCACGGGCGTGCCCGCCGAGGTGATCGTGCGGCTGGCGCGGGAGCTGGCCGGAGCGGACAGGGCCGCCGTCTACGCCAGGATCGGCACCTGCACGGCCGAGTTCGGGACGCTGGCCCAGTGGCTGGTCGACGTGCTGAACGTGCTGACCGGCAACCTCGACCGGCCGGGTGGCGCCATGTTCCCCAAACCGGCCACGGAGCTCGGCGGCAGGCGCAGGCCGTACACGGTGGGGCGCTGGAAGAGCCGCGTCAGGGGCCTGCCCGAGGCGAACGGCGAGTTGCCCGTGGCGACGCTCGCCGACGAGATCGAGACGCCGGGAGACGGGCAGATCAGGATGCTCCTCACCGTGGCGGGCAATCCGGTGCTGTCGGCCCCTCACGGGGCGCGGCTCGACTCGGCCTTCGCGGAGCTCGACTTCATGGTCTGCGTCGACCCCTACCTGAACGAGACGACCCGGCACGCCCACGTCATCCTCCCGCCGCCGCGCGTGCTGCAGTCGGGTCACTACGACTTCGCGCTGCTCGGCTTCGCCGTCCGCAACTACACCCGCTACTCGCCGCCGTCGCTGCCGCTGGACGGGCAGCCGTCCGAGGCGGAGATCCTGTCCAGGCTGACCATGATCGCGTCCGGGCTGGAGGGCGACCTCGACGAGTTCGTCATCGGCCAGATGCTGGCCAAGGCCGTGGACACCCCCGGATCCGGCGTCGAGGGGCGCGACGTGGCCGAGCTGCGGGCCGCGCTCGACGGCGAGTCGGGGCCCGAGCGCAGGCTCGACCTCATGCTCAAGCTCGGCCCCTACGGCGAGTGGGCGGGCCACGGTGACCTGTCGCTGCGCAAGCTGCTCGACAACCCGCACGGGCTGGACCTCGGGCCGCTGGAGCCCCGGTTGCCCGAGGTGCTGAAGACCGCCTCGGGCCTGATCGAGCTCGCCCCGCCGCAGCTCATCGAGGACGTCGAACGGCTGCGCGGCCGGCTGGACGAGGAGCCCCCGGAGATCGTGCTGATCGGGCGGCGGCATCTTCGCTCCAACAACAGCTGGCTGCACAACGTCGGGCCGCTGGTGGGCGGCAGCAACACCTGCACGCTGCAGATCAACCCGGCCGACGTGGCCAGGCTCGGGCTCGGCGGCGAGGCCGTGGTGCGCTCGGCCAAGGGCGAGCTCACGGTGCCGCTCGAACCGACCGACACGATCATGCCCGGTGTGGTCTCCCTGCCCCACGGCTGGGGCCACGCGGGCAGCACGCAGTCGGTGGCCGCCGAGCACGCCGGGGTCAATGCGAACGCTTTGACCGATGAGACCGCTGTCGACGTTCCGTCCGGAAACGCGGTGTTCAACGGGGTTCCGGTCACGATTTCGACCACTGCTGTGATCATCTCGCATTAGGGTGTCGCGCGTGACTATCGCACCAGCAGAGGATCGCCTGAACGCCCAGATCGCCTTCGCCGTCGAGATCGACAAGTTGAAGCGGGTCATCCGCCGCAACCTGCTGATGGACGGCTCGCGGCGGGAGAACGACGCGGAGCACTCCTGGTACGTGGCCATGCTGGCGATGATCTTCAGCGAGCACGCCCCGCCCGGCACCGACATCCAGCGGGTCGTGGCCATGCTGTTGGTGCACGATCTGGTCGAGATCGACGCGGGTGACACGTTCGTCTACGATCCGGTCGCGGTGGCCGCCCAGGCCGAGGCGGAGCGGGCCGCCGCCGACCGGATCTTCGCCATGCTCCCCGCCGACCAGGCCGAGCCGATGCAAACGCTGTGGGAGGAGTTTGAGGCGCGCGAGACGCGGGAGGCCAGGTTCGCCAGGGCGCTCGACCGGTTCGCGCCGATCCTGGCCAACCACAACACCCAGGGCGGCACGTGGCCGCTGTTCAAGGTGACGGCCACGCAGGTCAAGGAGAAGGTCCGGCTGATCGAGGAGGGGTCGCCGTCGCTCGGCGCCTACGCCCTTGAGCTGGTACGACTCTCCGTCACCAGGGGCTACCTGGCCGAATGATGCCCTCACCCCGGGGGTAGGGGACTTGTCGTGAAAGAGATAGTACGACCGAGACGCAAGCAAATACGCGGTTTCGCTGGACCGGTCGATCTCGCCGAACGGCTTGAGAAGTCCACGGTCATGGACAAACCCATCAAGTCGCTGGCCATGGCCGTACGAAACAGGCTGCGGCCGGGAAGGCTGAGCGACCTGCTCCACGGCGTGCCCACGGGCAAGCCGCTGCACCCGCCGCTGGCCACGATCAGCCTCGGCTGCTGGTTCTCCGCAGCCGTGCTCGACCTCACTCGGGTCGATCCCAGAGCCTCGCGGCTGCTGCTGGCCGTGGGCATCGGCAACGCGCTGCCCACGGCGGCCGCCGGGCTGACCGACTGGTCGTGTCTGCACCGGGAGCAGCAGCGCGTGGGATTCGTGCACATGCTGGCCAACCTGACCGCGCTCGGGCTGTTCTCCGCCTCCGTGCTGTCACGCCTGAACGGGCGCGAGCGCGCCGGACGGGTCCTGTCCTTCACCGGGCTCGCCGTGGGCGGCCTCGGCGCCTACCTCGGCGGCCATCTCGCCTACCGGCTGGCGGCCGGGGCCAACCACGCACCGCAGGTCACCCACCTGGTGCCGCTGGGCTGGCACGACCTGTGCCCGCTCAACGACCTGCCCCTGGGCCGGCCGGTCGCGCGCCGGCTCGGCTACATCCAGTTGTTCGTGCTCCGGCACGGCGACGCCGTCACCGTGCTCGCCGACCGCTGCCCGCACCTGGCCGGGCCGCTCCACCAGGGCAGGCTCGTCATGGAGAGCGGCGAGGTGTGCGTGATCTGCCCGTGGCACGGCAGCACGTTCCGGCTGGAGGACGGCTCCGTCAAGCACGGGCCGGCGACCGCGCCCGCCCCCAGCTTCGAGACCCGGGTCCGCGGCGACGGCATGATCCAGGTGCGCCCGAGCTTGACCTAAAGTTTACTTGAGGTCCTACGGTCGCCCCATGGGCAAAATTCTGCTGACCGGAGCGACCGGTAATGTCGGCAAGCACGTCGCCACCCATCTCGCGGAGTCCGGCCTGGAGGTCCGCGCGCTGGTCCGCGATCCGTCCAGGGCCAGGCTGCCCGATGGGGTCGAGGTGGTCCAGGGCGACCTGACGGCGCCCGAGACGCTGCACCCGGCGCTGAAGGACGTCGAGACCGTCTTCCTGGTCTGGCCCGGCTTCGCCGCCGAGACGGCCGCGGACGTGGTGGAGGCCATCGCCGGGCAGGCCCGCCGGGTCGTCTACCTGTCGGCCGACGTGGCCGACCTCCAGGAGGGCGAGCAGGCCACGATCTTCCACCAGGACGTCGAACGGCTCATCAGGCGCAGCGGGCTGACGTGGACGTTCCTGCGGCCCTGCGGCTTCGCGACCAACACGCTCGGCTGGGCCGGCCAGATCCGCCAGGGCCTGGTGCGCTGGCCGTACGGGGAGGCTTCGCGGTCGCTGATCCACGAGAAGGACATCGCCGCGGTGGCCGCGCACGTGCTGACCTCGGCCGGGCACGGCGGCGCGGCGTACGTGCTCAGCGGACCGGAGCGCCTGACGCAGGCCGAGCAGGCGCGCGTCATCGGCGAGGTCGTCGGGCGCGAGGTGCGCTGGGAGGACCTGCCGCCGGAGGTCGCCCGCGAGGAGCTGCTGGCGGCCTGGGGCGATCCGGCGTTCGTGGACGGCGCGCTGCGGGGGTGGGCGTCGTTCGTGACCGAGCCGGAGAAGGTCACCGACACCGTGCGGACGCTGCTCGGCAGGCCCGCGCTGACCTTCCGCCAGTGGGCGGAGGACCACGCGGACGACTTCCGCTAGCTCGCGCGCTCGTCGGCGGGGTGCTCCACGAGGGCGAGGATCCGGCTCGACATGAACCGGGCGGTGCGTACGGCGGTGCCGCTCCGGGTGACCTCGGTCACCTCGACCAGCCCCCGCCGCGTGGCCACCTCGACGCGGCGGCCCGCGCGGGTGGCGATGACTTCGTAGGTGCGCGGGGTGCCGCCCGCATCGATGACGATCTCCACCCGATCACCCTTCATGTACGGATTTATACCCCACAAAGCCCGGTATTTATCCGTACACCAGTTTGATAATCGCCAGAACACCGACGACCACGATCACACCGCGCAGGATGGGCGCCGGGATGCGACGGCCCACCTTGGCGCCCACGAAACCACCCACGATGGCCCCCAGGGCCACGGCCAGCACCGCCCACCAGTCGACGTCGGCGATCAGGATGAACAGCACCGCCGCGACGCCGTTGACGATCAGCGCCAGCACGTTCTTGGCGGCGTTCACCCGCTGGAGGCCGTCGCTGAGGAAGCTGCCGAGCAGCCCGATCAGCAGCACCCCCTGGGCCGCGCCGAAGTAACCGCCGTAGATCCCCGACCCGAACACGCCCAGCAGGAGCAGCGCGCCGCCGTCGGGATGCGCGTGCTCCCGCCGAGCCGACAGCCAGCCGTTGAGCTTGGGCTGCAACACGACCAGCACACAGGCCAGGCCGATCAGCACCGGGACGACCACCTGGAACACATCCGGGTCGAGGTAGAGCAGCAGGATCCCGCCGATGACGGAACCCAGGGCCGAGACCACGCCCATGCGGATCAGCCGGGCCCGCTGCCCCGCGAGCTCCCGCCGGTATCCGTAGGCGCCGGTGAAGGAGCCCGGCACCAGGCCGATGGTGTTGGACACGTTCGCGACCACCGGCTCGACACCCACGGCCACCAGCGTGGGGAACGTGATCAGCGACCCGGACCCGACGATCGCGTTGATCGCGCCGGCCGCCACCCCTGCCGCGCACACCGCGAGCGTCTCCCAGAGCATCATCCGCACGAGCCTAGAGGGGGCCCGGGCTCGTGATTACAGCGGGTGGCCGGGTCAGATGTCCGGCGGTTTGGGAGGCGGGAACAGGCCGCCCAGACTCTCCAGCACCTTGCCCATCTCCGAGGGGACGATCCACAGCTTGTTGGCCTCGCCCTTGGCGATCTCGGGCAGGGTCTGGAGGTACTGGTAGGCCAGCAGGTGCTGGTCGGGCTTGCCCTCGTGGATGGCCCTGAACACCATGCCGATCGCGTCGGCCTGTCCCTTGGCCCGCATGGCCTGGGCCTCCGCCTCCGCCTGGGCGCGCAGCACCGCCGCCTCCGCGTCACCCCTGGCCCGCAGCACCGCCGCCTGCTTCTCCCCCTCCGCCGCCAGGATGGCCGCCTGCCGCTGCCCCTCGGCCGTGAGGACGGCCGCCCGCTTGTCGCGGTCGGCGCGCATCTGCTTCTCCATCGAGTCCTGGATGGAGGCCGGCGGGTCGATGGCCTTGAGCTCGACCCGGTTGACCCGGATGCCCCATTTGCCGGTCGCCTCGTCGAGGACGCCGCGCAACTCGGTGTTGATCTCCTCGCGCGAGGTCAGCGTGCGCTCGAGGTCCATGCCGCCGACCACGTTGCGCAGCGTGGTGACCGTGAGCTGCTCGACGCCGATGAGGAAGTTGGCGATCTCGTAGGTGGCGGCCCTGGGATTGGTGACCTGGAAGTAGATGACCGTGTCGATGGAGACGACCAGGTTGTCGGAGGTGATCACGGGCTGCGGCGGGAAGGAGACGACCTGCTCCCGCAGGTCGATCATCTCCTTGACCCGGTCGATGAACGGCACCACCAGGTTGAGGCCGGGCGTGAGAGTGCGATGGTAGCGGCCGAGCCGCTCGATGATCGCGGCCGTCGCCTGCGGGATGATCCGCACCGTGCGTGCCACCCCGAAGCCCACTGCCGCGACCACGACGAGGGCGACGATGAGCTGTTCGGCGGTCATGGCAACGCTCCGAAGCCGTAGGAATCGACCTCGTAAATGCTATTTTGGTTTGCGCTTGGGCGGGCCCTGATCAGACAAAAGGGATCTAGTGCCGTAGCAGATCGGGTTTGCCCTGTTTCGTAACGGCACGCCGATCAAGGTCCCACCTCGGTCGGCGTGATCGTTTCAGACTGCTGTGGTGGCTGAACGGGTTCGCGTCCGCGAGATCGATGACGATGAAGGCAACCGGCTG
>NZ_JBEZFS010000040.1:0-69361 GCF_040649575.1 Nonomuraea sp. NPDC048916
AGCGCAAGCCCGGTACGCCCGGGGCGTTCTCACGGTGGATGCAGCAGAAAATGAACGCCCGGATGAACCGCAAAATCCGGCACGGCCGCGGCGGCTTCATGGGCATGGACGTGCTGATCCTGAACACGGTGGGCCGCCGAAGCGGGCAGCCGCGGGAGACGCCTGTGGCGTGGTTCGGCGACGGTGAGGACGCCTGGCTGATCGTCGCGTCGGGCGGTGGGAGCCGGCACCCGGACTGGCACGTCAACCTGATGGCGCATCCCGACCGGGCGTCGATCGAACTGCCCGGCCGCGACGCCGTGCCGGTGACGCCGCACCGGCTCGACGGCGCCGACCGTGAGCAGGCCTGGCAGCGCATCGCCGCCGCCCAGCCCCGCATCGCGAAATACCAGAGCAAATCGGAGCGCGAATACCCGGTGATCCGGCTCACCCCGCGGTGACCGCAGCGGATCTGGGGCAGTGGTCCAGCCGTGCTCGGCGTGCTGCTCACATCGCGCGTGACATGCCGGGATCGCGGCGGCTCGCGCGGTCTCAGCCGCCGGGGCCGGTGGGCTGGATCGGGGCGCCGTCGCCGTTCTCGGGAAGGTCGCCGCGCTCGACCGGGCTCGGCGGAGGAGCAGGCGTCCCCGTCCCGTCGCCGAGGGCCGGCCGGGCGCCCTCCGCGGCCTGCTTCAGCACGGCCCGGTCCACCTGCCCGGCGGGGCAGACCAGCCGGACATAATGGTCGGCACGCACCGCGACGTACTCCTGCCGGCCCTCGTGCTCGGTGTACCAGCCGTGGCCGTCCCGTTCGCACGTGCCGGCACACGTGTAGGGCCCTCGGTCGACCCGCATCTCCACCTGCCTGCCGTCAGGCGCGGTGTAGAAGGCGCCGAACCCCTCCTCGTTGACCGCGCCCACCGACTGGTCGGCCAGCTCGTATCCGGGCAGGTCCACCACGTACATCAGGTCGGGTGCCACGCCCTGCCGGGTGGCCTGGTCGATCACGGCCTGGCTCAGCGCCGAGCCGGAACCGCAGCCGGACAGCACGGTCAGCGCCAGCAGCGCGAGCAAAGGACGTGACGTCATCCTCCCAGTGTGGCGCGTGCAGACGTCGATCAGGTCACGCGCCAGATGTCGTCGGTGCGGCCTGCTCTGCCGATCGCCACAGCCGGAAAGGCCGGCGCGGGCCGATAGGGATAGGGTGGTCACCAGGTGAGCCGGGAAGCCTGGTCGGCACGTCCACTTCGCATCGAGTGAAGGATGTGCCCGTGCACCCCCGAAACCTGATGACGCCGTATCCGGGCCTGCGTCCCCGGCCATGACCGCGCATCCACTCCGCGGCGCGGCGACGCCGGTCATCGAGACCGTCCACCTCGGCAGGCGCTATCGCGACGTGCCGGCCGTCGACGACGTCACCCTGCACGTCGGGCAGGGGCAGATCTATGCCCTGCTGGGCCTCAACGGCGCCGGCAAGACGACCCTGATCCGCCTGCTGCTCGGCATGATCGCACCCACCGCCGGGACGGTGCGCGTCCTGGGCGCCGATGTCTCAGCCGGCGACCGCTCCGCCTGGGCGAAAGTGGGCTGCCTGGTGGAGGCGGCCGCCGCCTACCCCGAGCTGACCGTGCGCGAGAACCTGGATGTGGTCCGCCGGCTGCGCCGCCTGCCCGGCACCGCCGACGACATCATCGAACGGCTGGCGCTCACCCCCTACGCCGACCGCCGCGCCCGCACCCTGTCGCTCGGCAACCTGCAGCGCCTGGCCCTGGCCAAGGCCCTGCTGCACGCCCCCGGCCTGCTCATCCTCGACGAGCCCGTCAACGGCCTGGACCCCGCCGGCGTCGCCGAGATCCGCGCTCTGCTCGCCGACCTGGCCCACCAGCACGGCACCACCGTGTTCCTGTCCAGCCACCTGCTGGCCGAGGTCGCCCGCCTGGCCACCCGCATCGGCATCCTGCACGACGGCCGCTTGATCGGCGAACACGACGCCGGCGACCTGGACCGGCACCGTCGCCGCCACCTGCGCCTGGCCACCCGCGACGACGCCATCGCCCACGCGGTGCTCCGCGCCCACGGCTACCACCCCGAACCCGCCGCGCCGGCCGGCCTGCTGCTCACCGACGAGCGCGCCCTGGCCCAGCCGGAGCGGGTCGCCACCGTCCTCGTACTCGGCGGGGTGCCGCCTGCCGAGCTCCACCTGGAGGAAGAGGACCTCGAAGCCTTCTTCCTCCGCACGGTCGGACCGCGAACCGCGCCCGATGCCGACACAGAGACTGAAACACGGACTGAAACACGGGCTGAAACAGGGGCCGGGGATGCGTGAGGCGCTGTGGGCGGAGACGCTGAAGGTGCGGCGAAGCCGCCTGCCCTGGATCACCGCGCTGGCGTTCACCGTGGCCGCGCTGGTGTGCGGGATGTTCATGTTCATCCTGGCCGACCCCGCCCGCGCCCGGGCGTTCGGCCTGCTCGGCGGCAAGGCCCAGCTCTCCGGCGCCAGCGCCGACTGGCCCGGCTATCTCGCCCTGCTCGCTCAGGCCGTCGCGGTGGGCGGCCTGGGCATCTACGGGCTGATCGCCATCTGGCTGTTCGGCCGCGAGTTCAGCGACCACACCGCCACCGACCTGCTCGCCCTGCCCACTTCCCGCGCCGCCATCGTGGCCGCCAAGTTCACCGTCGCCGCGATCTGGGCGCTGCTGCTGGCCCTCCTGCTCGCCGGGCTCGGCCTGCTGATCGGCGCCTCGCTGGCCCTGCCCGGCTGGTCGGCGCCGATCGCGATCGAGGGTGCCGGACGCATCGTGGCCGCGGCCGCGCTGGCCGCGCTGACCACCACGCCGCTGGCCCTGGCCGCCAGCATCGGCCGCGGCTACCTGGCCGCCGTCGGCGTCCTGTTCGCCCTCGTGTTCGCCGCCCAGGTCATCGCGGCGCTCGGCTACGGCGTCGTCTTCCCCTGGTCGGTGCCCGGCCTGTTCGCCGGGATCGCCGGCCCCGACCAGGACCCGCCCGGCCTCGTCGGCCTTGTGCTGGTCGCGGCCACCGGCGCGGCCGGCGCCGTCACGACCGCCGTCTGGTGGAACCGCGCTGACCACACCCGATGACGCGCCGCAGCCGCGGCTGCCCACGGGAAGCGCGGCCGTCACGCCCCTCCGGGATCGCCTCGGTGGAGGCGGTGTTCTGCTTGATCGCCGCCGCTTACTCGATCATCCTTGATCATCAGGTCGTAGTTCTGCTCGATCAGCTCATCGAGGGGCCTTCGGCCGGAGTGTGAGTTCCTTCACGCGCCTCTTCACGGCGTCCTGCCGGTCGGCCCATGCGGGCTCGCGATCTATGTCAGGCCCTGGATCTGCCTGTCGTGCCGAAGATCTCGGACCAAGCCCCCTGACGATGCCTCCGCCTGCAGGCAACAGTGATCCGAGGAGGGTTTTGTCGGGACCGAACGCGATACTCCGCACATGAATCTCGTACTTTCAGGCGCCTGACGTGAATACTTTTGAGCGGTTCACCCTCCAGCCGGGCCACGAGAAGTGGCCGGGTGCGAGGATCGCTCGCGGAGAGCTCTGTGACCAGCGCTTCGCATTACCCATCGGCGTGACCGACCTCATCTTCGACCGGGCACGGCTGGTGAACGTGGACTTCACCGCGACGCGGTTCGCCGGCTTCAACGCACACGGCAGCGAGTTCGACGGATGCGACTTCTCCGGCGCCGCCTTCGATCAGCTGTTGATGGGCAGCACTGGCATCGGAGCAGAGAAGTGGGACGGTGCCACGTGGCCACAGACCGTCTTCCGCGACTGCACCTTCCGCCGCACCCGCTTCGCGGAGCGAACCTTCTTCGGCAACGTGCGGTTTGAGCGGTGCGTGTTCGACCGATCTCGGCTGCGGGAGCAGACGGCCACCTTCGAGGCCGAGTTCGTCGGCTGCGTCTTTCTCGGCCGCGTGCGGAGCATCAACTTCTGGGGCCGCCCGGCCGACCGTGACCAGGCCGTACTGGGCAGAGACCACAATGACTTCACCGGCAACGACTTCACTGCCGCCGAGCTCGACGACGTTTCCTTCCGCCACATCGATCTGCGGGTCCAGCGCTTCCCCGGCCTGCCCGGCTACGCGCTTGTCGACCGAGTCACCGAGCGGGCGAGGACGGTGCTGCCGCTGGTCGACAGTTGGCCGGACGAGCGGCACCGGGAGGAGGCCCGCTTCGCGCTGGGGTTCCTCGCCGGCACGGCCCGCGAATGGAACGACGATCAGGCCCTGGTGAGCCCGGCGCAGATGGGCCGCAAGCTGCCGCCCGCGATGCGTGAGGAACTGTTCGCCGCCTTCAGACGCACGACCAGCGATACATCCCCTGACTGAGCCGCCCCGCCTCGCGCGCCAGGTCCCGCAGGGCGGTGATGCGTTCGACCTCATACGCCTCGAGCAGCTCGTCCTCGGCATACTCGCGCAACCGCGTGTCGTCCACACCAGCCAGCGCGGCGACGACCTCCGGTGGCATCCGCTCCACCCCCGCCGCCTCGCCGTCGTCCACGACCACCTCGCTGTCGCCGAGCTCGCTGAGGTCGCGCCCGCTGAGCTCGGCGACCAGGGTGTCGAGCTCGTTGATCCACCCCTTGCAATCAACGTAAGGCAGGCGCACGGCTTCCGGCCCGTTGGACAGAGCTTGCCGGGCCAGTTGCTCGGAGTCCGCGGTGAAGTAGTCGACCAGAACGCCCATGGCCGATCACCTTATCGATCAAGCCCGGCCGCAGGGCGGTGTTGGTGAGTTCGGGAGCCACTCCGGCGGACCGGCCGGCGCAATGGCGGTCCCTGGTCGTCCTCGGCGGCTGCCGCCTATGCCGTCGACGAGGAAGACCAGAGCGGCTCCCGAACTGACCGACATGGGAGCGGTCAGAGAGACGCGGCGCGGCTCACACCGAGACCGACATCTGGCTCTCGTTTCACCGACGCAGCCGACCATGACGGCCTGGAGATCCTTGGGTCATGACGCCCGCCCGCCGAACTGCCAGTTGTGCACCTCGATGTCGGCGTACCGGTCCGGGGTCAAGGTGGCGCGTGCCGTGTCCGTGTCCGGTGCCCGGACCAGCACCGCCGTGCCCAGCCAGGTTTCGCCGTCGTCGGACAGCAGCGGCCCGTACGCGATCAGTTCGTCCTGATTGGCCGGCACGGCAAGGTCGGCGGCCTGCCCCGAACCGAGGCCGAGCACCAGATACCGGTTGCCACCGGTCCTACCGCCAGAGAAGTCCCACATGGTACGCCCCAACACGTTGCGCCACCGGCGCAGCAGCACGTCCCGGTACACGCCGGCCTGATAGTTGGGCTCGTCGAAGGCGAACGCGCGGGCAGCGGCGGGGTCGGGCAGATCGACGATATGCACGCTGCCGGTAGGCGTGTCGCCGTCACCGCCGAGGGTCGGGCCGCGAGCGATCATCTCCGCGGCGTACTGGTCCATGTAGGACCAGTGTTCTTGCAGCAACTCATGGCGTGATGCCATCGAGCCGGGCCGGTCGCGGTGGTAGCAGAAGAACTCCATGGTCCATTATCTCGATCACCATGCCCGCTCCTGATCAAGCCGGGATTCACCTACGGATATCGCCCGGCGCCGACAGCCTGGTGACCTCGGCCGTCGCTTGGGGAGGGGTTGACGTAGCGGCGCACGTTCTCGGCCTTCCCGTGACGGGACTTGGCCATGAGCGTCAGAGCCCGGGGAAAGAATTTCGCGGCAACTGTCACAAGCCCGGAAGCCGCCCTGTCTTAGCTGGCGACCGGCCGGCACGGGGGGTGCCCCGGCGAAACAGGAAGGTGTTGTCATGAAGATCGTCGTAGTCGGCGGGACCGGCCTGATCGGCTCGAAGCTGGTGGCGAAGCTGGGTGAGGACGGTCACGAAGCGGTGGCGGCGTCGCCGCGCACCGGCGTCAACACCCTCACCGGCCAAGGACTGGCCGAGGTGCTGACGGACGCGCAGGTGGTGGTCGACGTGTCGAACTCCCCGTCGTTCGAGGAAAGGGCGGTGCTGGAGTTCTTCGAGACCTCCACTCGCAACCTGCTCGCGGCGGAGGCGGCGGCCGGGGTCGGTCACCACGTCGCGATGTCGGTGGTGGGGACGGAGCGGCTGCCGGAGAACGGCTACTTCCGGGCGAAGATCGCCCAGGAGAAGCTGATCGAGAAGTCGTCGATCCCGTTCTCGCTCGTGCACGCGACCCAGTTCTTCGAGTTCGTCCGGAGCATCGCCGATGAGGCCACGGAAGGCGACACGGTGCGGATGGCGCCCGTGCTCTTCCAGCCCATCGCCGGCGATGAGGTCGCGCAGGCGGTCGGCAGAGTCTCGGTGGGCTCGCCGTTGAACGGCAGGATCGAGATCGCCGGGCCCGAGCAGTTCCGGATGGACGAGTTCTTCCGCGACGTGCTGGCCGGCTGGGGCGATCCGCGCGAGGTGGTCACCGATGTGCACGCGCGCTACTTCGGCAGCGAGGTGGGCGAGCGGACGCTGGTGCCGGGTGGCGGCGCCACCCTGGGCCGGATCCGTTACCGCGACTGGCCCGGCCGAACGGCCGCCAAGAAGTAGCGCGCCCTGGCCCGGACTTCATCACAAGGTGGCCCGCTTGTGGGCCGTCGCCTTGGACAAGGTCGGCGCCACGATGTCGCTCGAGCCGGTACAGATCAATGGCGGCCCGGCCCTGCTCATCCGGCTCAACGGGGAGATCGACGGTGTCGCGGCGGTGCGGGTCGAGAACGGCCTGGTCACTGGCCTCTACTACGTGCGCAACCCCGAGAAGCTGTCGCGTGTGGCGCGGGAGACCGCCATGAGCCGCTGACTCCGGGACTCCCTCGGAGCCGGCGAGGTGGCCCCTCCCCGAGGACACTACGGCGGCTGCTGTCGGTCAGGTGACGGATCGCGCCACCAAGGCCATGGCCTGCCGCATGGCGTTCCGTACCTCGTCGGGTCCGTCGCCGCGCTGCAGCGCGGTCAGCGCGGACGCGCTGACCGCGCCCACCATCGCGCCGACCAGGGCGGAGGCGGTGATCGTGTCGAGTCTGCCGGGGAATGCCCGCTGCAGCGCCTGGGCCAGCTCGGCCTGCGCGGTGAGGTATCGCTGCAGCAACCGGGCCTGCAACGCCGGCACCGAGGCCACCAGCCGTGCCCGAAGTGCCGCGAGCCCGCTGGGCAGGTCATGCTCCCAGGTGTTGGCGATCATGTGGTCCATCGCCCGCACCAACACCTCAGGCAGAGGTTCCTCGGCGCGGCGCTCGGCGATCGCCTGCAGTGCCAGATCGATGCGCACGTCGGTGTTGGCCAAGAGCACGTCCTCCTTGGCCTGAAAGTGGAGGAAGAAGGTGCGAGGGGACACCTCCGCGGCGTCGGCGATCTCGGCCACGGTCACGCGGTCGTAGCCCCTGTCCTCGAACAGGCGCACCGCCGCCTCGATCAGTGCCTGCCGGGTGCGCTGCTTCTTACGCTCCCGCAGTCCATGTTTCTCCACCATGCACGTCAGTTTAGTTCATCTTCCGAATTGATGCATACAATGAATAACTACAGAGACTGTAGTCGCTGAAGGGTGGTCATCATGGGAAGTCTGGACGGACGTGTCGTCCTCATCACCGGAGCAGGGCGCGGCATCGGGAGGGAGGAGGCGCTGTTCTTCGCCGCCGAGGGCGCCAAGGTCGTCGTCAACGACCCCGGTGTCGCCATCGACGGCACGGGCGGCGACGCCGGCGTGGCGGCGGAGGTCGTCGAGGAGATCGCTGCGCGCGGCGGGCAGGCCGTGGCCAACACCGACAGCGTCGCCGACTGGGACGGCGCCCGCCGCATGGTGGAGACCGCCCTGCGGTCCTTCGGCGACCTGCACGTAGTGGTCAACAACGCGACCATCGAACGGAACATGGGCCTGACCGACCTGTCGGAGGAGGACTTCGATGACGTCCTGGCCGTCAAGCTGAAGGGCACCTTCGCGGTGACGCGCTGGGCGGCCCGCCACTGGCGCGACCGGTTCTCGGCAGGCGTGCTCGCCGACCGCGCCGTCGTCAACACCTCCTCCGGCTCCGGACTGCTCAACCCGCTGCCCGCACAGGTCTCCTACGCGGCGGGCAACGCGGGGGTCGCGGCGCTGACCGTCGTGGCCGCCCTCGAGCTGGCCCGCTACGGCGTGCGGGTCAACTGCGTCTCGCCCTCGATGGCCCGCACCAGGCTCACCCTCGGCGTCCCCGGCATGAGCCAGGAACCGCCGGCGTCCCGGTTCGACCCCCTGCACCCGGCTGCCAGCGCGCCTGTTGCCGCCTACCTGGCCAGTTCAGCCTGCCCGCTCACCGGCCAGGTGCTGTCGGTGCGAGGCGGGAGGGTCGCGGTCAACCACGGCTGGTCCCTCGGCAGCCACATCCACAAGGACGGGCCATGGAGCGTGGAGGAGCTGGCCGAGAAGGTGAAAGAGCTGCCGATGGACGACCCCTTCGACAAGCTCGCCCAAGCCCTGACCGGCGCGCTCGGCACCGTGGGACGCGCCCAGCTCCAGGAAATGATCAACGCCCTGCTGGATCAGGGAGGCCAGTCCGTCACGGCCTCCGCGTGACGCGACGGCGCATGGTCGGGGTCGTCGCGCTCGTGGGCGGCGCCTTGCTCATGGTGGTGGGCACATCACTGGAGGGCATGGCTCAGCCTGCCCGCCTCAGCGCGCAGGTTTGCCCGGAAGGCGCGCACGGTTGCGGTTCTGGCAGGTCAGGGAGCAGTATCGACGGAAGATGCGGACCCGCAGACTTCAAACGCCATCCACCCAGCGGCTTGCCGTTCGCGCCCCGCGCCACGATCCCGGGCTCACCCTGGCCGACGTCAGGAGCTCGTGAGGATGACGAGTTGCCCGGTCGCTCGGGTCATGGCGACATAGCGGTCGACCGCTCCTTCGATGCCCTTGCCGAACGCCTCTGGGTCGATGAGGACGACCAGGTCGAACTCGAGCCCCTTCGACAGCTCCGGGGTCAGCGACCGGACGCGGGACGTCGTCTGGAATGTGGGATCGCCGATGACGCAGGCGATCCCGTCGGCATGTGCGGCGAGCCAGCTGTCGAGGATCGAGCTCAGATCCGAAACAGATCCGTGGACGACGGGGACGTCGCCGCTGCGGATGGAGGTCGGCACGTTGGCGTCGGGGAGCACGGCCCGGATGACCGGCTCGGCTTCCGCCATGATTTCTTCCGGCGTCCGGTAGTTGATGCTCAGGGAGGCCAGGTTGATCCGGTCGAGCCCGATCCGCTCGAGCCGTTCCTGCCACGACTCCGTGAACCCGTGCCTGGCCTGGGCACGATCCCCGACGATGGTGAAGCTCCGGGACGGGCACCGGAGCAGCAACATCTGCCACTCCGCGTCGGTCAGTTCCTGAGCCTCGTCCACGACGATGTGCGCGAACGGGCCGGCGAGCAGGTCCGGTTCGGTGCCGGGCGACGCGGATTCGTCGACCAGGGCGTCCCGTATGTCCTGTCCGCGGAGCATCGTCACCACACCTTCACCGTCGTCATCGGCCTCAAGCAGGTTGTCGACGACCCTGGCCATGCGCTCGCGTTCGGCGGCGACAGAGGCTTCACGGCGGCGCTTACGTCGCGACGCCTCCGGGTCGCCGAGCCGCTGCCGTGCTGCGTCCAGGAGCGGCAGGTCGGACACCGTCCAGGCCTGGGCGTTCTCGCGCTGCAGTTGCCGTACGTCATCAGGACTGAGCCAGGGAGCGCACAACCGCAGGTAGGCGGGCACCGACCACAGGTCTCCGACGAGGTCGGCCGCCTCGATCAGCGGCCACGCGCGGTTGACGGTCGTGAGCAGCTCCCTGTTCCGCAGCAGCGACTTGCGGAGCAGGTCAGCCGAGGCCTCGCCGTCGTGCTTGTCCACCAGGATCGTGAGCAGCTCGTCCCAGATCTGGTCGCGCGCCTCGTTGTGCGGAGTGCCGGGTTCCGGCGCTTCGAACGCCTCGGCCCAATCGTCGGCGCTCAGCCAGATGTCGGACCAGGGGGTCGTGACCGTCATCCCCTTGGTGGGCGGGTTCTCGTAGAACCTGACGGCCGGCTCGATCGCCTTCACCAGGTTCGCGGACGACTTCAGGCGGGCCACGTTCGGGTCGGCCTCGATCGCCGCCGCGGCGCCCTCGACGACGAGGTCTCGCAGGGTGCAGGTCTGCACGCCCTCCTCCCCGAGGCTGGGCAGGACGTCGGCGACGTAGGCCAGGTAGGGCTGGTGCGGCCCGACGAACAGCACGCCGCCCCGGCGGTGACCGAGGCGAGGATCGGAGTAGAGGAGGTAGGCGGAGCGGTGCAGGGCGACGACGGTCTTCCCCGTACCCGGACCGCCGTCGACGACGAGAGCACCCCGGGATCCCGCGCGGATGATGGCGTCCTGGTCGGCCTGGATGGTGCCGAGCACGTCTCGCATCCGTCCCGACCGGTTGCCGCCCAGGCTGGCGATGAAGGCGGACTGGTCGTCGAGCGCGGCGTGCCCTTCGAACCCGTCCGGGGTGAACACCTCGTCCCAGTAGTCGCTGATCCGGCCGCGGGTCCAGCGATACCTGCGGCGGCTTGCCAGACCCATCGGGTTGGCGTGGGTGGCTCCGAAGAACGGCTCGGCCGCGGGGGAGCGCCAGTCGAGCAGCAGCCGGCGACCCGCGCTGTCCGTGAGGCCAAGTCGTCCGACGTACACGGGCTCGAGGTT
The DNA here is from genome assembly GCF_040649575.1 of Nonomuraea sp. NPDC048916. Lineage (NCBI taxonomy): Bacteria > Bacillati > Actinomycetota > Actinomycetes > Streptosporangiales > Streptosporangiaceae > Nonomuraea > Nonomuraea sp. NPDC048916. The sequence goes on from NZ_JBEZFS010000040.1 coordinate 10,653, forward strand.
GTCTGCGCTGACCATGTGCCCGAGGCACAGGTCCAAACCGAAACGACGCAGGGCGCGCAGGCGAGCGGTCAGCCGGTGGACCTCCAGGTCCCGGTCCATCGCCTGCCGGCCTATGCCACCGGGCGCCTTGCGCTCGGCATCGAGGCGGTCGGACAGGTCGGCGATCGACTGCTCAAGGCTCTCCGCGATGGCCGCGAAGTGCTGCTCATCGCCGGCGATCAGCGTCGGGCCGGCCTTGGGGGAGAGGTGGTCGGGAAGGTCAAACGCGCTGGTAGTCAGCGGGTTCACGTCGTAAGCTCCGATCTGAGGTCGCTTGCGGCCATTGCGCATGGCAAGGCGTCTGGACCGACGTGACGAACCTGGTGGCCATGACGGGCAGCGCTCCGCCTGACGTGGATCCCGTGGCCGTTGTCGGTTCAGGTCGCCAGGGTTCGCAGGTTCGCGTGTTCTGGGTCCTGGCTCGACGATCCCGCGTGGTTCACGCGGACACGGGCGGCCTTTCTCGGCTGACCGCGTCGAGCAGCAGCTTCGCGGCCACCATCGTCCCATCTGTGCGGATCGTGGCGGCCACGGCGGTCGCTCGTGCGCGGGTCTCGGGGGTCAGGGCCGTTTCGAGCGCGGCTGACAGGGACTCGAAGGTCGGAGTCGGACCGTCATGTGCCGCGCCGATGCCCAGGTCGGCCACCCGGCCGGCCCAGTAGGGCTGATCCGCCGCCTGGGGTACCACCACCTGGGGCGCGCCGGCCCGGGTGGCCGTCGTCGTCGTGCCCGCGCCGCCGTGGTGCACGACGGCGGCCACCCGGCCGAACAGTGCCTGCTGGTTGACCTCGCCGACGACGAAGCAGTCGTCCCGGTCGTCGATCAGGGCCAGGTCGGCCCAGCCGCGGGCGACCAGCGCGCGGCGGCCCTGCGCTCGGATCGCCTCGATGGCCACCTGGGCGGCGTCCGTCGACGCGCGCATGGGCATGCTGCCGAAGCCCACGTACACCGGTGGTGCGCCGGCGTCCAGGAACGTCACCAACTCGGCCGGGAGCGGGCGAACGTCGGGCAGGATCCACGCGCCGGTCTGCACGACGTCGAGGCCCGGCGTCTCCCGCCACGGGTCCAGAGTCGGGTCCGTCGCCAGCCACGGCCGGTCGCCGATGACGTAGTCGCGAACGTTGACCACCGGGGGCAGGCCGATGGCCGCCCGGTTGGTGTTGAGCGCCTCACCGAACAGCGCGTTGATGCTCTGGGCGTCCAGGTCCCACAGCGTCCGGTTGTCGGTCACGTCCGGCGGGAACGGCCGGCCCTGATACGCCAGCGGCGCGTGGTGCGGCGACGGCAGGGTGAGCTGCTGGAAGGTCACGGACACGGAGCGGATGCCCAGTCTCTCGGCCACCGACCGCGCGCCGGCCGCGGCCGGCATCACGCCGGTCGCCACCAGCACGTCACAGCCCTCGGCCGCCGCGGTGACCGCGTCGAACTGGCCGGCGATCAACTCGGCCGCGCGCCGGGGCAGGTCCGCCGGCGACGGCGGCGGCGCCGCGGTCGTCAGCGCGCGCGCCGACGGGCCGAAGGGCACCATCGGCACGCCGACACCGGCCAACCGCTGCGCGAAGTCCTCGTCCGGCGGCGCGCACACCCGCACCTCCGCGCCGAGTTCCCGCAACCGCACCGCGAGCCCGACCAACGGCTCGACGTCCCCGCGCGACCCGTACGTCGACAACAACACCCGCATTTCGCATCCCCCGTTTTCGCAGGCTCTGGCCTCGGCTGACGATTCTGCGGCACGACCCGGGTCTTGCCGCAAGCCCCCCGGTGCGCTATAGGTTGAAAGTGGAAAGGAGCGGATACCCCCCTTTCCCCTCATCTCCGCTGCGGACGGACAACGCTCGAGCCTGCCCGCCATAGCGGCGAGGTTCTCCTTCAGCCTCTGGGCCGTGGCCGGCACTGTCCCGGAAGCCGTCGGGTCACCCGCGGCGCAGCCGGGCCGCTTGTTCGGCGAGATGGTCCCGCGCGGCGGTGCTACCCGCCCGGGCCGCCGCCCGCCATCCAGCGGGATCTGCACCGAGGCGAGACGGGGCTGGTGCTGGTCAGCTCCGCCTATGGCCTGGCGTTCGGTGGGCCGCTGTTGCTCGGCGGGCGGCTGGCGGACTCGCTGGGGCGTAGACGGGGGTTCGTCATCGGGCATGGTCGAAAGGGCGCACTGCCGACAGGACCAGCACGAAGACCGCGAGCGGTGCCTGGCCGTGGGCCTGCGAGGGCCTGGAAGACCAGCGTCTGCCGCTGGGCGGCGGCGAGGGTGCCGCCCAGCGGCGCGAACCGGATCCTGCGGCTCTTCCGATAAGGGCGGGCCAGCAACACCGCGCCGGGCGCTATGGCGTCGCCGGTCATGCATGTAAATAAACTTTGACACGATGTCCGGGGTGTTTTACATTGGTTGATGTCAGCTTTGTTTTACATGAGGAGCGGGCATGGCCTTCGAGGAAAAGCGCGCCTGGGTGATGATCGTGGTCTCCGTCGGCGCGTACACGATCTACGTGGTGACCATCCTGGGCCGGGTCGGCGACGGCCCGCTCGCCGACGTCGCCTACGCGGGAACTCTGCTGTGGACCATCGGTGGCGCCATCGTCGCCGCGATCGTGGCCCACATCGCGATGGCTATCGCGGGCGGCCACGGCGCCGACCGCACTGACGAGCGCGACCGTGAGATCAACCAGGTCAGTGAGCGCATCGGGCAGTCGATCGTCGTCATCGGCGCGCTCGCCGCACTGGTCATGGCCATCGCCGAGTTGCGCTACTTCTGGATCGCCAACGCCGTCTATCTGGCGTTCGTGCTGTCCTCGGGGCTCAGCTCGTTTGCCAAGATCATGGCGTACCGCAAGGGCGGCTTCCAGACGTGGTGAAGCCGACGCGGGTCACCAACGCGATCCGGGCCCTGCGGTTCGCGCACGGCGAGATGACCCAGGCCGAGCTGGCCGACCGGGTCGGCGTCACTCGCCAGACCATCATCGCGATCGAACAGGGTCGCTACTCCCCCTCGCTGGAGATGGCGTTCCGCATCGCCCGGGTGTTCCGGGTCGGACTCGACGACGTCTTCCAGTACCCCGACACCGAAGGAGACTTCTCATGAGGGCGATCGTCCAGGAGGAGTACGGCCCGCCGCACGTGCTGAGCCTCGGCGAGGTCCCGATGCCGACGCCCGGTGCCGACGATGTGCTGATCCGGGTGCACGCGGCCGGCGTCGACTACGGCGTGTGGCACGTCATGACCGGGCTGCCGCTCATCGGCCGCCTCGGCTTCGGCCTGCGCCGGCCCCGCAACCGCGTGCCGGGCATGGACGTGGCCGGCGTCGTGGAGTCCGTCGGCGCCAACGTGACCGCGTTTCGCCCCGGCGATGAGGTGTACGGCGCGGCGACCGGCGCGTACGCGCAGTTCGCGCTCGCCCGCCCGGGCAAGCTCGCCCGCAAGCCCGCCAACTTGAGCTTCACCGAAGCGGCGGCCGTACCCGTGTCAGGGGTGACCGCGTTGCGGGCCGTCGGCCAGGTCACCGCCGGCGAGAAGGTGCTGGTCATCGGCGCCGGCGGCGGAGTGGGCAGCTTCGCGACGCAACTCGCGGTCGCCGGCGGCGCCCAGGTCACCGCCGTGTGCAGCACAGCCAAGGCCGACCTTGTCCGGTCGCTGGGCGCCCGGGCCGTCATCGACTACACGCGCGAGCCGCTCACCGGGACGTACGATCTGATCATCGACATCGCGGGCATCCGGCCGCTGGCCTTGTTGCGCGGGCTGCTCACCGAGCGCGGCCGGCTCGTCATCGTCGGCGGCGAGGGCGGCGGTCGGTGGTTCGGCGGGCTCGGCCGGCTGCTGGCCGTCCGGCTGATCATCCCGTTCACGCGCCAGCGCCTGGACGCGCTGATCGCGCTGACCCGCACCGCCGACCTGGACGCGCTGCGCGACCTCATCGAGGCCGGGGCCGTGCGACCGGCCGTCGGGCGCACGTACTCCCTGGCGGAGGCCTCCACCGCGGTGGGTGACCTGGCGGCGGGCAACGCGCCCGGAAAGCTCGTCATCACGGTTGAGTGACCCCGGGGCGCCGGGATCGATGTCCTGCGGCGAGTCTTGGCAGAGAGGTGCATCCGATGACGGTCGACAGCCCCGAGGTGACTGCCGATAGTTGGTCGCGAGGGCGCCGGGAACGCACCGGTTGGTAACCCTGCCCGCGTCGGCTCGCTATCGCCACTGGCCGTTCCGTTGTCGATCAAGCCCCGCGACCTCGGCACTCAACCGAGGTCACCGGCCCGTCGCGTGCTGCTTGGGGGCAATCCAGGGGTGAGCATGAACGAGGTGCCGGACTCGGTGACCTGCGTGGGGCGCAGTGGCCGCCACCCGCCGTCGAGCTTGGCCAGCTTGGCCTCGATATCGACGTCGATCATGCCGAAGAAGTTGATGTTCTCGCTGTGGCCGGGCGCGACGAACGACAAGAGCTCGTCGGGGACGTCGCGGCCTTGAGCGCGCAGCGCGGCGATCGCCTTGGAGTAGTACTCGGTCTCCAGCAGATCACCGAGTTGGTCAGCAGGGTCAGGCACCAGGCCTGCTCGGTCTGGCCTTGCAGGTGGGGGCGGACGATGGTGCCCTGCTGGGCGTAGTGCAGGTCCCGGCGCAGCGCGTGCAGGGACTCGCCCTTGTTGAGGAACTCCAGCTTCTCCACGCTCAGCTTCACCGACGACGACGTCGCGTCCGTCGCCGGCCGCGTCAGCCATGTCAGCCGTGCCATCCCCACCGCCGGGTCGGGCACCAGCAGAGCGTCCAGGTCGCCGCACATCTGCCCAGTCAGCAGATGGTCGTTCGCAGCCCCGTGAGCCCGAGCCAGTCTGCTGGGCTGGCCCGTCGAGTGGGGCCGCTATCGGTGAATGACACGGGAATGAGGCCTCTTCAGAGGTGGTGAGTAGCGCGCCGAGCGGCGTCTTGTTGTGTCGTTCCGCCTGGCCCTCTCCAGCCGGATACAGTACCCGGGTTGGGCATAAGGCGGCACACGTGTGCCTGATGCGCCACGCGGGCGCTCATGCGGGGCGGGCGGCCGAACCCCCCGATGGCACGGAAGCGGCGGGGGCGGCGCGGGCGAGCAGGTCGTGAATGAGGGCGACCACCTCGTCGGGGGCGAACTCCATGGCGTTCTCGCCGACGCTGACCTCGAAGGCGCAACGGCCGGGATCGGACGCGGAGCGTACCCTCCCCCAGAGCTGGATGCCGTGCTCGGCGAGGATCGCCTGGCCGGCCCGCTCGACGGCGCGCCGGTCGGCGGGCAGGTGGATGTGGAACAGCGGGGTCTGCGGTGGGTCGGGGCAGGCGCGGGCGGCGCCGTCGGCGTTGATCGCGGCCGCGATGGCGATGGCGTGCTCGCGGTAGGCGGGCATCTGCTCGGCCAGGGTGTCGAGGTGGACCAGCGCGGCCAGGGCGAGCGGCCAGGCGTCGCGGATGCCGCCGCCGAGCCGTTGCCGCCACACTCTTGCCACCTCCACGGTGGCCGCATCGGAGGCGAGTACGGCGCCGCGCACACCCTGCAGGCTCTTGTAGAGGGAGACGTAGACGGTGTCGAACAGGGCGGCGATCTCGTCGAACGGCCGCCGGTAGTAGCTCTGGGCCTCCCACAGCCGGGCGCCGTCCAGGTGCGCGGCCGCGCCGGTGGCGCGCACCAGCGCGACCTGCTCGCACAGATCGTCCCATGCGGGCAGCAGGCCGCCGATGTCGCGCTGCGGCAGTTCCCACACGACCGCCGCCAGCGGCTCGCCGATCGCCGCCAGGTCTGCGGCCGTCATCAGCTCGTGCAGGTCGCCGGTGCGGCGCATCCGCAGGGCGTGGACGGCGTTGTAGCCCTGCTCCTCCCACACGTCCAGATGCGATTGCGGGTGGGCGGCGAACGTGCGCCGGCCGCGCCGGTCGGCGTGCACGCGCAATGCGGTCTGCTGGGCCATCGTGCCGCTGGGGAAGAACAGCGCGCTTTCCTTGCCGAGCAGCTCGGCCAGCCGCCGCTCCAGCACCGCGACGGGCCCTTCGGGGCCGTCGGCCGGGGTGCTGTCATCCACCAGGGCCAGCATCTGCTCCAGCATCACGCGTGGCCTGCGCCGGATCGGCGCGTGCAGGAACAGGGACCGCCGTACCGGCGGGCTGGTGTCAGGCATGAAAAACTCCTTCGTTATTGCGACCGATGCGCAACAATAGAGAGAACCTTACGGGGGTTGGGTATATCGGGAAACTGCTGGTCCGGTGGATTTGGCGATGGGCCGGTGGTGAGCGGAGCGACGGTTCAGGAAGATCAGGGCAACGTGGGGCGGAGGGAGTCATCCGTGTTCGGCGTGCTGCCCATGGTCGGTGACCTGGGCGTCGAACCAGGCGTGCAGCGCCTTGATCAGGGCCGGGTCGGAGGTGGTGTAGGTGATCTGGGCGCCGGCGGGAGCCTGCGCGTAGCGGATGTCGATCCGGTCATGGCCCGCCTCGAGTTCGCGCAGGCCGGGCATCTGGCCGCCGTGAATGGACGCGGGGTCGCCGTAGTCGCCCTTGCTGAAGCCCACGGCCTCCTCGGTCAGGTGCCGGCGGATGAGCGTGACCTGCCGGGCGTCGGCGGGGTCGTTAGAGGTGACGGTCTGCAGGCCGCCGGTGGCCGTCTTGGTGAAGCGGTGCGTGGTGCGTTCCAGGTCGAACGGCATCACCTGCCGGCTCTTGGCCGCGACCTCGGCCTGGCGGGCGGCCAGCGCCTGAGCCTCGCTCTGGCCGTTCTGGCCGCCCAGCGTGTACCCGGCCAAGGCGGCGGCGATCACCGCCAGGCTGGCCGGCAGCAGCGGGATGCGTCGCTTCTTAAGGATCATCTGTTGCCTCCGTGAGGATTTCCAGGGCGTGCAGGACACCGGCGCGTTCCCTTTCTGGGACACGGTCCAAAATCGCGGAAAAGCGGGCCGCCCTGGCCTTGGCCAGTTGCGTGGCGGCGTTGATTCCGGCGGGAGTGAGCTGGACCAGCACGCCGCGCCCGTCGTCCGGGGCCGGGGTGCGCTCGGCCCAGCCCCGGTTGACGAGCTGGCCGACCAGGCGGCTCGTGGTGCTCTTCTCCAGGCGCAGCCGCTGGGTCAGCTCGCTTTGCCGCAGCGCGCCATCCCTGGCCAGCTCACCCAGCGCGTGCGCCTCCGATACCGGTATCGGCCGCCCGCAAGGGGTCTGGTCAGGCTGATGGAGGCCGAAGGCCCGGATGAACCGGCCCACGGCTTCCTGAAGTTCACCCTCATCCGCCATGGTTCGACCCTACAACCATCTCGTTGTGCGATACAACCAGATGGCGGCGGCTGCGCGTCGATCCCCCAAGCGGAGCGGTTTGGAGGGTTCGCGCAAGGCTTGAACCGAAGGCGGGTGACCGAACTGGGCCCGGCAGCCGGCCACCGTGCCGACCCCGCTCCCGGGCCGCCGCCTGTCCCTCCAGCGACTTCCCCCGGACGTACTCCCGCTCGGACTCGGCCATCCCGGCGAAGATGGCGAACAGGGCGGCTCCGTGCCCGGACGGGTCATAGACGCCTTGCAGCGGGCCGGTCAGCAACTCCAGCTCGATGTCGTGACGACGCAGGTCCTCGGCGACGGTGAGCAGCTCGGCGGCGCCGCGGCTCAGACGCTTCGTCTCGTGCACGGTAAAGATCACCCGCTGGTGCTGCACGGCACTCTTGATGGTGCGCGCGTACTCCATCGCCTTGGCGAACTCCAGTCGCACCTTTACCCGCGTGCTGATCTTTTCAGAGGAGATCGGGTCGCAGCCCGCCTCGCGCAGCGCGTCGAGCCGGCTTTGCAGCTCCTGCTGAACTGTGCTGCACCGGGCATACCCCACCCGAATCGGCTTGGCCACGGCCGCCAGCTCCGCAGGAGCGTTCTAGCGTTTTGACACCTCCCATAGGTAACCGCTATCTATTGGCTAACCGTTAGGGGGATGGAGTGCAGGACGCAGTGCTGGCGATGCTCGCCAAGGAGCCGTCGCACGGGTACCACTTGCACGCTCGGCTGCGGCGCAGTCTTGGCCCGCTGGGCGAGTCGATGAATCGCGGTCAGATCTATGTGACGTTGGCCCGGTTGGAGCGAGCGGGGCTCGTTGTCGGTGAGCGGGCGGACGGCCTGCCCGAGCGGCCGGAGCGCAAGGTCTACGCGCTGACGTCGGCCGGGCAGCAGCGGGTGGCCGCCTGGCTGGCCGAGGTGGGCTGGCCGAAACCGGACCTGGCGGAGTTTCATCTCAAGCTCGCCGCTGCTGCCGCGGCCCGGCTGGCCGACCCGGTGGAGCTGGTGGTGGCGCAGCGCCGTGAGTTGCTGCGCCGCTTGCGTGAGGCGCAGCAGGCGGCGCTGGCCGAGCCGGCGGGGTCGGGCGCCGGCCTGCTGCTGGAAGGGGTTGTGCTGCGGTTGCAGGCGGACCTGCGCTGGCTGGATGCCTGTGAGCGGGCCTGGTCCAAGGTCGATGACGAAGTTGAGGGTCGATGAACGTGTCAAGTGCCGCGGTCCGGGCCTGCGGCCTGAAGAAGACGCATGGTCAGGGGCAGAGCCGGGTCCGCGCGGTGGACGAGGTCGATCTGGAGGTGCCTCAGGGACAGATGCTGGCGGTGATGGGTCCCAGTGGCTGCGGGAAATCCACTCTGCTGCACCTGCTGGGGGGACTGGAGCGGCCTACCGATGGAGAGGTGTGGGTGGCCGGGCGGCGCATCGACACGCTGAGCGAGCGGGCTCTGGCGCGCATGCGGCGCCGGTCGGTGGGGTTCGTCTTCCAGGCCTTCCATCTGGTGGAGGAGTTGTCGGCGGCCGAGAACGTGGAGTTGCCCGCGCTGCTGGCCGGGCGCTCGCGCCGCCAGGCCAGGCGGCGCGCGAGCCTGCTGCTGGAACGGGTCGGGCTCGCCGACCGCGCCCGGCACCTGCCGTCGCAACTGTCGGGCGGTCAACGCCAGCGGGTCGCCATCGCCCGCGCGCTGGCCAACGACCCGCTGGTCGTCCTGGCCGACGAGCCGACCGGCAACCTCGACACCGCGGCGACCCTCGATGTACTGAGGATCTTCGAGGAACTGCGTTCGGCGGGACAGACCTTCGTGATCGTCACGCATGACGAGCGGGTGGCGGCCACGGCGGACCGGCTGGTCTCGATGCGCGACGGGATGTTCGTCGACGACACCCGGCTGGCCGGCTCCCACCCGCGCGGGCTCGGCGGGCTGATCGGGCTGGAGGGCTGAACGTCATGGGCTCCATCGTGCTCGTCGTGCGCCTGGTGCTGGCCGACGTGCGCCGGCACAAGGTCCAGGCCGCGATGCTCCTGCTCGCGGTCACCGTGGCCACCGCCACGATGACCCTGGGCTTATCCCTGCGCGGCATGAGCGACGCGCTGTACGAGCAGACCCGGGCGGCCACCGCCGGGCCGGACGTGGTGGCACTCTCCGGCGACACGGGCCCCGCCGTGACCTCGGCCCTGGCCTCGCTGGCGGACGCTCCCGAAGTAGTCGCCCACCATGGCCCCTATCGCATCGTCTACGCCGACCTCACCACGCGCGATTCCACCTCGTCCCCCGTGGTGGTGCACGGCTTCGCCGAGAAGCCCGGCACGGTCAACCGGCCGCTGGTGACCTCGGGGCATTGGGTACGTCCCGGCGGCACGGTGCTCGAACGCGGCTTCGCCACCGCGCTGGGCGTCGGCGTCGGCGACCGCGTCGCCATCGCCGGCCGGTCGTACCCCGTCGTCGGGATCGCCGTCACCGCGGCCACCTCCATCTACCCCTGGGCGGCGCAGATCGGCCCGTACGGCGGGGGGAGCGACTACAGCGGCCTGGCTTGGATGACCCGATCAGATGCCCGGACACTGGCGTCGTCCCAAGATCTCCCGGTGACCTTGGCTCTGGACCTCAAGCTGCGCGACCCCGCCGCCACCGAGGCCTTCATCGACGCCCACCACCTCTCGGCCGCCACGGTGATCTTCCACTCCTGGCAGTTCAAAGCCGAACAGGACATGGTCATCCTCCAGAACAGCCAGCCGATCCTGGTCGTCGGTAGCTGGCTGCTCAGCTTCCTGGCCATCACCGGAGTGGCGGCGCTGGCCGCGGGACGCGCCGCCGAGCAGACGCGCCGAGCCGGGCTGCTCAAGGCCGTCGGCGCCACCCCGAATCTGATCGCCACCGTCCTGCTCGCCGAGTACCTGGCGCTGGCGCTGGCCGGCGACGCGCTGGGGCTGGTGATCGCCCGCCTGGCCGTGCCCGCCATCGCCAGTCCGACCGCCAGCCGGATCGGCGACGCCGCCGGGCTGACCGGCGCCACCGTCGCGGCGGCGACCGTCCTCGCCGTGGCGGTGGCGGTGCTGTCCACGCTGCGTCCCACGCTGCGGGCCATGCGTACGGCGACCGTCACGGCGCTGACCGCCACCGCGCACCAGCCCCGTCACCGACCCTGGCTCACCGCGCTGTCCGCGCTGCTGCCCACGCCGCTCCTGCTCGGGCTGCGGCTGACCGCCCGTCGGCCGGGCCGCGCCGTGCTGCAGGCGTGCTCCACCGCCACCACGGTGATCGCGATCGTCGCCCTGCTGACCCTCTACGCCCAGCAGGAGAGGGGCTACGGCCTGGATGGCTCCTCCGTCCTGCCCAACCTGCGCGGCGAGCACGACCGCCGGCTGATGCTCGCCGTCACCATCCTGGTGATCGCCCTCGCCGTCGTGAACACCCTCACGTTCACCTGGACCACTGCCATGGAGGCCCGGGCGAACATGGCCATCGCACGTACGCTCGGCGCCACCCCCGGGCAGATCACCGCGGGACTGTCCACCGCCCAGCTCCTGCCCGCGCTGGCCGGCGCCATCATCGGCGTCCCCCTGGGCATCGGCCTGCTCTCGCTCTTCGCCGCCGAGAATTCGGCGGAACCCCCCTCCTCCTGGCTGCTCGGCGCCGCACTCGCGACTCTCCTGGCGACGGCGGCACTCACCGCCCTGCCCGCATGCCTGGCGGCCCGCCGACCCGTGGCGCAGACCCTCAGCGCCGAAACAGCGTGACCGGCCCCGCTCAACAGGCGCCGGCAGCAGCGGCGCTCAGCGGACCGAGGCCCGCACAACCCCGCAGAGACCTCATCCGCCTCACCAGCGTTTGCCGACGGGCGACCGGCCCACCGGCGTCTGAATGAATCGATTTGATCGACGGAAAGGAATCACAAAGTGGCATCTCACGCCGCCGGCGCTCGGCGATTCATGGCGGACACGGGGGAGCCCCGCGGATGGGTGTCTCCCAGGACAGACCTGGTGACGGCGCGCCCCAGGCAATCGTCCAGGCGTTCTCCATGGCGCAGGACTCGGGCGCCGCGCCGCGGGGCACCGGTTCCAGCGATGGCGGCTGTCCGCATCGGAGGGTTTCCGCACGCTCGGCCGGCCAGGAGCACCAGCCGAGGCCCTGATGGGCGGGTGGCGGTCTCTCCAGAGCGCACCCGAAGTGGCCACCGTCGGAAGCCCGGATCCGGCGGCCACCGTGGACGTTTCAGGTCTAGCCGAGGGCCCGCAGCAGCTGGGCTTTGGTCATCTTGGAGCGGCCCTTGACGTTGCGCCGTTTGGCCTCTGCGTACAGCTGGTCGCGGGTGCGGCCCCCGGCTCCCGAGTGGGAGCGCAGCCCACCGCGCCGCGAAGAGGAGATGTCGTCGGTGGAGGTACGGCTGGCCGTCTTGGCCTCACCGGCCCGCGCTCGCTCCTTGTTCACCGTGCGCGCGGCGATCTCGGTGGCGCGCCGTTCACTCTCGCCGCGTTCCTTCGCGCTCTGCTTGATGTGCTCGTACTGCCGTTCCCGTTTCGGGCTCGATCCACGAGGCATGAGATGCCACCTTTCACAAATGGACTCGGTGCCCCCGCCGTGTACGCCGCCTTCCAGTCGCTGGTCGGCGGGTTCAGCAGGTCGCCGACCGGGACGTCGGGCAACGCCTCGGTGACGTGCCGGACCTGGTCGTGCTCGCCCGCGGGCAGGAGTGTCTCCAACTCGGCGGACATCTGCTCGACCTCACGGTGGCCGGTGGTGAGGATGGTGATGATGTCGTCTTCGTGATCGGCTACGGGTGCCTCCCGCGTGATGGGCGACGGCTTGGCGGGCGAATGCTTCCCCTACCCGCACCGGTCCGGGCAAACCGCCTTACTCTGCTGGCCACGACACCAGCCTGAAGACCGGTCAGCCGCACGCTTGGCGCGGTTTGACCTGCGGAATCCTGCCACTCAGGGGATCGCCTGAGACGTTGACGGGTAACAGTTCGATCTTGGGCCTGGTCCGTCCTGGTGAGCCAGGAGTTGAGCCGCCGGGCACACCGGCCGCCGGCCTACTCACCTGACCGTCACCAGGGCACCGGGCCGCCCTCGCTGAAGAACCCGCCGGTCGGTCCGTCCGCGCCGAGCGTGGCCAGGCGCACCACGACAGCGGCACCCTGCGCGGTGGTGAGGTACCCGGTGTGGTTGTTGATGTCCGTGTCGACGAAGCCGGGGTCGGCGGCGTTGACCAGGACGCCGTCCTTCCGCAACTCATTGGCGTACTGCACGGTCAGCGCGTTCAGCGCGGTCTTGGAGGGCGTGTACGCGGCCGACGTCGGCAGCCCCGCCAGCGGGCCGTCCGGGTCGGCGGCGATGGTCAGCGACCCGGCGGCGCTGCTGACGTTGACGATGCGCGGCTCCGGCGATCGCCGCATCAGCGGGAGCATGGCATTGGTCACCGCGATCACCCCGAAGACGTTGGTCTCGAACACCGCCCGGACCATGTCCAGGTCGACGGAGCTCGGGACTTGATCATGGGCGTCTTGAGGCGAGACCTGCCCGGAACCGGTGATGCCGGCGTTGTTGATCAGCACGTCAAGGTGGCCGAAGCGCTCCTCGACCCACCTCGCGGCCTCCTGAACGGTGGCCGGGTCGGTGACGTCCATGGTGACCGCGTGCGCGTCGCCGCCCGCCGCGTGCACCGCCGTGGCGGCCTCCTCACCGCGCCGCGGGTCTCTGGCGCCGATCAGGACCGTCATGCCCAGCGCGGCGAGCTGCTCAGCGGCCGCGCGGCCGATCCCCTTGTTCGCCCCGGTGATCAATGCCACCTTCTGGTGTGTGGTGTGCCCGTTCATGATCAAACTCCTGTCCGAGAGTGTCTGTCCCCGCTACCCGAGACGAGACAGCCCGGCCGCCTGTGACATGGGAGGAAAGAGGGTGCGTCCGGCGCATCTCCTCAAGCGCCGCCTGCCGGCTCACTGCTCCACGAAACTGCGGGGCATCGACCAGCCGCCGTGAACGATCTTTTTCCGACCGTCCTGCCTCCCATGTCACAGGCGGCCGGGCTGTCTCGTCTCAGGTAGGGGAGACACTTACGTCGGGAAGGTGATGGTCGTGCGGGTGTTCGTGGCCGGCGGGTCCAGGGTGTTGGGGCGGCGGCTGGTGCCGCAGCTTGTGGCGCGTGGCCACGAGGTGACGGCGACGTGCGCGGCCAAGCTGGGCCTGCTGGGGCAGTTGGGGCAGTTGGGCGCGGAGGCGGTCGTGATGGACGGACTGGACGCTAGGCCGGTCGGCGAGGCGGTGTTCTACGGGCCGGGCACCCCCGGCGATCAGGCCGAGCTCGTGCGCAGGCGGCAGTACCCGGTCGTCGGGGGCGGCACCGGCTACAGCTCGTGGGCGCGTCTCGACGACGCGGCCAGCGCCACCGTCCTGGCCTGGCGCCAGGGCTTCGAGGAGGAACTGGCGTGACCCGGGCCGAGGAGTTCGAGGAGCTGCGCCCGCTGCTGTTCTCCATCGCCTACCGGATTCTCAGCAGCGTGAGCGAGGCCGAGGACGCGGTCCAGGAGAGCTGGCTGCGCTACGAGGCCTCCCCGACACAACCCGCGTCGGCCAAGGCGTTCCTGTCGGCCACGGTGTCCCGGATCGCGATCGACGTGCTGCGCTCTGCGCGCGTCCGGCGGGAGGAGTACCCCGGGCGGTGGTTCCCCGAGCCGCTGCTGGCCGATCCGTATGAGGATCCGGAGCGCTCGGCGGAGCTGGCCGACTCGGTGTCGATGGCGGCCCTGTTGCTGCTGGAGCGGCTCAGCCCGCTCGAGCGCGCGGTCTTCGTGCTGCGGGAGGTGTTCGGGTTCGGCTTCGGTGAGGTCGCGTCGGCGGTGGGGCGCTCGGAGGCGGCGTGCCGCCAGCTCGCGGTGCGGGCGCGCCGCCACATGGACGCGGGACGCGCTCGGTTCGAGGCGGATCGCCAGGAGCGAGAAGAACTCGCCGAGCGATTCTTCGACGCCTTCCGGGAAGGTGACGTCGACGGGCTGCGGGAGCTGCTCGCCGCCGACGTGCAGCTGGTCGGCGACAGTGGCGGCAAGGCCCCGACCTGGGGCAAGGGCATCTTCGGCGTCGAGAACGTGGCCCGGATGCTGGCCGCGATCGTCGCGCCGCTCGTTCGGATCGGCGGTGTCGTGGAGCCATGCGAGGTGAACGGCCAGCCGGGCGCGATCTTCCGCGACCGGGACGGCAAGGTCGTCAACGCCTTGACGTTCGACATCCTCGACGGACAGATCCAGACGATCCGCGCGGTGATCAACCCCGACAAGCTGCGGCACCTGGGCCCGGTGGCGGACGCCTGGGCGGTCATCCGCGAGGCGAACCAGGCCCGCCGGCGCACGGATTGACCGCAAGAGCCGACTGCGCTCCAAGCTGGACCATCAATGGTCAGCCGGTCGGGCGCGGTCGCCTGGCCGACCAGGCGTATTCCTCATGCGCCGACCTGCGCAGACGGGGCATTCCGCCTGTTTTTGGCGAGCGAGCCGCGCCGGCCTAGCCGCCATCCGGCCGTTGCCCAGCACATCCCCCAGAGCAGGAAGAACGGCGACCACAGCAGCAGATCCCAGAGTGCCAAGGTGCGAGCCAGCGCGGCATGCTCGACCGGCGCCGGGCGGACCCCGGTCAGCAGCAGTGCGTCGCCGGCAAACCCGAACCCCAGCACCCCGATCGACCGGGCGATCATGAAGACGCCCAGCGTCCAGACGATCGTGAGCAGCAGCCGGCGCGGGACGGTCAAACCCCAGGGCCGCACGGTGGCTAGCGCGACGATGACACCGACCACCGCGGCACCGGCCAGCAACCAGTGGCTCGCCACGAACATGGGATCACGTGCGAGCAGCAGTTCGCGCAGGTGCGGAGGCAGCGGATCCTTGTCGGCCAGCGCATTGGCCCCCAGCGCTTGGGCAAGTTTCATCGATCCGTACGCCGCGGCGCACACCGCAGCCCCGTACGCGCCCACCCGCGCCCGATCAGCCCTCGACACGTCTCGTCGCCGCCGCGTAGGACCGGATCATCTCCAGGAACAGCCCGATCACAAGGATTCCAAGGACCCCGTGGTACCACTGCCAACCCACACCCATGCCGACGAACGCGTCCACGATCATGATCCCCGCGCCGCCGCCAACGGCCAGCAGCATCCCGGCCAGCACGAGGAGCATCAACGTTCTCGGCACCCTGCGCCCCAGCGTCGTGACCGTGGCGAGGGCGACGCACGCACCCAACACGCCGGACGCGGTTGCGAACCACTGTGCGGTGGCCGCGTCCATGAAGTAGCTTCCGGTCTCGGCAGCTGACACGGGCGGGCCGCCCGGAAACCCGAGCCGGGCTTGCAGAGCGAAGGCGGCCTTCCCCACGGCGTAGCCGAGGAACAGCATCGCCACCGCGTAGGCCGGCCAGCTTCGTGGACGATCAGAATCAACCATGACTGCAACTGTAGAGGCCGCGAACCGGACATTACTCCCCATAGCGAGGGAGGCGCCTCCCCTTGTGAGGGGAGCGCCAGAGCGGTTCCCCTTGGATCGAGTCGGCGCTCGCCACAGCACCGCAGCAAGATCACTCGCGGACCTGGCGCGTGCCTCCCGCCCTTCGAGTCCGAGCCGAGCAGGGGGCTGACGAGCATCGGAACGAAAGTCCCGTCAGCGGCCAAAAGGGAGGCATTACTGCGCGGCTCGCTGCGGGCGCTGACCCAGCCCGACTGGGCGGGCAACATGTTCTTCCCCTACGACCGATGGCTCAGGCACGGCACGGTGGTGCGCGATCGCGCGGCCTCCGTGGACCCCGGCGGTGTCACCCTGTCCTCAGGCCGGCGGGTCGAGGCCGACTACCTGGTCCTGGCCACCGGCTCCAGCTACACCTACCCCGCCAAGCCCACCTCGGACTCCACGGACGAGGTCCTGGACGACCTGCGAAGGACCCACAAGGAGCTGGCCGGCTCCGAGCGGGTGCTGATCCTCGGGGCCGGGCCGGTCGGCCTGGAACTGGCCGGCGAGATCAAGGAAGTCTGGCCGCACAAGCACGTGACCATCGTCGACCCGGCCGAGCGGCTGCTGGCCGCCTTCCCCGCGGAACTGCGCGCGGAGCTGCACCGCCAGCTCGACGACTTGAGCATCCACCTGCGGCTGAGCACCGGCCTGACCGCACCGCCGCCGATCGAGCCAGGCCAGGCGGCGACCTTCACCGTCACCACGACCGGCGGGCACGAGATCACCGCCGACATCTGGTTCCGTGCGCACGGCGTGCGCGTCAACACCGACTGCCTCGCCGACGGCCGGCTGACGACTCGTACGCCGCAAGGGCAGGTGCCCGTCACCGACACCCTCAACGTCCACGGGTACGACCACGTCTACGCGATCGGCGACATCACCGACATCGCCGAGGCCAAGATGGCCGGGTACGCGATGCGGCATGCCGAGGTGGTGGCCCAGAACATCATCGCCCAGCTGCGCGGCGAGCAGCCGGCGGCCACCTACCAGCCGCTGCCCCACCCCATGATCCTGCTTCCGCTCGGCCCGCGTGGGGGGGTCGGCCAGTTGCCCACCCCTGACGGACCGGCCGTCGTCCCGGCCGAGACTGTCTCGGCGTACAAGGGGGCCGACCTCTTCACCGGCCGCTTCACCGAGCAGTTCGCCGCCTGACATGGACCGTGCGCATGAGCACGGCATCAACTTCTTCGACACGGGCCGGGCCTGATCCCGTGGTCGCCGCTGAACGGCGGAGTGCTCGGCGGCGTCCTGCGCAAGCAGAAAGAGGGTGGCGCCTCCCGCGGCGACTCCGGGCGATCGGCCCACACCTGCACGGAAAGGCAGCACATTGTCCGCACATAACGTCGTCTTCGGATTTGGCACACATCCCGGCATCGACGACATACCTGAGCTGCTGCGCATGGCCCAGCAGGCCGACCGGGACGGGCTCGACATCTTCACCCTGTCGGACCACCCCTACATCGGTGAGCGCCTGGACGCCTACGCCGCGCTCGGCTTCATCCTCGGGCGTACGCGGCATATCTCCGGCTTCGCCAACGTCACCAACCTGCCGACCCGGCCCGCTCCCATGCTGGCCAGGATGGCGACGTCGTTGTCGGCGCTGTCGGGCGGCGGCCCTCCGGTCACCTACCAGGGCAAGCACTACCAGGTGAACCAGATCCAGCCCGCTCCCGTCGCCGCGCCTCCCGTGTGGACCGCCTGCTGGGCCCAGGAGGTCGTCCCGTCCGTCCGCGAGGCGATCGCGAAGTAGTGCGACACCGGCCCGCAGGCTGCCCCCTCCTGATGTGTGAGCGTCCACGTCGACGCCGGCAGGCCGTCGTCGAACAGTCGCCGCCCAACCCCGGCGATTCGGAGACGCGCAGGTCGTCCGGCGTTCACCATCGGGCGAGCAGGGAGGTCTCGGTCAGGTGGCGCCAGACCAGCTCGGGACGCCGGGCATGGTCGGCGTGGGTGTGCTCGCGTCGAGGATGGCGACGTCGAGCCGCTTGATCGGGCGGCCCGCGTAGGAGTCCTGGCGGTAGTTCCACAGCAGGGCGCCCGCGGGCCTAGCCTCGAAAGAGGGAGTGCGTCTGGGAAGGCCGTCACACCGCCGCCACGAGGAGGGCGTCATGGCTGCCATGTCATCCGCGTCATCGATGCCGGCCCGTCTCGGGGCCGTGCGGGGATGGCAGGAGGATCTCTACCGGGACCTGCATCGGCACCCGGAGCTGTCCCACCATGAGCGGCGGACCGCCGCGAAGGTCGCCGAGCGCCTCGGCCGGGCCGGCTTTCAGGTGCACCAGGGTGTCGGCGGCACCGGCGTGGTCGGGGTGCTGCGTAACGGGGACGGTCCGACGGTGCTGCTCCGGGCGGACATGGACGCCCTGCCGGTGCGTGAGGCGACCGGCCTGCCGTACGCCAGCACCGTCACGACCGCCGACCCCGGCGGGCGCGAGATACCGGTCGCGCACGCTTGCGGACACGACGTGCACGTCACCTGCCTGCTCGGCGCCGCCCAGGTGCTCGCCGAGGGGAGCGACCGGTGGGGAGGCACGGTGGTGGCGCTGTTCCAGCCGGCCGAGGAGACCGGCGACGGCGCGCGGGCCATGCTCGACGACGGCCTCGCCGGACTGATTCCGCCCCCGGACGTGGCGCTGGCACAGCACGTGCTGCCGGCACCGGCCGGACGCGTCGGCACTCATGCCGGTCCGGTGCTCTCCGCCGCCGACAGCGCGCGCGTCACCGTGCATGGGCGCGGAGCCCACGGCTCGATGCCGCAGGCGGCCGTCGACCCCGTGGTCCTCGCGGCGATGATCGTGATCCGGCTGCAGACCATCGTCTCCCGTGAGACCCCGCCGGGGGAGTCCTCGGTGGTCACGGTCGGCAGCGTCCAGGCCGGCACGAAGAGTAACGTCATCCCCGATCACGCCGTGCTGGAGCTCAACATCCGCACCTACGGCGAACGGACCAGAAGAGCGATTCTGGACGCGGTGCGCCGCATCGTCATCGCGGAGTGCCAGGCGTCGGGCTGCCCGAAGGCTCCGGAGATCGAGCTGTTCGACCGCTTCCCGCTGACCGACAACGATCCCGCAACCACCGGCCGGGTGGCCGCCGCGTTCGGCGAGTTCTTCGGCGACCGAGCCGGGCCGATGGGCCGGCAGACCGCCAGCGAGGACTTCAGCGACATTCCGAACGCTCTGGGAATTCCCTACACCTACTGGGGCATCGGCGGCATCGACCCTGAGATCTATCGCAGGGCCGAGGCCGCCGGCCGCGTGGCGCAGGACATCCCGGTGAACCACTCCGCCGCATTCGCCCCGGTCCCGCAGCCCACCTTGGACACCGGCACCCAGGCATTGGTCGTCGCCGCTCTCGCGTGGCTCGCTCGCTGACTCACCGTCGGTCCGCGCCACCGGGGCCGCCGTCCTGTGCGCCCGGCAGGCCAGGAGCGTTGAGGCCGAAGCGGACGCCCACCATCCGGACGACGAAGCAGGCGGTGGCGGCCCCGATCGCGGCGGGGATCCCGTAGACGCCGGTGCGGACGGTGACCGCTGTGATCGCGGCCGCGATCAGGGCGGGGATGGCGTACAGCTCGCTGTACAGCACCGTGGGTATCCGCCGGATGAGCACGTCGCGCAGCGTGCCGCCGCCCACGGCTGTGATCGCGCCGAGGATGATCGCCTGTCCGATGCCGAGCCGGAAGTCCAGCGCCTTGCTCGCCCCGGTCACCGCGAACAGGCTCAACCCGACGGCGTCAAGCACGATGATCGGCCCAGCCAGCCGCTCCAGCCGCCGCCCGAAGCCGTACGCGACCAGGCCGCTCGCGGCCGCGACCGCCAGGTAGCGCCAGTCGCTGAACGTGGCGGGCGGCAAGGAGTCGATCAGGATGTCGCGGATGATCCCACCGCCCAACGCGGTGACCATGCCGAGGGTGACCACGCCGACGATGTCGAGCCGGGCGGCGCGCACCGCGGTCAGCGCGCCGTTGAGCCCGAACGCGAAGGTGCCCGCCAGGTCGAGCGCGAGCAGCAGCGGCGGTTCGGCGTTCACCTGGCATGGATACCCGTCATGGGTGCGTTTTCGCTGATGAGACGCCCCGGGTTTGAGCTTCACTCGAGGCCCCACTCGGGTCCGCCAGCCGCTTCACGGTGAACTCGCCGATCACCGGACGCCGGGCCGCGGAGTGTTCCGCGCCGTCCATGCCGAGCATCAACGGCGGCCGGCTGCGGAGCTGCCGCAGGGTCGCCGGATCGACGTTGAAGAGCGGGAAGCCGTCCTTGCACCCGCTGATCACCCCGCCCGGAGTCGGTGCCCCTTTCGCGCTTACTTGGTCTGCCCCAGACCGCTCGGTCCCTTGGAAATGCGGTCAGTCACGGTAAGCCCTGTCGAGACCGCATTCAAGACGTGTCCGCCCCGCAGGAGTCCGGCTTCTCAGCTCCGTCTCAGCCTCTCAGCTCTATCTCAGAGGTGGCCTGCCATGCTGGCGCCTGGTCTTGAACACGTTCGGGGGAAACCGTGACAGTCATGGAGCAAAATGCGCAGGTCACCGGCCTGCGCGGCGCAGCGGCGAAGAGGGTCCGCATCAGCATCGTGCTGGGTGTGTGGGGCCTGTTCTACTGCTGTTATCGGGCCTACTACGCGCTGGGCGGGACCTTCGGCATGTTCGGCACACCCGTGTCGCATGAGCAGTGGCTAATGGTCAACGCGTTCGGGGCGGGCATCCTGCTGGTCGCCGCGGTGCTGCCGGTGGCGACGCTGCCGCTGTGGCGCCGGTCCCATGGGCGACGCGTTCTGCAGGCCCTGTGCTGGGCGGTGACGGTGGGATGCGTCATGCACGCCCTGATCAACGGCATCCAGCGGGTGCTGAGCCTGGCCGGCGTGATGCATCTGGATCTGCCGTTCTGGACGACGATCGACCATCGCACGGCCGATCTTCAGGATCTCCTGTTCAACGAGCCGTGGTTCCTGGTGGAAGGGCTCCTGTGGGCCTGGCTCGCCATGGCGAGCCTGAGCGCCGGCAGGGCGAGGCGCCGATGGCTGATCAGCGCCGGGGTCGCGATCGCGGTCCTCACCGCGGTCGGCATGCTGAGCGCAACCGGGGTGATCGGCACTTTCATCGTGGGATGAGCCACGTCCGCTACTCGGACATCCCGGGAAGCACCCGCTACCTCGGAACGTCCCTAACTACGGATCAGGAAATTTCGATGAGATCGACCTTGCTGGGGTCGTCGTACTTCGCGGGGGCTTGGAGCCGGCGGGATACGGCACCGACCGCGCCGACCCTGCCGACCCTGCCGGAGACAGCCCCCACCCTTTCGAGCCACAACTGCGCGCTCAGCCGACGGCAGCGCCGAACCACTTGGGCAGCCGGCTGAGCAGCCCCTGCTGATCTTCACCGACCCACGCCACGTGTCCGTCCGGCCGCAGCAGCACCGCGGGCACGTCCAGTTCCTCGCTGCCGTCGACGACGTGGCCGACCCGATCTGCCCAGCCCGC
Source organism: Nonomuraea sp. NPDC048916 (assembly GCF_040649575.1). NCBI lineage: Bacteria > Bacillati > Actinomycetota > Actinomycetes > Streptosporangiales > Streptosporangiaceae > Nonomuraea > Nonomuraea sp. NPDC048916. The sequence goes on from NZ_JBEZFS010000040.1 coordinate 31,887, forward strand.
CACCGAAAGCCGGCCGGTCTGGAGGTTGAACGCGTCCTGGATGCCGAGGTTGAGCCCCTGCCCGACGTGGGAATTCCTTCCGTGAGGACTACGAGACGCTGTGATCAGCGGATCCCGGTGAGCTTGTCCGGATTGGTGACCGAGTAGATGCCGGCGATCCGGTCACCGTCAGGCGTGAGATCCACGACTACCGCGGCGAGCGGGCTGTCGCCGGAGAAGACGAGCGCGCATGGGTCACCGGCCACGCGCCTGTAGCGGATGTCCAGCCCGTCGGTGGGCAGCGTCGCGGCGACGGACATGAACAGCGCGGCGACCTGGTCGCGGCCGTGTACGGGCTGCAGGCTGGTGGCTGGCCCCTTGCCTCCGCCGTCGGTCCACAGGGTCACCTCAGGCGCCAGCACCTCAAGCAGGGCCGTCAGGTCACCGCCGAGGGCGGCCGCAGCGAATCGCTCGGTGACCTGGGCGTGGATGTCCGGCTCGGTCCGATGACGTGGGCGGCGCGCGTGAACGTGCCGCCGCGCCCGGGCCGCGAGCTGGCGCACCGCCGCCGGCGAGCGGTCGAGGATGCCCGCGATCTCCGGATGGCCGAAGCCGAACACCTCATGCAGCACGAACACCGCCCGTTCCAGCGGTGACAGGGTTTCCAGCACCACCAGCACCGCCATGGACAACGATTCGGCGCGCTCGACGGCGCCGGTGACGTCGCCTTCGTCCGTGACCAGCGGCTCCGGCAGCCAGGGGCCGACGTAGGTCTCCTGCCGGCGGCTAAGGTCTGCGCGGCTGGCCAGCGCCTGGTTCACCGCGATCCGAACGAGATAGGCCCGGGGATTGTCGACCGGCTGGGTGTCCGGCTTGCGGTGGCGGGCGGACCAGGCCAGCCACACCTCCTGCAGCACATCCTCGGTGTCGGCGACGCTGCCGAGCATGTTGTAGACCACCGAGAAAAGCAGTTCGCGATAACTGAGGAACCGCTCGGTGACGGCGTCGTCCGCCGCATCCCGTGGGGTCGATGTCATGGCATGCCTCCTTGCCTGTCACGACCGAAGAGATCCATCACGTCGTGACTGTGACATGGACGGCTGATGTGTGATGTACGCCACGGTCTTCCGCGGCGATGTCACAACCGGTGGCCGGCCTCCCTCTATGGAGGGCGTCCGGGAGCGTTTCCCCGGACATCACGACCACCGAGGAGAATCCGATGCGCACACTGATCCGCGGCGTCCGCGTGTTCGACGGCGAGCGAACCGTCGCGAATGCCGACGTGGTGATCGAGGACGATCTGATCGTCACGGTCGGCACAGGCGGCGACCACCCGGCTGACGTCGAGATCGACGGGGCGGGACAGACGCTGCTGCCCGGGCTGATCGACGCGCACACGCACGTGTTCGACGGCAGCCTCGCCCAGGCGCTGCGGTACGGGGTCACCACCGAACTCGACATGTTCTGCCTCCCGCAGATCCTCGCTGGGCAGCGGCGGCTGGCCGCCGAAAACGACGACGTGGCCGATCTTCGCAGCGCGGGCACCCTGGCCGCCGCACCCGGCGGGCACCCGACCCAGTTGCTGACGGCCCTGGCCGGGACCATCCTCGACGGCCTCGACTCCGCGACGATCGACTTCGTTTCCGATCCCGCGCAGGCACCCGCCTTCGTCCAGGCCCGGCTGGCGGAGGGAGCAGACTACCTCAAGATCGTCATCGACGACGGCGCAGTGCACGGTGCCGACCTTCCGGTCATGACGCCGGAAACCGCCGTCGCCCTCGCCGAGGCGGCGCACGAGGCCGGGTTGCGGGTGATCGCCCATGCGATCACCACAGCCGAAGTGAAGGTCGCGCTCGATGCCGGTGTCGATGGTCTGGCCCACGTGTGGACCGACCTCGCCCCGAACGACCCGGCCTCACAGCAGTTGGCCGAGCGGGTCCGCGCCCAAGGGGTCTTCGTCGTGACCACGCTCGCGTATTTCGAGGCGATCACCGCCCAACACGTCGAGACCGCCGACTGCGCCCGCCCCGGCAGCTCCGGCAACGCCGTCGGCGCGCTGTTGGCCCTGCGCCAAGCCGGCGTGCCCCTGCTCGCCGGGACCGATGCCACCCCGTTCGTCCCTGCCCACGGTGCCGGCATGCACCGCGAGCTGCAGCTGCTCACCGCGGCGGGGTTCAGCGCGGAAGAGGCGCTCGCCGCCGCCACCAGCCTGCCCGCCTGGCACTTCGGCCTGGCCGACCGCGGCCGCATAGCCTCGGGGCTGCGCGCCGACCTGCTGCTGGTGGACGGTGACCCGACCCGCGACATCACCGCCGTCGGCAACATCGCCGACGTGTGGCGGCGCGGCGTCCGGCAGACCGGCCACGCCCGCTCCCTGGAAAAGGCCGCCGCGCCCGCGCGGTAGACCCGAAATCCCGCTCTGCCTCTGCCGTGCACGGCAGAGGCAGAGCGAATCAGCTATCGGGTGCCGGCCGGCGCGTCTATCAGGCGTCGCAGGGATGCGGCCGGAATACGGCAGGAAAGAGCTGCGAGGGCGCAAATGTGCCGCGGGACGAAGGTCTCCCCGCTCCGCGGCAACGGGGTCGACCTCGCCGGCGCCGCCGGGGCTGGTCGCGCTATTGGGGGGTCAGCACACAGAACTCATTGCCATCAGGATCGGCCATCGCCACCCGACCGACCCCGTGCTGGCCGGTGTCGATTCGAGTCGCTCCGAGGGAGACGAGACGGTCGACCTCCGCTTGCTGATCACCGTGCATAGGCGGAGCGAGGTCGAAGTGCAGTCTGTTCTTCCCTGTCTTCGGCATCAGAGGCGGACCGCCCCACGAGATCTTCGGACCGCCGAGTGGCGAGCGGATCGCGGTCTCTTGGTCCTGGTCCCAGACCAACGGCCAGCCCAGCGCTTCGCTCCAGAAGTACCCGACCTCCTGCGAACCGTCGCACGAGAGCGCTCCGATGAATCCGCAGTCAGCGAGGAATTTGTTGCCCGGCCCGATGACGCAGAACTCGTTGCCTTCGGGGTCGGCGAGCACCACATGATCGTCCTCCGGGCTTTGCCCGATGTCGATGTGCCGCGCACCGAGCTCGAGCGACCTCGCCACCGCCTGCTGCTGGTCCTTGAGGGACGTGCTCGTCAGATCGAAGTGGATCTGGTTCTGGCCGGTCTTCTTCTCCTGGGTCGGAAGACATCGGATCCGGAACCCGGTGTCATCGTTCGGCAGGAGCGTGATGCCATCGTGGGGGTCGTCGGCCGTCTCCCAGCCCAGGACTCCCGCCCAGAAGCGCGCGAGACGGAGCGGGTCGTTCGCATCGAAGCAGAGCGCGACGAGCTGAGAAGTCATCCCGCATCTCCAATCTATTGACTCACAGGCGCAGACAGGGCACGTCATCCTGCGCATGACGGAGGCCAACGCTAGCCCGCTCGCGGACGCGACGCCAACGCATATAAGTCAGAGGGGACGCTTCCGGCGCACGGTCCGCGATCAGGACAATCGAGATCGAGCTTCTGGATCCGCCGGTCAGGGACTTGCCCCGCACGACGTCCCGCGCGCGGCCGCGACGAACTGCACGCCCGGGCGCAGCGACTGCTCAAGGCGGCCAAGGCCGGCCAGGCTCCCGGAGGACTGTTTGATCGCATTCCTGGCCCGATCCCCTGCGACCCGGCGCTCGCCGGGGCCCAGCACGAGTCGTGCGCATGGCTTGGTGGTCCTGGTGCGGAACGGCGCGTCTGGCCGAATGAGGGCCTCTGGCGTCGCTGATCAGCTCCCCGGGAGACAAATCCAGACTCATATGCTGCGATCACTGTCTGGGTTCGGTCGCGCACGCCGAGTTTTGGCCAGCACGTTGCCGACATGTGTCTTCACCGTCTCCACTGCGACCACGAGCTCGGCCGCTTTCTCCCCGTTGGACAGGCCGGTGGCCATCAGGCACAGCACCTCGGCTTCCCGCTCGGTCAGCCTGGCCATACGCCGGTCGCCACCTCGGCCCTCGGCCTCCCCGTACGACGCCGCGAGCCGGCGGATCGCCGAGGGAAAGAGCGGCGACTCGCCTCGTGCCACCACTCGGATCGCCTCGGCCATCTCCGCCGGGCGCGTGCGGCGCCGTAGATGACGCTGATCAGACCGAACGTGATCAGACCACCCGTGATCAGGTGAAGCGAGATCCACAGGGCCGAACGCAGCCGGGTCTCCGGGTCGATGCGGCTGCCAGGCACCGGCTCAGGGAGGTCGACGTCGAGCAAGGCACGCGCGGCGGCGATTTCCAGTGCCCGGCTGCCGGATACGAAGACCGGTACGGCGACGATCACGGCCGCGACGGCCCCGAACAGCAGGACGAGTGCCCGCGGCACAACGGAGCCGGTCAGCATCTGCGTGAACATCACCGCGAGCAATGAGTACGGCAGTAGGAGGACGCCGCCGAGCAGCAGGAAGACACCGCGGCGACAGGTGCTCCCGCGTGCCAGGGGACCGAGGACCACGCGTACCGCCGTCCCCATCGACCCGTCGTACGGGCGTTTCCGCCGCTCCGACTTCCCCACGTGGACGATCCCTATCCGAGCTGATCGGCGAGCTGAATGTTGCCTACGCAACACTTCGTGACCATTCTGCCCGAGAAAGGACGACCAGCAGCCGGTGCCGTCTGGGCCCAGGTCACGGTGAGGTTGTGGATGACTGATTCTCTGGGGAGGTGATGCGGAAGACGGGGTAGCGGTCCACGATGCGCTCGAACTCCTCCAGCGCGGCGTGGCGGTCGATGGGGAAGTGGGGGCGCGCCCCCGGCGCCACCTGCAGGTAGCGGCGGAGGATCGCGGCGCGCTGGTCGGAGAGCTCCTCCACCAGCCGGATCTCCTCGCGACGCCCGTGGCGCAGCACCGCCCGCCCGTCGCCGGCCCGCGCGTTGAGCACCCAGTTCGTCTTTTCGCCGAGCATCGCGACGAGATAGCGCTCACCGCCGTGGCCGGCGATGGCGACTGGGAAGGAGATGAGACGGCCCGACTTGCGGCCGCGGATCTCGAGCGTGGCCGCTCTGTCCGGCATGATGCCTGCGGCGAAGGCGAGGGCCCACAGCCGGTTCTCGATCCGGGCCCACGTCCGCGGCCGGCCCCCGCGGTACTGCCAACTCTTGAAGGCCCTGATGGTCTGATTGAGCATTGATGTCGAACCCCACTGATTCTTACAACGTATATTTGCACGCTATTCTTACATCATAAGAATCGTCAAGCAGGGGGCGTTGTGACAGCGAAACGAGGGCGGGGGCAACGGGCTGGGCTGACCCGGCAGGCCATCCTCCAGGCGGCGGTACGCCTTGCCGACCAGGAGGGCCTCGCGGCCCTGTCGATGCGCCGGATCGCCGCCGAGCTCGGCGTGGAGGCCATGACGCTGTACCACCATGTCCCGAACAAGAACGCGCTCTTGGATGGGATGGTCGAACAGCTCCTATCCGAAACCGTCCCGCCACTGGGCGTCTCGTCATGGCAGGAGAGCCTCCGCGAGTACGCCCATTCGTTCCTGGCCGTACTCTCCGCCCACCCGAACCTGATCCCTCTGGCCGCCTCCCGGCCCGCGATGACCCCGCAGAACCTGCGGACAATGGAGACCGTGCTGGAATCGCTCCGCTCGTCGGGGTTCGAGCTGACACAGGCCTACGACGTGGTGCGCTCCCTGGCCGCATTCGTCCTGGGACACGTCGCCGCTCACCTGGACCCCATTCCAGCCTGCCCGCCCGATCAGCCGCGGGGCCGGTCAATCGACGTCGACGCCTACCCGCTCTTCTTCGAGGCCCTCAAGAAGTCCGACCCGATATCCCGTTTCGACTTCGCCCTCGAAGCCCTGCTTCACGGCTTCGACGCCTCCCGAACCGCTTCCCCGTCCAGCGGCCCCCAGGCCGCCGGCGAGGTCGGCCCGGACGAACGGTAGACGTTCACCGGGCCAGCGTGCCATCCCTCGCTACCGACATGCCGTGTCATCGGCTCCACCGAGCGCTAGGGCTCCGACCCCCGCCGGCGCCGCGCAGACCGCCAACGCCGCGCTGCAGAAGCTGACCGGCAAGCCGCTCAAGCCCGAGGTGCTCGACAGCGCGTTCAAGAACATCACCTTCACCAACGACCCGATCGCCTCTTCCCTCGTCGCCACCGCCGGGCACGCCACCAAGGTCGGCCTGCTTGGGGCCCGGGATCGCGGAAACGCTTCTTGGCTAAGGCTTTCCCATAGCCTTAGGGCGGCACGGGCTAGCCCTACTAGCTTGAAAATGTGGGTATTTTCTCTAAGTTGCGCCCACGGTCGATTCGCGGGCGACTCACGCTGCTGAGCGTGGTCTCCATGCTGCTCGTCCTCATCCCCATGGCATTGGTGGTGAGCACGGTCATCTCGCACATGATCGCCGATATGGTGTGGCAGGACACGGAGCAACAGGCGATCGTGGTGGCGGCGGCCGTTCGCGGGGGCTACCTGCCCCGCGCGACAGCACCGACCGTGCCGGGAGTCGACGTGGTGCAGGTCGTAGGACGGAATGGGCGTGTCATCGCCACATCTTCGGCGGCCAAGAACCAGTCGCCGATCAGCACGGCCCGGCCCACGCCGAACAATCCGCTGCAGAATCTGCAAACCTGCTCCAACATCGGACCGGGGTGTCTTCGCCTTACGGCGCTTCGGGTCGATTCCAGGGCTGATTCTCCGGTCATCTACGCCGCCCGTCACACCACGGCCCTGACGTCCACCGGCTTCGTGGACGCCATCGTGGCCGGGCAGGCTGTGGTTCTGGTCGCGTGCATGGGCTGGATCTCGTGGAAGGTCACGGGGCGCATCCTGCAACCGGTGGACGCGATTCAGTCGGAGCTTGCCAAGATCACCTTCAGTGATCTGAGTAATCGCATTGCCGAACCGGTGGGAGACGATGAGATCGCCCGGTTGATCCATACCCTCAACCAGACCCTGGTGCGGCTGGAGCGGGCCACGCATGAGCAGCGGCGGTTCGTCGCCGATGCCTCGCACGAGTTGCGCACCCCGGTGGCGGGGTTGCGGGTCAAGTTGGAAGAAGCGCAGATGTACCCGCATGACGTGGATGTGGACACGCTGCTGGACCATACTCTGGGCGATATCGACCGCCTACAGGCGATTCTGACAGACCTGCTGTTGCTGGCCGGTCTGGAGCAAGGTGCGAGGTGTGTGCGTGAGCGGGTCGACCTGGCGGAGGTGACGCGTTCGGAGCTGAACCGACGGACCGATCGCGTGCTCGTTCGGTCGAGTCTGGAGGACGGCGTCGCAGTGGAGGGTGTGCCCGGTCAGCTCAACCGGGTGCTGACCAACCTGCTGGACAACGCGCAGCGGCACGCCCGGCACCAGGTCGACATCGAGGTACGCCGAGACGGGGACGATGCGTTGGTGGCGGTCTGCGATGACGGCCCCGGAATCGCCAATGCCGATCGCGAGCGGATCTTCGAACGGTTCGCCCGGCTGGATTCGGCCCGCAGCCGCAACCACGGCGGCACCGGCTTGGGCTTGGCGATCGCCAGGGACGTGGTGCACGCCCACTCGGGAACCATTGTCGTCGGGGATTCCGTCACCGGCGGCGCCCGCTTCGAAGTGCGACTCCCGCTCTTCCCCGAACCCGTAGCCAATTCTCCGCACTAGCCAGGCCGCAGCGAACACCGTCCCCGCCTTGTCGTTCTCCCACATCGCCCTCAACTGGCGCGGCAGGCCGCCTGGCAGCCACCTCAGAGGCCCACTCGACACCCGAGACGCCAGCCGCCTAAGATCAGCCCGCGGCACGTACCTCGTTGAGCCTTTTACACCGCTCCGAGGATGCGACCGATGACTCGGCGATCGAGGATGGCCTTGACGTATGACGGGCTGCAAGGAGGAGGCAGAATGCCGGAAGTCACATCGGGAAGGGCTTCGTTGGGACCGCACCCTGCTGGGCGGACGTGGCAGTGCACCTGATCCCGTCGCTGGCACTGAAATCGGGGTTGTCCACGCTGCCCGTCAGGCGCGGTGAGCCGCAATGAGGCCGGTTCGCTTTGCACTCCTGTGTTTCCTGCTGTCCCTGCTGCAGGGCACTAGCGTCGTTCTGCTGGTCATGTTCACTCACCAGCCGTGGACGGCGCTCGTCGGCGCATGGCTGGCCAGCTGCGCCGCCGCGATCCTGATCGCGAAATGGCGGGCCCTGCGGTCACACGAGCCGCCCCGGGTGCGGCCCTTGTTCGCCGCGGCGCGCCTGGTCGCCTTCAGCACGGCCATCTCCTTGGGCCTGTTCCTGTGGCCGGGATTCCCACCGGACACCCCCTCGGGCAGCCGCGCCACGCGTCTGCAGGTGGCAGGAGGTGAGCTCGCCGTCCGCACGACTCGGGGGACTGCTCAGGACGGACCACCCCTGGTAGCCGTACACGGCGGGCCCGGGGTGCCCTTCACGGACGCCGAGGTGCGCGCGCTGGATAGCTTGGCGGTGGGCCGCGACGTCGTGATTTATGATCAGATCGGAACGGGTGACTCCAGCAGAATCGCCGAACCGCGCAACTACTCTCTGAGGCGAGCCGTGGACGACCTCGGCGCGGTGATCAAGGCAACCGGCATGCCGAAGGTCTCGATTCTCGGCTATTCGTGGGGGGCGCAGGTCGCGACCGTCTACGCCGCCGAGCACCCGGAACGAGTCGAGGGCCTTGTGCTCGTGTCGCCGGGCTTCTTTCCCTGGAAGGGCCGCCCCTTACAGAGCGGACTGCCCCAGACCCGGTTGACCCTCACCCAGAAGGCACACACCTACGGGCTGGCCCTCAAACCCCGCAACCTGTTCACCTACGCGCTTACCGCCGCGGATCCGGACGTGGCCCGATGGTTCGCCTCGGACGCTGAGATGGACGCCCGATTCGCCGAGCTGTTCACCGCCTCGGAACCGGCAATGTACTGTGGCCGGCACGAGGAGTTCGCGAGCGCGTCCCGCCTGGGCTTCTACGCCGCCCAGGTGCCGCAGCTACATCCGGACCGCGACGGTGTCGCCAAAGCGGAGCTGCCCAACCTCGTGCCAGTAAGGGCCCTGATACTCCGGGGCAGATGCGACTACATACCGCGGTCGGCGGCGAACAGCTACCACGAGGTGATGCCCAATTCGGGCTTGGTAGATGTCGCCGAGGCCGGACACGCACTCCTGCAGGAGGCCGGCCCCTCGGCGGTCGCGACGGTGCGCGCATTTCTGTCGGCCACGGCAAGGTGATTCTGACCTACCCCAGCAGGCTGGGCTGGTCGATCACCCACAACCACGTGCCGTCGGATTGGCGGTGAGCCACCTCGACGGTGACACCGCCATCTGCGATCGGCACCCTGCTGGGTGCGCTCGCCGTCGCCGTGGTGACGCTCGCGGTCACGGCCTGACCGGCCGGTACCGCACACTCAACTCGGCCGTGGGGTCGCCGGCGCCGACCCGGTGGAGGTAGTGCGGCCGGCCACCGGGGAGGTCCAGCAGCCGGATGCCCTCGCCGAGCAGCACGGGCGCGATGTGCAGGTTGATCTCGTCGAGCAGCCCGCGTTCGAGAAGCTGGCCACCGATCGTCGGCGAATGCACCTCGACGTTCCTGCCGCCGGCCGCGGCCAGCGCGATCCGTACCGCCTCGGCCACGTCACAGTCCAGGAATGTGACGCCGTCGGCGGGCTTGGCGTCCTCCGGATGGTGGGTGAGCACAAAGATGGGTCCGGTCCAGGCGCCGCCGTAGACGCTGCGGGGATCCGGGAAGTGGTCCCAGCCGCGCCGGCCGCCCAGGATCGCGCCGGTGGTCTCGACGTACTCCTCGATCAGGCCCGGCTGGGGCGAGATGCCGGTCATCATCCAGTCCATCTCATGGTTCGGCCCGGCCACGAACCCGTCCAGGGACATGGTGAAGTGCCAGAGCACCTTGCCGTTCGCGGTCTGCGGTTCGATGTCGTTCACTGCTGTCTCCTCTGCCGGCTGATTGCCTCGTGCGGTATTGAGACGGCATCCACCGCGGAACCTCATCGGTCCAGGGTGGGTGGGAGGTTGAACGACGGGAACAGGGCCGGCTCGTGGAACGCGACGATCTCGGTTATCCGGCCGTCGCGGACCCGCAGCACGCCGATGCCGAACGGCTCGTACGCGTGCCCGCCCGGCGGACACCGGTACGTCGCCGCGGCCAACTGGCCGTTGGCGCTCGCCGGCAGCATGCGCAGCGTTCCGATGTAGTCGGGTGAGCCGGCGTCCCAGCTCGCCGACAGCGCTGCCAGCACGCCGTCGCGGTCGGCGAACCACTCCGGGTACGGCGGCATCGTCGCCCGCACGTCCCGCGCCAGCAGCTCGGCGACCTCGGTCAGGTCGCCGCGCTCCACCGCGGACATGTAGCGGCGCAGGATCCTGCGGTCCTCGTCGGTGGGCGGGGCTGACGGGGCCCAGTCCGACCGGCCGGGCGGCAGGTGGGTGCGCAGGGTGGCTCTGGCCCGCTGCAGTGCGCTGTTGACCGAGGCGACACTGCCGTCGAGGGCCTCGGCCGTCTGGCGGACCGGCCAGCCCAGCACGTCGCACAGGATCGTCGCGGCGCGCTGCCTCGGCGGCAGGTGCTGGATGGCGGCCAGGAACGCCAGCTCCAGGGTCTCCTTCGCGACCACCGCGGCCTCCGGGTCGTCGGCGCTCGGTGCCACCGGCTCCCACAGGTGGCCGGGGAACGGCTGCAACCACGGGCCGGCCGGCGAATCGGCCTGGTCGGGCAGCGTCCGGCGGCTCCGGCCGTCGAGGAAGTCCAGGCAGGCGTTGGTGGCGATCCGGTACAACCAGGCGCGCAGTGAGGAACGGCCCTCGAAGCCGTCCCGGCCGCGCCACGCCCGCAGGAACACCTCCTGGACCAGGTCCTCGGCCTCGTCGAACGACCCGAGCATCCGGTAGCAGTGCACCCGCAGCTCGCCCCGGTGCCGCTCGGCACGTTCGGCGAAGTCGCTCACACCGTCGCTGCTCATTACCTGTGACTCCCATCAGATCAGGCCACGTTGTCCCTGACGGCGAGCGATCATGCCAGGCGGGTACGACAAACCAGTCCCACAGGAGACCCTGGGCACTGATCGACTTCCGCAACAGGCCCTCTAGCTCTACGAGTTCTGGACCAACGCCCCCGGCGCACAGGGGCCCGGGGCGAGCTTCCGCCGCCCCGGGCCCCTGTGCCGGTCTGTCCTCACCGGCCGATTGTCAGCCGCCGGCATTCATCTGGAGTGATTCACCGCTCTGCGCCTGCCGGTTCAAGAATCTCCCGCGTCCGCACGACCCCTTCGGGCCACCGGGAGTCGAACTCGTCGAGCAGTGGTTGAAGCTTCGGCGACCCGACCATCTGCACCAGAGAGTCGAGGTCGTCGAACTCGTACTCGGCGAAGTGGACTCCGGGACTGGTCACGCTCCAACAGCGCCGTCCCGACTTGGCCCCGAGTGTCTTGATCACCAGCGGGAGGTGGTCGGTCTCGTACCAGTGGTCGAAGTCGTCACGCAGATCGTCACGAACCTCGGCTCGCACCAGAAACACTCCCGGCTTCGCGTTGCTGGTCTCAGACATTGTTCAGGTCCTCCTCCTCGTGGGACAGCCCACGACGCGTGAACAGGATGGTGAAGAACGCGATCATCGAGATGCATGCGGCGAACACCGAGATCGGGATCGTGCTGTCGTAGCGGCCCATCAGCGCGACGGCCAGCGCCGGCGTGATGCCTCCACCGATGACGGCTGCGATGGTGTACCCGAACGAGATGCCGGTGTAGCGGACCTGTGTTCCGAACAGCTCGGCAAGCCAGGTGCTCATCGGGCCGTAGAGCAACCCGAGGAAGATCAGGCCGACCGAAAAGCCCAGGCCCGCCAGCAGGGCGTTACCGGTAGCGATCAGCGGGAACAGTGCGAAGACCCAGACAGCGAAGCCGATGACGCCGACGAGCATCGGAGCCTTGCGGCCTACCTTGTCCGAAATGTGTCCCGAAACCAGGATCGCGAAGAAGTAGAAGACGGACGCGATCAGGACCATCACCAGGCCGGACGTCGCACTGAAGCCCACGTCGTTACGGGCGTATGCCAGGGCGAAGATGATGGACAGGTAGTAGCCGGCGTGGATGCCGAGAGCGGCACCGACGGAGGAGAACACGCTGCGCGGGTAGCGCCTGAACATCTCCACGAAGGGGATCTTGACGACCTCCGGGGTCTCCGACTGCTCGACGACCTCCTTGAACGCCTGCGACTCCTCAAGCGACATGCGGATGTACAGGCCGACGATGACCATGACGGCGCTCAGCAGGAACGGGACACGCCAGCCCCACGAGTTGAAGGCGTCCTCCGGCATGAACGTCGACGTGATGGCGATGAGTCCCGCGGCGAGGATGTACCCGATCGGCGAGGCGCTGCCCATCCAGGCTCCGAAGAAGCCGCGACGCTTGGCCGCCCCCTCGTGCTCGACCACCATCAGCACTGCGCCGCCGTACTCGCCGCCCAGTGCCAGGCCCTGAAGCAGACGGAGGGTGACGAGGAGGATCGGCGCCGCGATGCCGATTGAGGCATAGGTGGGGAGCAGGCCGATGGCGAACGTGCCGACACCCATCATGAGCAGCGCGAGGACCAGCGCCTTCTTGCGACCGTACTTGTCGCCGAAGTGACCGAACACGACGCCACCGAAGGGGCGCGCGACGAACGCGACGCCGAACGTCGCCAGGGAGAGCAGCGTGCTGGTGAGGGGGTTGTCCGTGGGGAAGAAGAGCGGCCCGAGAACTAGCGCCGCCATGGCACCGAAGAGATTGAAGTCGAACCACTCGATCACGGTGCCGACCATGGAGGCGACGGTGACTTTGCGGATGGAGTCCTTGCTGGCAAGGGGGGCGCCCGTGTTGGTGGCGGCGACAGCGTTTTGTGTCATACCGGATTCCTAATGTTCGACATTCGACCTGATGGACGGACGATACCGGTGGGTCGTGATGAAGGCAATAGTCTTGTTTCGCGGTGCCAACCAGCCCGCCCCAGCCGAGGTGAAGGAGTCGGCCGCGTTCGCCGTGATGGAGTGGGCGACCCTGCTCGAGCACCGCAGCCGGGGAATCGGCCGTACCCCCATGCGGGCCTTGGTGAACGAACGTGGCCGACGGGCGCCCTGGCGGAGCCGGGCTGCCCGCCGGGAACAACCAGGGCGAGGAGCCGTGATCGCCGAGGGCGGTGTGCCCCTGGGTGTGTGACGGTCAGTCCGCGGACCAGGCCGGCCGGCGGCTCGGGAAGCACGAGGGCCCACGGCTCAGCCGCAGTCGTGCCTGATCGTCGTCGATCTGGAGGTGATGGCGCTCTGTGAGTTTAGCCGGGGTTGCTCTGTGAGAGTTTCCAGGTCACCGGACTTCAAGGCATGACTTGGTCGATGTTCGTCACGGATTGTGACGGCGGTCGACATAGGCCGCGGCGGTCGCGGATGAGGAGATCGGCGCAGCCTTGGAACTGCTGTGGGGCACCGCGGCGGTCAACACCTGGAACGCGCGCCGCGCGTCGGTGCTCTCCTGGCTGGGGTGGTGCCGCGAGCGTGGCCACGAGGCGCCGGTGATCCCGGCGTGGACCAAGCGGCTGACGGTTCCAGACTCCGACACCCCGGTCCGCTCGCGCATGGCCATCGACCGGTTGATCGCCCGCCGGGAGGTGCATCTGAGGGAGAAGACCGCCTGCTCAAAGGTCGCACCCGCGGTCCGGTGTTTGTCACCCATCGCCGCCCCGGGCCTGGGAAGGTGGTCAGCGCGCGGGACGTGTGCCCCGACACCGGCTTGGCCCGCCTGTCGTATGGGCAGGCCCGTGCCCTGCTAGATGAGCACACCGCCACCGGCGGATCGGGCACGGGCTGGGACCTGCATGAGTTCCGTCACTCGGCCCTGACGCACCTTGGGGAGGCCGGAGCGGGCCTGTTGATGCTGATGGCCAAGTCGCGGCATAAGAAGCCGGAGAACCTGCGTCGCTACTTCAAGCCCTCCCCGGAGGCCATCGCCGAGCTCACCAGCCTGCTCGCCCCTGGCGACAGCAGGCGCTGATAGGCGGGGTACGCGCAGCTGGTCGGCCGGAGCGTTGAACGAGGGCCACTGGCGCCGTCCTTGATCTCAAGGGTACCTCTCGCCTGTGCTGAGGACTCTCTAGAACGCGGCAGAGGTCAGAAGGCGTAAGGGCCGAAGCGGCCCCAGGCGATGACAACGGCCAGGGCGAGCAGTACCACGTTGACGGCGATGGCCGACGGTTCTTTGCGGCGGGCGTGGGTGGTGGCGGCGCCGAGCATGGTGATGGCCAGGCCGGTGGCGGCCAGGGGGGTGAGGGTCGGGGCGACGCCGGTGATGGCGGGCAGGATCAGGCCGAGGGCGGCGAGAAGTTCGACCACGCCGATCAGGCGGACCTGGGTGGGGGTGAAGTCCTGCACCCAGGGCATCGTGGGGCGCAGCTTCTCCTTGGGCTGGGTGGACTTCATGACCCCGAGCAGACCGAAGGCCGTGGCCAGGACGGCTTGCAGTATCCACAGAAATACGTTCATGTCAGTTGCTCTCTCCGTTGGGCGATGCAGAGGTGCTCGACCTGGCCCCGACCGGTCCACAGTCGCCCGGCAGTTGCGGGCGATGGGTGTCATCTACGAGAGGCCATGGCCCTGCGGACCAGGTTGATCACTTGGATGGGCGACGGCGGGCCGTCGATCGGAACCTCAGTAGTAGGGGCTCATGAGTTCGGTGGCCCAGGCTGGCTGGGTGACCGGATGGCGGGGGGCGAACTCGATCAGGTACGGCTTGATATCCAGGATGGGTGTACCTGACAGCGCGTCCAGGTCGGCGACGTGCAGGTTCAGGCCGTCCACGGCGAGTAGCCGGCAGCGGGAGACGCCAAGACGGTTGGGCCGGTACGGCCCTCGATGGGCGAAGATCCCCACCGGGGCCGCGTTCGGATTTCCCCGTGGGGGACGGGGATCGGTGCGCACCTCGGCCGGGTCGATCCGGTCGAAGAGGAAGACGACCTCCAGGTGGGAGAAGTCCACCAGGCCGAGCACCGCCGAGGCGGTGAAGGTCGCGCCGTCCAACCGGATCACGGCTCGAACGTCGTGCCAGTCGTCTTCGACCATCTCGCTGCGCCCGCCCACCACCCGGCCGACTGGTCGCAGGGTCACGGTGCCGGTTGTCATGGTGATCTCCACGTTCTAGTAGCGACCGAGGGTGCCGCGGCGTTTGGCGAGGTGTTCGAGCCGGTTGAAAAGGATCACCCCAGCGGCGACGATGAGCAGCGGCTGGGCCAGCAGCCACCCCAGGCCCCAGCCGGTCGGGAGGGTGGCCAGAGAGTGGCCGCCGAGCAGGATGTCGCGCATAGCTTCGATGCCGGGCGCGATGGGGACCAGCAGCCGGCTGAGGAAGGCGATCAGGTCGGGCATGGCGGCCAGCGGGACCAGGGTGCCGCCGGCGATGGCATAGACGGCCACCGACAGTTGGGTGATGATCTCGATGCGTTTGAACACCAGGGTCAGGCCGCACAGGATGAGGGCCAGTCCGCAGGTGCCCAGCGCGATGGCGGCCAGCGGCACGATCACCTGCGCGTCGAAGGGCAAGTGTCCGCCCTGGACGGTGATGGCGACGGCGCCTGTGGCCAGGACGGCCAGCGCGGTGGGCAGGGCCGAGATCACGGCGGCGACCTGGCGGCCGAGGATGCTCGTGGCCGAGGGCAGCGGGGTCAGGTAGGTCTGTTCCAGCACGCCGGACTGGATGTCGCCCAGGTAGCTCCAGAACATCCGGTTGACCTGCTCGTGGATGAAGGTCAGAGCCACCATGCCCAGCAGTACCGGCAGCAGCAGGTCCGCACGTAGCTGCCCGCGTCCCATGAACAGCACGATGAGTAGGTAGAACAGCGGGAATGTGATCATCTGGATGAGGCCTTCGCGCCATCCGGCGGCGAGGTTGAGCAGTCCCTTGCGGACTTCTGCGGCGAAGCCGCGGGCGAAGGTCATGAGGACTCCTGCAAGGCTCGGCGGTGGTTGCGGACGAACAGCAGGCCGCTGACGGCGGTGAGCACCAAGGTGTGGAGGAGCAGCCAGGGCAGGGTGCCGTCGCTCCAGATCTCGCCCAGGGTGCGGCCCTCGAACAGGGGCTGGGTGATCGCCTCGATGCCCAGCGTGGTGGGCAGGACTCTGGCCAGGACGGCCAGCCAGTCAGGATAGAAGGCCAGTGGCAGGAACGAGCCGTTGAGCAGCAGCACCAGCGAGGTGAACAGCGACTGCAGCGCGCCGATCATCGGGGAGGCCAGCGCGAGGGCGGCGAGCAGGAAGGTGAAGGCCAGCACGTTGACCCCCAACAGCAGGGCGGGCAGGAGCGCCGCCCAGCGCAGCGGGATCGAGATCCCGGCCACCAGCATCGGGACGAGAGAGGCGACCGCGGCCACCACCAGGCCGAACACCGCTGCGGTGATCAGCCTACCGAGCATCGGCAGCCACGGCGGCGCCGTGGTCATCTGCGCCTGGGCGAAGGTGCCGGCACGTTTCTCCTCGATGAGGTCGGCCACCATCACCAGAGCGGCGTACTGCAGGAACCAGTAGCCGCCGATCGCGACCAGGGTCTGCGGCAGCAGATCTTGCCGCAGTTCGCCCTGGCCCAGCACGAACTGCAGGCCGAGGTACATCATGGTGCTGATCAGCAGCGTGATGACATGGCCGATCGGGTGGGCCAGCTGAACGCGCAGGCCCTTGCCGATCTCCGCACCCAGAACATTAAGCATGGGACGGCTCGTTCACCAGGGCGAGGAACACATCCTCCAGATCGGGCTGAACCTGGGTCAGCGACTCCAAGACGACCCCCTGCGCGCGCAGACGCTCCACCACGTCATAGACCTCACTCGGTTCGCCGACTCGCACGCTGATCGTGGTGACGCCTTCGCGGGTGACGCCCTCGAACCCCCGTGGCGGCGCTCCTTCGACGCGGATCTCATACCTGTCCCGTTCGCGGAAGCCGGCCAGCAGCTCATGCGTGGGCAGGTCGGCCACGAGCCGCCCCTGGCGCATCACGGCCACCCGGTTGCACAGCTCCTGGGCCACGTCCAACTGGTGCGTGGTGATCAGGATGGTGGTGCCCAGTTCGCGGGCCTGCTCGGTGATCCAGTTCTTGACCGTGCGGGTGGCCTCGACGTCCAGGCCGAGCGTCGGCTCATCCAGCAGCACGATCGGTGGGCCGGCGATCAGGGCCACGGCGATCGCGACCTTCTGCTGCATGCCGCGGGAGAAGCCGCCGACCTTGTCGCCGCGCCGCTCCCACAACCCCAGCCCGGTCAGCAGACCCTGGGCGCGGTCGGCGACCTGGGCCTTGCGCAGGCCCTTGAGCCGTCCGAAGTACATCAGGTTCTGCCAAGCCGACAGGCTCCAGTACACGTTGCGCGAGCCTTCCAGCACGGCCCCGAACTGCGCCATCGCGGCCGAACGCTGCCGGGCCACGTCGTATCCGCCCAGCCGGACCTGGCCCGAGGTCGGGGTTAGCAGTCCGGCCAACATCTTGATGGTCGTGGTCTTGCCGGCACCGTTCGGTCCCAGGAAGCCGAAGACCGTCCCAGCGGGTACGGCGAGCGACACCCGGTCGACGGCAGGGGTCTGGGCCGAGCCGTATACCTTGGTCAGTTCGTTGATTTCGATCATGTCATTTCCTCGATTCGAGGGAGCCCGGCCCCGGGTTCCGGGGCCGGGTCAGGCGGTCAGAGTTCGTCGAGGACTTCGATGTCGTCCGCGATGACGTCGCGGGCCACGGCGAACGCCGCGGCTGCCGCGGGGGTGGCGGATGCAGCCTGGCGGGCAGCCTGCAGGCTGGCGGCCGACTCCCAGCGCCAGACGCCGACCCACGTCTCGTCGTTGAGCCGGCCGAGGCGCGCCTCGGTGAGGCCGGACTGCGCGGACCTGATCGCGGTGACCAGCGCGGCGTGCCGTTCCCGGACCTTCTCGGCGTCGGCGGGATCGGCCTGGAAACGGGTGACACTGATGACAGTCATTGTTAGATCTCTTCTCTAGAGCTGACTTCTAGCGACTTAATCTAGAGATAGACTCTAACCATGAGCGATGTCAAGAGGCCGAACAAACGAGCACAGAAAGCCAACGAGACGCGCCAGCGCATCCTGGCGGCGGCGTTGGAGCTGTTCGTGCGGGACGGATACGGTGCGACGAACCTGCAGGACGTCGCCGACAAGGCCGGGGTCGCGGTGCAGACGATCTACTTCGTCTTCGGCAACAAACGCGCCCTGCTGAAGGAACTGGTCGACGTCACGATCGCGGGCGACGACGAGCCCGTGGCCACGATGGACCGACGGTGGTACAGAGACGCGCTGGCCGCAGACACCGCCCACGACATGGTCCGCGCCTACGTCACAGGCACGACCTCCGTCCTGGAACGAGTCGCGCCGATCGGCAAAGTCCTGGAAGGAGCGGTCGCGAGCGACCCCGAGGTTGCCGCCCTGTGGCCGCACTCGGTCAATCCGCGCTACGTCGTGCAGCGAGAAGCCGCCGAAGCACTGGTCGCCAAACCGGACGCACGGGCACAACTGTCGGCGCAGGAAGCGGCCGATCTACTGTTCGGCCTGCTCAGCCCCGAGCTGTACCTGCTGTTCGTGCAGGAGCGGGGCTGGCCGCGTGAGCGCTGGGAGCAGTGGGTCGGCCAGACACTTCGCACCCAGCTTTGTTCAGGCTAGGTCTGCCGGTGGGGCTTGGTAGACGGCGAACTTCGCGCCAGCCGTACAAGCCTCGCCGCCCGAGCGGTAAGTCAGCAGCATCCGCCGCAGCTACGGCCCCGAAAGAGCGGTCCTTGGCGTCCTGACCTTCCGCCACCGCTGACGCCCGACAACCTCAATCCGACAACGGTGCGATGGAATGAGAGCAGCGGCCCGGGCCCCTGAAGGGTTCCGACGGCCCATCCCTAGGCCGCTTCGGTCAGGGCGGTGAAGTCGATGTCGGGTAGGTCGGGGTCGAAGTCGGCGGGGCGCAGGCGCAGGACGTCGGTGGCATACAGGCCGAATTGGCTGATGTGCGCGGTCAGGTAGGGCGACAGTTGCGCGATGTCTTCGGCGGTGATGTCCTTGCCCGGCTCGGGTTGCCAGCCCTCGGCCAGCAGTTGGCGCAGCACCTCGGTCATGTCCAGCGCGGTGTGGAAGATCACGCAGTTGGCCAGCAGCGAGTTGTTTGATCATCTTCTCCTGCTCGGCGGGATCGTTGTCGGCGATGACGCCGTCGTTGCCGAAGCGCAGCCAGCCGGAGAAGCCGTTGAAGCCCTCGACTTTGTTGGTAACTGCGGTGATGCGCCGTCGCAGGGCGGGATCGGCCAGGAAGCGAAGCAGCGCCACGGTGCGCACACTGCGCCCGACCTCGCGAAAGGCCCGGTAGATCTGGTCGGGCCACATCTTCTCGACCAGCTCCCTCGTTCTTGCGCGAGTGGGAGCCCAGCCTGCGTAGCAGAGAAGAGGTACAGCTCACGCGTCATCATCAACCGCGGGAACACCCGGTAGGCGGTCCGCTCCACCGACGTCACCGCACACGCCTCCCGGCTCGCCCCGCCAACGGACGAGGCACACCGTAGCGAGACGAACACGCACGCAACAGGCGAAGAAGATCACAGCTTCATCAACCCCGCCGCTCAACCCTTCAAGATCATCCCAATGTGGGTTTTGGGCTTATGTGGGCTGATCCCCTAGGAGAGCCCCGGAGTCGGGGCATCGGGCGTGTCCCGACGTCGCTGCTGACCGCCCCGACAGGAAGGACACGTGACCGGGACCGAACATGGCGCGACAGCGCTATCGCTAGGCCCCCGCGGAACGCAGGTGATCCGCAAAGAGTGCAGGCTGGGGGGCCGAATGGCCGCCGTACTGATCCGCGTGACGCTGCACATGCATCAGCGGAGCGGACAGGAACCCGCCATCGACCACCAGCTCCTGACCATTGACGAACGCGGCGGCGTCACTCGCCAGATAGGCCACCACGCTCGCGATGTCGGACGCGGCGCCGATGCGACGCACAGGGGTGAGCTGGGTGCGCAACGCAAGCAGATCAGGGTCGGCGTAGTGAGCCGCCGACATCTCCGTGCGCACGAACCCGGGACTGACCGCGTTCGCCCTTACCCCCAGCGGGCCCCACTCCACGGCGGTGTGTCGCGTCAGCGCGACCAAACCCGCCTTGGAGACGCCATAGGTGGGGGAGGTGTTCGGCGAATGCGCACCCACCGAGGCAATGTTCACGACGGCGCCGTGGCCGTTGTCAATCATGAGGCGGCCCAGCTCGCGAGTGCAGAGCATCGCAGCCGTCAGATTCACCGCGATCGTCTCGTTCCACGCCGCCGTCGAGAGCGACGCCAACGGCCCGGGAGCGCCCAAGATGCCGGCGTTGTTCACCAGCACGTCGCAAGTCCCGAACCTGTCGGCCGTCGCCTCCGCGAGGCCGATGACGTCATCCTCGTCGGTCAGATCCCCGGCGTAGACCATGACCCGGTCGGGGAAGCCGAGTCGCGTGGAAACCTCCCTCAGACGGCCGGCTTCCAGGTCCACGAGCACCACACTCGCGCCGGCTTCGAGGAACTCGCCTGCGATCGAGCGCCCCAGACCTCCTGCCGCGCCGGTCACGACCACTGTCTGTCCCTCGAAACCCACCATGCACTCCCTGCATCGACCACCTAAGGACTATCCGATTATTGTCGGACAGTTTAAGTCGTGGCAAGGGGTGGGTCAGCACGACGTGTTGCGGGCGGTGCGGGCCGGGGCGAGAGCCGCAGACTCAGAGACGCTCCGCCGCGGCCGCGCGGTGAGCCTGCAGGTAGCGAAGGTGCGTCACCATGGCGTCCTGGGCCGCGTCCTCGTCACCCGCCTCGATCGCCTTCACGATCTGCAGGTGCTGAAGCACGGTCTCGGCGCCGACCTGCTCGGAGAGATCGAGAAACCGCACGGGCATCGTCTGCTCATGCAGGGCCTGGACGAACGACCCCAGCACTCGATTGCCGGACGCGCGGGCAACCGCCGAATGGAAGTCGACGTCGAGCTGGGGCACGGACGGGTCCGTCACGCGGACCGACTTCTGGCGCTCGATGATCTCGTGCAGCTGGGCCAGGTCCTCCGCGCTGCGGTGACCGGCGGCCAGTCGGACTGCCGGGACCTCGAGGTACTCACGCACTGACTGCACCTCGTCGGCTCCGATGCTGCCGAGGCTGAGCAGGTTCTTCATGGACTCGGACAGCATCTCGCTGAGCGCTTCGTGGTCCACGGCCCGGACGAAACTGCCGCCGCCCGCTCCCGGGACTTTCTCGATGAAGTTCTGCGTCGACAGCGAGCGCAGCGCTTCGCGCACCGTCGTTCTGCTCACCTCGAACTGGCGCGCGAGTTCGGTCTCCGAAGGAAGGCGTTCACCACGCTTGAGCTCGCCATCAAGGATTGCCCGACGTATGCGGTCCTCCACCTGCTGACGCGGGCGCACAACGGCTTGCCCGAGAGTGCGGGCCTCACCAAAGGTCTCCAATGCGGGCCTCTCGTTTCTGGGGGGCTGACAAGTGTCCTACATCAGTCAACCGCCGAATCAGAAGTCTACTGGCTCCCTCCCGACGGCGGTGTGTCGAAGCTGCTACTGGATGGTACTTGCCCATCTGATGAATGTTCGACATTATGTGTACTCGTCTCCGCGTCGCGGATGTGGTCGACTCGTTCCCGAGAGGGCGTCGGAGACGCACTGCGCGATGAGGAGCAACACCATGTCGGGTTTCCCGGATCTGGCCGGCCGAAGGGCCATCGTCACAGGTGCCAGCAGGGGGATAGGTCGAGCAATCGCGCAAGCGCTGGCAGCGGCCGGCGCAACGGTCGCAGTCGGCGGCCGGGACTCCGCAGCGCTGAGCGTGGTAGCCGATGACATCGCCACTACGGGTGGCACCGCCCACCCGCATGTCGTCGACGTCTTGGATCACGACTCCATCGAGCGCTTCGTTGCGGAGGCGGTGGACGACCTCGGCGGATTGGACCTCTTGGTCA
The DNA here is from genome assembly GCF_040649575.1 of Nonomuraea sp. NPDC048916. NCBI lineage: Bacteria > Bacillati > Actinomycetota > Actinomycetes > Streptosporangiales > Streptosporangiaceae > Nonomuraea > Nonomuraea sp. NPDC048916. Next base: position 53,821 of record NZ_JBEZFS010000040.1, read on the forward strand.
ACTGCGCGGGTGTGCTTGCCTCGGGGACTCTCCTGGACGCCGGTGACGAGCCGTGGACCGTGGTGTGGGGAACCAACGTCCTCGGCACGGTGCGGGTGACACGCGCCGCGGGGGCCTTCCTTACGGCCCAGGGCTCCGGCCGGGTTGTCAACGTCGCCTCCAACTACGCGTTCAAAGGCGTCGCCGAGCACGCCGCCTACTGCGCCTCGAAGGCGGCCGTCATCTCGTTCACACGCAGCATGGCAGTCGAATGGGCGCATTACGGCGTCCAGGTCAACGCCATCGCCCCCGGGTTCATCGCGACCGACCTCAACGCGAGCATCCGCGCGAACCCTGAACAGAGCGCCCGTGTGGTGAGGGCCGTGCCCGCGCGCCGGTTTGGGACAGTCGATGACGTCGTAGCCGCAATGGGACCACTGTGCGACCCCCACAGCACGTTTCTGACCGGAGCCGTGCTGACAGTCGATGGGGGAGAGACCGCGCGTTGAGCGGTCGAGCAACACCAACCAATGAGGAGCGTATCGTGAGTTCGCAGAACATATCCGCCGTGGGCGAGCACCCGGGCATCCGCCCGGACAGCAGGCTGACCCCGGAGCTTGCGACCGCCTACGAGTCAAGCGGCCAGTGGACCTCACAGACGCTGACTTCCCTGCTCGCCGACGCGGCTGCCGCACACCCCGACCTTATCGCAGCGGTTGACTCCGCTGGGCCGGGTGGAAGCCGCCGCGCGATGACCTACGCCGAGCTCGACGCCTACGTCACCGATCTCGCCGTGGGTCTGCGAGCCCGCGGAGTCGCCGAGGGCGACTCCGTCGTTGTCATGCTGCCGAACTGCATCGAGTTCGCCGCGCTCATCTTCGCCATCAACCGCGCCGGCGCCGTCTACACCGGTATCCCGGTTGCCTACGGCACCAAGGAGGTCGGGCACATCCTGGCCTCGACCGGCGCGAAGCTGGTGGTGACGCAGGAGCAAGTCGCCAGCGCCACCCCGCTGGCGGTCGTGCGAGCCTCGTGTGGGGAGGCGGCGCCGCTGGTCGCCGTGCGCGGCGAGTCGAGCCGGGTCGATGGCGAGATCGCGCTCGGGGACCTGGCCGACCCGTCCGCTGCGGCCGGCGTGCGACTCCCCACCGTGGACCCTCGCGCCTTGTGCCACATCGGGTTCACCTCCGGCACGACGGGCGCCCCCAAGGGCGTCATGAACACCAACCAGACCCTGATCGCGGTGCTTCGGAACTGGTTGGCCTACTTCGGAGCGGAGAACCTCGGCGCCCCGATCGTCAACGCCGTGGTCTCACCGGTCGGCCACCACAGCGGCTTCCTGTGGGGAGTCCTGATGACCGCGTACCTCAGGGGGACGGCCGTCTACCTCGAGAAGTGGAGCCCGTCGACGGCCGCGACCTTCCTGCGTGAGGAACAGGCCACGGTGTTCTTCGGCGCCCCGACGTTCCTCCAGGACCTGCTCACCACCGACCTCGTCGGTGACCCGCGCTGCGCGCTGCGCGCCGTCATCACGACGGGATCGCCGGTCCCCCGTGCGCTCCCCGGCGCCGGTCGCCATGCCTTCGGCTGCTGGGTGGGCTCCGCCTGGGGAATGACCGAGATCGGCATCGGGGTCTCCTGCCGGCCCGGCATGTCTGAGGTCGAGCTCGCCAGTGACGGCCGGGCGGTGCCCGGCGTAGCCGTCCGCGTCGTCGGGTCGGACGGCGAGCCCGTGGACGTCAACACGCCGGGACGGATGCAGGTTCGCAGCGCAGGACTCTTCCTGGGTTACCAAAGCCTGCCCGACCGGACCCGCAAGGAGATCAACGCGGAGGGCTGGTTCGACACCGGCGACACCGCCCGCATCGACGAGAACCAGCTGGTCTACCTTGAGGGGCGCAGCAAGGACATCGTCATCCGCGGAGGGGAGAACATCCCCGTGGTTGCCGTGGAAAGCGTGCTCTACACCCACCCTGATGTTGTCGACGTAGCCGTCGTCGGTGTTCCCGACGAGCGTCTCGGTGAGCGGGCCTGCGCCGTGGTGCACTCCCGCGCCGATGGTCTGACCCTCGACGATCTCAACCGGCACCTCCTCGACAACGGCGTGTCCAAGCACTTCCTGCCGGAGCGCCTGGTGCTGGTGCAGAGCCTGCCCAAGACGCCCAGCGGGAAGATCCGTAAAGTCGAACTCCGTCAGCAGCTGGCACTGGTGGAGACGGCGGCCCAATGACAGGGACCTGGGACCCCGCTCCAGTGCTCGCCCGGCTTGCCGCGCTGCATGAGCGGCAGGAACTGTGGCGGACCCTCGAAGTCATCGAGCCGGCCGGCGCATTCGGCCACGCCCGTCTCAGCGACGTTCCAGCCGGCCGGCCCGGCGTAGGCGACCGCAGGGGGGAAGGCTTCACCGACACCCAGGACGTGGTGCCCGGCCTGGCCGCCGCTCTCACGATGCGCGCCGTACTCGGCGTCCTGCACGATCACCGCCTGGACCTGCCGTTCGATCACAACGTCCATGCGGCGCAATCCTTGACATGGCACGCGCCCATCACCGTAGGCGCCTCGATCGAGACCCGAGCCTGGATCGGCCGCGTCAAGGAAGGTGCACGCGCCGTCTTCTTCGATGTGGAGACCGAGTCCCTCACCGAAGACGGCCAGATGTGTCTGCGCGGCACCAGCACCCAGGCTCTGCGTCATGGGTGAGGTCCCTGTGCCCGCCCCTCTCATGTGGGAGCCGGCGGCCGGCGTGCCCCGCGACTACGCGCAGGTCTCGGGGGACCGCAGCGCCGTGCACCTCGATGAGGCAGTGGCAAGCCGCGTCGGCCTGCCCGGCGTGATCCTCCACGGCATGTACGTCTATGGATACGTGGCCACCTATCTCGGGCGCCACGCGGCCGGCCACGGCGGCCGCCTCGCCTCATTCGAATGCCGGTTCCAGGCGCCGATGCTCCCAGGAGCGCCCATCCAGGTGCGGTTCGAGCGCGGCGACACCCAGGAGTCCGTGCGAGTCGAGGCCCGCCAGTCGGACCGCTCGGTCCTGTCCGGGGTCGCCGTTCTGACGCCGGCCGGGTCGCACGACGCACCCTGAGCTTGGTGGAGACAGGCAGACGATGTTGACCAATCAGCAAATGTCCAACATTATTAGTAGGTGATTTCGTTGGACACTAGTAGTGGATCTGTGGACGAGCCGTCGGGGCCGCTCGCCGGCGTACGCGTGGTCGATATGACCACCTCGTATGCTGGCCCTACCGCCGCGATGTACCTTGCCGACCTCGGAGCCACAGTGATCAAGGTGGAGCGCCCCGGCAGCGGGGACGACACTCGGTCCTGGGGCCCGCCGTTCGTCGACGGGGTCTCGGCGTGGTTCGCCTCCGCCAATCGCAACAAGCAGTCGGTCGTCCTCAACCTCAGCGCGCCCGAGGGGCGCGAGGCGCTCCTGCGGTTGCTCGATACCGCGGACGTCTTCTTGCAGAACATGAATCCCGCCAAGCTCAACCGCATCGGAATCGACGGCGAGACCCTCCGGCGCCGCAACCCGCGACTGGTGTACTGCGCCATGTCCGGGTTCGGCCTCACCGGTCCCGACAGCGACCTGCCCGGATATGACCTCGTCGCCCAGGCGCGGTCCGGACTGATGTCCGTGACCGGGGAGAAAGGCGGGGTCCCCCAGCGCGTCTCGACCGCGCTTTCCGACGTGGCGACGGGGATGGCTGCGGCAATCGCCGTCAACGCGGCATTGGTCCGTCAGTGCCGCACCGGGCAGGGCGAAGTCATCGACGTGTCCTTGCTCGACACCGACCTCGCCCTGATGGCGCCGCGTGTCGCCGCGTTCTGCGCCGGCGAGCCGGAGCCGGCGCCCAGCGGCGGCACCGATTCGGTCCTGGCCGTGTATCAGCCCTTCGAGGCCGCCGACCGGACCATTGTGATCGCCATCGGCAATGACTCCATGTGGCAGCGGTTCTGCACCGCCATCGGACTTCCTGAGCTGGGTACGGACCCGGGGTTGTCGGACAATGCGGGCCGCCGTGCCGACCGCTCCCGAATCACCGAGTCGGTGGCACGACGACTCGCCACGAGGCCCGCAGCGGAGTGGCTCCGGCTTCTCGCCGCCGTTGAGGTGCCGGCTGCTTTGGTGCAGACCCTCTCCGAGGTCACAAAGGATCCCCAGGTCGTGGCACGCGGCGCGATCCTTCCTGTCCCGGGGTTCCAGGACGACCTCGTCAGCGTTCGCAGTCCGTTCCGACTGGCCTCGCAAGAGACGCCGCGCAACGAGCGGTTCCCCGACCTGGGGGCGGACACCCGGACGACTTTGCTGGATCTGGGATACACGGAGGAGCAGATCGACGAGCTCGCGGCAGCGGGCGTCGTCGGTCTGGCGGCAGCGGAGATCGCATCATGACCCCACCTGTGACCGTCCTCGTCGAGCGGGCCGGCTCGGTCACGATCGTGACCATCAACCGGCCCGAGGCGTACAACGCGCTCAACGCCGAGGTCCTGTCCCGGCTGCATGCCGCGGTCCTCGACGCCGACGCCGACCCCGCGGTCCGCGCCGTCGTCGTCACCGGAAGCGGCGAGAAGGCATTTTGCGCCGGTGCCGATCTCAAGGAACTCGCCGGCATGAGCGCGGACCGCGCCCACGAGACGCTTCGCACCGGACAGCGGGTCCTGCGGGACATCGAGCGGGCGGCTGTACCCGTGATCGCAGCGGTCAACGGCGTCGCACTCGGCGGCGGCTTCGAGCTCGTGCTCGCCTCGACATTCCCGGTCGTGTCGACCCAGGCATCCCTCGGGCTGCCCGAGTCGGGGCTCGGCCTGATCCCCGGTTACGGCGGCACTCAGCGCCTGCCCCGCGCGGTCGGCGCCCCCACAGCCGCGCATCTCATGCTCACCGGAGCGCGACTGGACGCACAGCGCGCCCACCAGCTTGGGCTCACCCCGGTGCCCCCTGTCGCCCCCGCCGACCTCATGGCCACCGCGTCGGCGCTGGCGGAGAAGATCGCCGCCCAGGGACCGGTCGCCGTCCGCTCCATCCTCACCGCCCTCGAGGCGGGCCGAGACGCCGGGCTCGACGCCGGACTCCAGCTGGAGACCGGCCTGGCAGCACTCGCCGTCGCGGGCGCCGAGTCCGACGAAGGGATCACTGCCTTCCTCGAGCGACGACCGCCCCGATTCGCCGACCCCGCACCCGTGCCCGGGGAGTCCGCATGAGCGTGGAGCGACTCGACATCGACAGCGACCCGAAGGCCTACCTGGCCCTCCACCAGCTGCTCGACGAACCCGTCGTCGACGCAGGACTGACCGGTAGGGAGACGGATGTGCGCGCCCTCACGCGAGACGTCGTCTCCCGCGAGGTAGCACCGCGAGCCCACGACCTCGACCGCGCCCACGCCTTCGCCCACGACAGCGTCCAAGCGCTCGCACAGGCGGGTCTGATGGGTCTGATCTTCCCGGCGAGCCTGGGTGGAACCGGGGACACCAACGTCGCCTATGCCATCGCCATGGAGGAGATCACCGCCGGCTGCGCCGCCACGTCGCTGGTGTTCATGACGCAGACCCATGCGGCGTACCCCATCATGATCGCCGGAAGCGACGACCTGGCACGGCGGTACATTCCCGGCCTGCTCGACGGATCGGTGTACGGGTCGCTGGGCATCACCGAACCGAATGCCGGCAGCGACGTGTCCAGCCTGCGCACCACTGCCCAACCCATCAAGGACGGCTACCGGCTCAACGGGTCCAAGACCTTCATCACCACCGGTGACAGGGCCGGCGTGATCATCTGCTTCGCGACCACCGACAAGGCCCTCGGTCGCGGCGGCGTCAGCGCCTTTGTCGTCGACGGCGGTTGGGACGGTGTCCGCCCAGGCCAGCCGTTCGACAAGATGGGCATGCACGGCTCCAGCACCGCCGAGCTCTTCTTCGACGACGTGCTCGTGCCGGCCGACCACCGCCTGGGTCAGGAAGGCGAAGGCTGGCGCGTGGTCATGAACTCGGTCGTGAAGTCGCGGATCAGCGCGGCAGCGCAGGGCGTCGGGTTGGCCCGAGCGGCCTACGCGCGGACTCTGGCCACCTTGACCCGGATGCACGGGACACGCCTGCCGGACGAGCACATCTTCGCGCTGGCCGACCTGCGCGGCCGCATCCTGCAAGGCAGGCTGCTCCTGCACGCGGTGGCCCGCCAGGTGGACGCCGCCGGTGACATCTCGACCGGGCAGATCGGGATGATGAAGCAGTCGTGCACCGACCTGGGTTTCGCCGCGGCGGTCGAGGCCACCCGAATCCTGGGTCCTTACGGCGACCTCGCAGCCCTGGGCGTCGAACGCTGCCTGCGCGACGCCAAGGTGACCCAGATCTACGACGGCACGAATGAGATCCAGCGGATTCTGATCGGCCGCGAGATCACCCGCGCGATGGAAGGACTGGCATGACCGACCTGCAGGGCAAAGTCGCCATCGTCACGGGGGCTGGTCGCGGGCTCGGCCGGTCGATGGCGGCAGCGCTCGTCGACGCCGGAGCCTCGGTGACGGTCGCGGCGCGCACCGCTTCGGAGCTTGACGCGTTCGTCGAGGAAGCCCGAGAGGCCGGCGGTCAGGCGCTCGCCTGCCCGGCGGACATCACCGACGAGGCGGCAGTGGAGCGGATGGTTGCGGCGACCGTGGAGACCTTCGGGCGCGTCGACGTGCTCGTCAACAACTCCGGGATCGTCGCGTCCACGCCGTTGCTCGACCAGTCGGCCGCCGAGTGGGACCGCGTCGTGGCGACCAACCTGCGCGGCACCTTTCTCGCCACGCGGGCGGCCGGCCGCCACCTGGTGGCCCAGGGAGCAGGCAAGGTCATCAACATCGCCTCCAACTTCGCGCTCCAAGGCGTCGCCAATCATGCGGCCTACTCGGCCTCCAAGGCGGCCGTCATCGGGTTCACCCGCTCGATGGCGATCGAGTGGGCGCGCTCGGGAGTGCAGGTCAACGCGATCGCGCCAGGATACTTCGCCACCCCGCTCAACGCCGAGATGCGCGAGGACGCCGACGCCCTGGCGAAGGTCACACGAGCCATCCCGGCACGTCGCATGGGCGAGCCCGAGGAGCTCAAGCCGTGGCTGCTGCTGCTGGCCGGCAGCGCCTCGGACTTCATGACCGGAGAGGTCATCGTCATCGACGGTGGCCAGAGCGTCCGATGACCACGCCACAGCCCAAGCAAGGAGACCCCGTGAGGAACGAGAGCAAGACCGTCGCCGTGCTCGGCGCCGGCACCATGGGCTCCGGCATAGCCATCGTGATGGCGCGAGCCGGGCACCGGACCATCCTCTTCGACGTCAACGAGAACAACCTCAAGCGCGGCATCGAAACCGTGCACGGCTTTTTCGACAAGAGCGTCCAGCTCGGCAAGCTGGACGCCACAGCAGGCCAGACGGCCAAGGACGCCCTCGTGGGCAGCACCGACCTCGCCGACCTGGCGCCCTGCGATGTGGTGGTCGAGGCGGTCTTCGAAGACCTGCAGGTGAAGAAGGACCTGTTCGGCCGCCTCGACGAGATCGTGTCGAAGACAACGCTGTTCCACACCAACACCTCGACGCTGTCGGTCACCGGCATCGCGTCCGGGTCACGCCTGCCGGAACGGGTCGTCGGCACGCACTACTGCAACCCGGCGCCGCTGATGAAACTCGTCGAGGTGGCCGACGGACGGCACACCGCAGGCTGGGCGCACAAGGCGACCGAGGAGTTCCTCGGCTCCCTCGGCAAGGTCAGCGTCGTCACCAAGGACAGTCCGGGGTTCATCGTCAACCGGTTCCTGATCCCGTGGGAGAACTCGTGCATCCGGGCGCTTGAGGCGGGCGTGGCCACCAAGGAGGACATCGACGCCGCGGTGCTCGGCGCCGTCGGCCACCCCATGGGGCCCTTCCGGCTGCTCGACATCGTCGGCCTCGACATCCACCAGCAGGTCGCGACGCGGCTGTACGAGCAACTGCGCGACCCGCGTTTCTTCCCGCCGCCGATGGTCGAGCGGATGGTCGCAGCAGGCGACCTCGGCCGCAAGACCGGTCGCGGCTTCTACGAGTACGACAACACCCGGCTCTTCGGATCCTGAAGGAGGCAGACGATGAATCAGTTCCACAGGATCGGAGTGGTCGGTCTGGGAACCATGGGCAGCGGCATCGCCCAGGTGCTCGCCGCATCCGGCCGCGACGTTGTCGCCGTGGAGGCCGACCAGACACGAGCCGAAGCGGGCATCGCCGCCGTCGGCGCCTTCCTCGACGGTGGCGTGGCCCGCGGCAAGGTGAGTGACGACGAGAAGCGGGCCACACTTGCCCGCATCACCACCAGCACGTCGCTGAGCGACCTGGCCGACGTCGACCTCGTCATCGAGTCCGTGACCGAGAACCCGGAGGTCAAGCGCGAGGTCCTCGCCGCCGTCGCCGCCGTCGTCGGCGACGAGACCCCGATCGTGACCAACACGTCGGCGCTGTCGGTGACCGCACTCGCGGCCTCCCTGCCCAACCCCGCGCGTGTCGCCGGGCTGCACTTCTTCAACCCGGCGCCGGTGATGCGCACCGTTGAGGTGGTTCGCGCCCTGCAGACGGACCAAGACCTCGTCGCCCGGCTCGTCACGCTCGTGGACAGCTTGGACGGCAAGCAGCCCATCGTCGTGAAGGACCGCCCCGGGTTTCTGATCAACGCGCTGCTTCTTCCGTACCTCAACGACGTCATCCAGGAGTACGACGACGGGCTCGCCACCGCCGAGGACATCGACCTAGCGCTCAAGCTGGGGCTGGGGTACAAGTCCGGCCCGCTCGAGATGCTCGACATGATCGGCCTCGACGTGCACCTGCACGCCACCGAGAACGCGTACGCCGCCACTTCGGACGACCGCTACGCACCGCCCCCGCTGCTGCGGCAGATGGTTGACGCCGGCCACCTCGGCACCAAGAACGGCAAAGGTTTCCGCACCGGAGAGAAGAACACCCGATGAACCCACCGAACTACGACGACCTCCTCATCGACCGCGACGGCCCGGTTCTCACGATCACCATCAACCGGCCGCACGCGGGGAACAAACTGCGCCACCAGACCTGTCTGGAGCTGTTCGACGCGCTCCAGCGGTTCCGCCTCGACCCCAAGCTGCGCGCCGCAGTCCTTACCGGGGCAGGGGAGAAGTTCTTCTGCATCGGAGGTGAGCACGATCCGATCACGTCTCTGGACCAGTCGCAGGTCTTGCCGATCGTCGACGTCTACCAGGCGATCGACACCATCCCCAAGCCTGTGGTGGCTGCCGTGAACGGGTTCGCGGTCGGCGGCGGCAACGTGCTCCACACGGTGTGCGACCTCACGATCGCCTCGGAGAACGCGGTCTTCCGGCAGGTCGGGCCCATGGTGGGCAGCTTCGACGCCGGTTACGGGTCCTGGTACCTGGAGGACACCATCGGCCGCAAGCGCGCCAAGGAGATGTGGTACCTCAACCGTAAGTACTCCGCTGCGCAGGCACTGGCGATGGGTCTGGTCAACGAGGTCGTGCCCGTCGACGGGTTCCGTGACCGGGTCGCCACGGTGATGCGCGAAATCACCTCCCGCAGTCCGATGGCCATCGCCGGTCTCAAGGCCGCATTCTCGGCTCGTCACAATGGCGTTTCCGGCCAGGCGCGGATGGCCCATGACCAGCAGCTGACCCTCTACCTGCAGACCCGCGAGGCCCACGAGCTCAACGACTCGTTCAGCGAGCGTCGCGAACCCAAAACCGAAAGCTTCTGGTCGTGAGCTGGCTCGGCCCCGCCCTTGACGAGGAGCAGCGCGACCTGGCGGCCATGCTGGACGCCTTCGCCATCGATCGCGACGTGGTGTTGTCCGACGACGCCGAGGTCGTCAGCGGGCTCGCGACCGAGCTCGCCGAGCTGGGCATCTGGACCGTCGGTACCGACGAGCGGCACGGCGGCGGGGGAGCCGGCCGCGTCACCACCGCTGTGGCGATGGAGCGACTGGGACGCGCTTGGCCGGCCCTCGGCTGGGCGGCCACCCAGGCACATGCGGCAGTCGACGTCCTGAGCGGCGACGACCGGTTCTCCGACGTGGTCGCCGCTGTGCACACAGCCGCCGCGGCGGTCGCCGTCGTGGACGCGACGTCGCGGCAGGTGCGACTGGTCTGGTCCGTCGGGGCGCTCAACGGTTCGGTGGACCGAATCGACCCAGCCGCCGAGGCCCCCTACCTGCTGCTGCTGGGTGACGACGACACCGCGGTGCTGGTCGGACCGGAGGCGATGACCGCTCGACCGCTCGACCGGACCGGGCTGGGCGGCGCCCTGACACGATCGGTGCGGCTCAAGGACACCGTGCCCGCAGATGCGGTTCGCCGATTGACCGATGTCGACGTCGCCGCGGCACGGACACGACTGCGCCGAGGTGCCGCGGCGGTCGCCGCCGGAATCGCCGGGGCCGCCGCTGACGCCGCGGCCGCCTACGCCGCCGGCCGCCACCAGTTCGGCGGCCCCCTCACCGGCTTGCCGACCGTGCGGCAGTCGCTGCTCGACCAGGCCATGCGGACCGCGGTAGCGCTGGCGGCCGCGCTCGCCGCGGATGAGGGCTCAGTGCAGACGTTGGCCGCTACGCGCCACGCCTGCGACGCCGCGATCGAGGTGGCCGCCGCGGCTCTGCAGTCTCATGGCGGCTACGGCTACCTGACCGAGTACCCCGCCGAACGCTACCTGCGAGACGCGGTCTCGCTTCGCGCGGCGACAGACACCCAGGCTGCCGCCGCCCTCGCCGCCCGGACGCTCGTCGGCTTGGGTCCGCTCCGTGAGGGCGAGGCGTCGTGACCGGCTCGCAGCCGCAGCTCCCCCTGCACGGCGTGAAGGTCCTGGACCTGTCCACCCTGCTGCCCGGGCCCCTCGCGACCTTGATGCTGGCCGACGCGGGCGCCGACGTCGTCAAGCTCGAACGGCCGGGCCGCGGGGACGAGATGCGCACCTACGAGCCGCGCTTCGGCGAAGCGAGTGCCAACTATGCGGTACTCAACCGTGGGAAGCGGGCATACGTCACGGACTTCAAGGACCCCGCCCAGCGAGACCGGGTGCTCGAACTAGCCGCCGAGGCCGACGTCGTGCTCGAGCAGTTTCGGCCGGGCGTCGCCGACCGGCTTGGCTTGGGGTACCAGCACGTGCGTGCCGTCAACCCCGATGTCATCTACTGCTCCATCAGCGGGTACGGGCCGACGGGTCCACGGGCCACCCGCGCCGGCCACGACCTGAACTATCTCGCCGAGTCCGGCCTGCTCGGGGTGGCCACCGACAGCACCGGCTCACCCAGCCTGCCCGTGACCGTGCTCGCCGACATCGCCGGCGGCACCTACCCCGCGGTCGTCAACATCCTGCTGGCCCTGCGACAGCGAGACGTCACCGGCGACTCGGTCCACCTGCAGGTCTCGATCACCCACAACCTGCAGGTTCTCGCGTACGGCTACTTCGCCACCCATCAAGCCGGCGGAGGCTGGCCTCGCCCCGGCGCCGAACTCCTCACCGGCGGCAGCCCGCGCTACCAGGTGTACGAGACCGCGGACCACCGTCATGTCGCCTGCGCGGCGTTGGAGCAGAAGTTCTGGAGCCGACTGGTCGAGCTGGTGGAGCTCGACCCGAAGTTCCACGACGACCACGGTCAGGAGCAGGCCGTGATCAGTGCGCTGGCCGAACGGTTCGCCTCCGAGCCTGCCGATCACTGGCGGTCCGTACTCGACGGTGAGGACGTGTGCACCGTCGTCGTCGCGACGTGGGACGAGGCGGTCCAGGCGAATCTCGTCGACATCGACGCGCCCGAGCGTGTGTCCGCACCTGGAACACAGGACTCGTTCGGAACCCTCCCCAGCCCCATCTCGCCGACGCTACGTCAAGGACCCGGCACCGTGCCGTACCCCGCACTCGCCGATCTGGGCGACGAATCGCCCTGGTCCTGACGCCCGATCAACCGAAGGAGACATCCATGCGTGCTGCACTCGTCAAGGAGTTCGGCCCCCCGTCCAGCCTCGTCGTCGAAGATGTGCCCGACCTGGTGCCGGGCCCGGGCGAGGTCGTGATCGAGGTCGGTGCGGTCAGCGTCAACTTCCCCGACATTCTCGTCGTCGAGGGCACCTACCAGAATCTGCCGGAGCGGCCATTCAGTCCCGGCAAGGAAGCGGCAGGACGCGTCAAGGCGGTCGGGGAGGGCGTCGAGCGGCTCCGGGTCGGTCAGCGCGTCCTGGCGCTGGTCGAGTTCGGCGGCTACGCCGAGCAACTGCGCGTCCCCGAGGAACTGGTCATGGAGTTGCCCGACGCCATGTCCTACGAGTCGGCGGCCGCCTCTGGCCTCGTCTACTCCACGGCCTACTTCGGGCTGCTGCGCCGCGGCCGGCTGAAGCCGGGGGAGACCGTTCTGGTCACCGGCGCGGGAGGAGGCGTCGGCTCTGCCGGCGTCCAGCTCGCCAAGGCGTACGGCGCGCGGGTGATCGCGCTGGCCCAGGATGCCGCGAAGGCGGAGCTGGCCCGCCAGCAGGGTGCGGACGTCGTGCTCACCTCCACCCCGGAAACGCTGCGCGATGACCTGTTGGCGGCCACCGGCGGCAAGGGCGTCGACGTGGTCCTCGAGATGCTCGGCGGTGACTTCCTCACCCAGATCATCCGAGCGACCGCCTGGGAAGGCCGCATCGTCATCGTCGGATTCGCCTCGGGCGGTCAGAACCCCATCAAGCCGGGACACATCCTGGTCAAGAGCATCAGCATCGTAGGACTCCAGAGCAGTGACTACCGCGACCGGATGCCGGAGCTGATGCGCTCGGCCATGGCCGAGGTCTTCCAGATGTTCGTTGACGGGAAGGTCAACGCGGCGGTCGACACGACGTTCCCGCTCCGGAAGGCCGGCGACGCCCTGCAGTACGTCAAGGACGGTCGGGTCAAAGGCAAGGTCGTGTTGACGACGGGCCTGGGCTGAGCCTCACCCACCGATCCAGCCACCACGATCCGCGTGGCCGCCGCCTCGCACCATGAAAGGACTCCACGGGTGACCGCCTCGTTTCTCTATGCCGCCGTCCGTACGCCGTTCGGCCGTTTCGGCGGCGCCCTCGCCGAGGTGCGTCCCGACGACCTGGCCACGACCGCGCTCACGGGGGTACTCGACCTGGTGCCGGCGCTGGACCCCGCACTGATCGGCGATGTGATCTACGGCAACGCCAACGGCGCCGGCGAAGACAACCGCAACGTCGCGCGCATGGCGGTGCTACTCGCCGGGCTGCCCACGTCGGTGCCCGGCTCAACGGTGAACCGGCTCTGCGGCTCGTCGTTGGACGCGGCGATGACGGCGTCCCGGACGGTTGAGGCGCGTGATGCTGAGGTCGTCGTGGCCGGCGGTGTCGAGTCGATGACACGGGCGCCGTGGGTGCTCCCCAAGCCCAAGCGCGGTTATCCCGCGGGTGATGTCAGCGCCGTCTCCACGACGTTGGGGTGGCGGCTGGTCAACGAACGTATGCCGAAGGAGTGGACGGCCTCCCTAGGTGAGTGCAACGAGCAGCTGGCTGATAGGTATGCCATCTCCCGTCAGCGGCAAGACGAGTTCGCGGCGCGCTCGCACCAGCTCGCCCACGCCGCCTGGGAATCCGGGTTCTACGACGATCTGGTCGTTCCGGTCGAGAACACCGGGCTGCGCAAGGACGAAGGCATCAGATCTGACTCATCCCCCGAGACGTTGGCCGGGCTAAGACCCTCGTTTCGACCCGACGGGTCCATCACGGCAGGCAACGCATCCCCTCTCAGCGACGGGGCGGCCGCCCTGGTCATCGGGTCGGAGGGAGCCAGCTCGCTCATCGGTTCCGACCCGGTGGCCCGCTTCGCCGGCCGGGGAGTCCATGCGCTGAACCCCCAGGACTTCGGATTCGCACCGGTCGAAGCGGCCAATATCGCCTTGGCGAGGGCGGGGATCAACTGGTCCGATGTCGGCGCGGTCGAGCTCAACGAGGCCTTCGCCGTGCAGTCACTGGCTTGCATCGACGCCTGGAAGATCGACCCCGACATCGTCAACACCAAGGGCGGGGCGATCGCGATCGGGCACCCGCTTGGGGCCTCGGGCGCACGCCTTCTCGGCACGCTTGCTCGACGCCTTGCCTCCGAAGGGGAGCGCTGGGGCGTCGCAGCCATCTGCATCGGCGTAGGACAGGCCCTCGCCGTCGTACTGGAAAACGTCACCAGCACAGGAGAGTGATCATGACACAGTCCAACAGCGCTCCGTCGACGGTGGGGGTGTACGGAGGCGGACGCATGGGCGCAGGCATCGCACACGCGTTCCTGCTGGCCGGCGCCAGAGTGCGGATCATCGAAACCTCCGATGACACCGTCCAGGCCGCCCGCGACCGCGTGGAGAAGAGTGTGGCGAACGCCGAGCGACGGGGGAAGCTCCCTGCGCCCGCGGCCGAGCTCCTCTCGAGGCTGATCGTCACCACGAACCACGCCCAGCTGCAGGCGTGTGCCCTGGTGATCGAGGCAGTCCCAGAGGACCCCGACCTCAAGCGGCGAGTGCTGCGCGATGTGGAAGACGTCGCGACGGATGCCGTGCTCGCTACCAACACCTCCAGCCTGTCGATCGACGATCTCGCTCGAAACCTGGTCCGACCGGAGCGCTTCGTCGGTCTGCATTTCTTCAACCCTGTGCCGGCCAGCGAGTTGGTGGAGGTCGTCGTCGGCGCCAAGACCTCACCGGACCTCGTTGCGGAGGCGCAAACCTGGGTGACCGCCCTCGGTAAGACCGCGATCACGGTGAGCGACTCGCCAGGGTTTGCCAGCAGCCGACTGGGGGTGGCCCTGGCCCTGGAGGCGATGCGGATGCTGGAGGAGGGAGTCGCGTCGGCAGACGACATCGACACAGCCATGACGCTCGGCTACAAGCACCCCCTGGGTCCCTTGAAAACGACCGACGTCGTCGGGCTCGACGTCCGACTCGCCATCGCCGAACACCTTGCTCGCGAACTGGGAGATCGCTTCGAACCTCCCAGCATCCTGCGCGAGCTGGTTGCCGCAGGACACCTCGGGCGCAAGACGGGCAAGGGTTTCTACAACTGGTGAGCCCCGGCTCCGCCGCCACACCGGTGATCTCCGTAAAAGTTGACGAGTGCACCCGGCTATGGCATTCTGAAGGCGGCACCGAGGTTGACACCTATAGTAAACGTGGACATACGTTTGCAATTTGCGTTATGCTGCTGCTTCGCGCTGCCTCTCGACGCCCCGGATTTTGCCGGGGCGTTTGGCGTGCGCGCAGTTCGATTCCATCCGTGCCCTCCCGAAGGACATCTGTTGGCAGCCTCGCGCAACGCTTCCGCCGTACCCGCCGGTCCCCGTCGCGTCTCTTTTTCGCGTATCCAGGAGCCCCTCGAAGTTCCTGACCTTCTCGCCCTGCAGACCGAGTCTTTCGACTGGCTGCTCGGCAACGAGAAGTGGAAGGGCCGGGTAGAGGCGGCTCGCCAGGCCGGGCGCAAGGACGTCCCGACCCAGTCGGGCCTTGAGGAGATCTTCGAAGAGATCAGTCCCATCGAGGACTTCTCGGGGACCATGTCCTTGTCGTTCCGCGAC
>NZ_JBEZFS010000041.1:0-65286 GCF_040649575.1 Nonomuraea sp. NPDC048916
CCTCCTGGAGAAGGGCCGGGCCTGACCAACCCCCTGGAGTCGGACCTGACCGGCTTTCTGGGACGGATCTGACCGGCTTTCTGGGACGGGCCTGATCGGCTTTCTGCAGGCGGGGCGGTCTCGCCGATCAGGGCCGCCCCGCCTGCAGAAAGCCGATCAGGCCCGTCCCAGAAAGCCGGTCAGATCCGTCCCAGAAAGCCGGTCAGGTCCGACTCCAGGGGGTTGGTCAGGCCCGGCCCTTCTCCAGGAGGTCGGCCAGGGCGTCGGCGACCGCGTCCTCCTGCTCGGCGATCCAGGCCCATTGGCCGTTGGGATTGCACTCCAGGAACACCCACTCACCGGCGGCGGTGAGGGCGAAGTCGAACGCTCCGAACAACAACCCGAAGCTCGCCATGTAACGATGGATGGCCCGTTCGACCTCAGGCGGGCAGGGGATCCGGGTGTAGGTGAGGGCGTCGTAGTCGGCCCGCCAGTCGAGGAGCCCGCCGTCGATGCGCACGGCGAAGACCCACCGGCCGACGACGGTGACCCGCACGTCGGCGACCTTGTTGACCTCGGCCTGGAACATGTGGGCCGTGCCGGCCACCGACTCGTCGAGCGACGCCGAGACGACCGGGCCGACCCAGATCATCCCGTCGCGACCGTCGGCGGCCGGCAACACGGCGTGCCTGAGCGGTTTGTAGACCACCGGCCCGAACGCGTCGGCGAAGGCCCGCGCCTCGTCCACCTCGTTGGTGATCAGCGTCTCGGGCACGGTGAAGCCACACGCCGCCGCGGTGTCGAGCTGGGCGGGCTTGTGCTCGGCGGCGTGATTGCGCCACGGATGGTTGACCCAGAGGCAGTCGGGCAGAGCGGCCAGCACACCGCCGAACCCGATGCCGGCCTCGTTCACGGCGAACCTGGCGATCTGCTCCTGCCAGCCGGCGCGAGCCCGGTAGGGAGTGGGACGGCGCCACCACGCCGCCCGCACCCCGCGCAGCTCCACCTCCCGGCTCGCGGTGCAGACCCGGCCGGACATCCCGCGGCTGCCGAACCTGGCCGACATCCTGGCCGCGGCACCGAGGAAGTCGGCCGGATCGAGACGCACCACGGGCACCCCACGCTCGAACAACCGCTGAGTGACCGGGTCGGCCGTGGCGTCGTCCACACTGGTGACGACCAGGACGGGAGCGTCGGCCATCGTCAGTCGCTGGAGTAGTCGAGGGTGCTGTCGTCGTCCCTGGTGCGCTTCTGGCCGTCGGATGCGGCCGTCTTGGTGGGCCTGCTGGTCACCTTGCCGCTTCCGTGCCTGCCCGCCTCGATCGGCCGGCCGGCCGGGTCGAAGTATCGGCCGGTCTGGGACACCGGGTCCAGCTCGACGTGGGGCACATCCACGGGGGCGGACGGGTCGAACGCCGTCACCCGGGTGACTCCCCACGGGGCGGGCTGCGTCGCGACGCTCATGGCATCAAGCTCCTTGGCTTCGAGGGTTGACCAGGATCGGCCTTTTCGGGACATGCGCACGGTCGTGCCCGGCTCGCCGCTTGGGCTCTCTCCTGGGTTCACTACCAACCGAACATCAAACGTTTGGCGTTTCATAGAGTGATCTCTTGAGCACGGTAAGTCAATAGGCTTCGTGGTCCCGACGTTTCCGCCGCGACAGCCGAGGAGAGACAGGGAGTGTGATGGACCAGCTCGGCAAGCCGAACTTCCGCCAGATCGCCCACCACCTGCGTCAAGACATCCTTGACGGGCGCCATCCACCGGGAACCCTGCTGCCGCCCGAGCCCGAGCTGGCACAACGCTTCGGTGTGTCCCGCAGTCTGGTCAACCGGGCCCTGCAACTCCTCGCCGCCGAGGGCAAGGTGACCGCCAGGCAGGGGCGGGGCACGATGGTCACCTGGCTCCCCCCGTTGTTACACTCGCCCGCCCGCTATCCCCGCGAGATACGCGAGGGTCAGGACGCCCGCGGCGCGTTCGACGCCGAGATCCGGGCCCTCGGCCTCGAACCCCAGCACGAGATCACCACCGAACACACCCAGCCCCCCGAGCACATCGCCGAAGCCCTCGGATTACCCCGCGGCAGGGTCAACTGCCTCGTACGCCGCCGCAGACTGCTCGCCTCCCGCATCCCGGTCCGGCTCAACGCCTCCTGGATCCCCCTGGAGATCGCCGGCGGCAGCACCCTGGAGGACCCGTCCGCCGTCCTCGTCGGCGGCATCAAGTCGGCCCTGGCCGACCTCGGGTTCAAGCAGGTGGCGGCCAGCGAACGCTTCATGGTCCGGCCTCCCAGCGACGCGGAGGCCGTCGCCCTGGAGATCAGCCCGGAGCGCAGCGTGCTCGACATCTTCCACGTCGGCAGGACCTCCGACGGTCGCGTGGTCGAGGTCACGACGACGGTGACCCCCGCCGACAACCAGATCGTCGAGCACGAGTTCCGGCTGTCCTGACCGCGTCCCGGCACCCGGCGGGACCAACCAAGCGGGCGCCCGTCCAGGGGCACGCTCCTCCGGCGGAGGTGGCCGGGTGCCTTGACGCGCGCCCGGTCACCGCCTGAGTGGCACCCGGTGAAACGTCAGCGCTTGGGCCGGATGGCGACCACGTCGTAGGTCGTGTCCGGGGTGGGCGGGGTGGTCGGCGTGCAGCGGGCCGACCTGCGTTACCAGGGTGCGGTCGCTATAGGCCGCGCTCAGCCACGCCTCGACGTCGCTGGACCCGTGCTGCAGGGCCCATGCGTCGCTTCCGGTGCCTTGCCACCACCGGGGCACGAACGCGCCCGGGCCGTGGCCACGAGATACGACAAGTTGGCCGTCCGCTATGAGGCGACCGCGCTGGTCGCTGCCATCAACGAGTGGCTGTGACCAGTCGCGACAGACCCCTAGTGGTCGACTGATCGTGGCAAACCGGAGTCAGGGTCCAAGCCCGCCTTCCAGCGCTTTTGTTCTTCGAGCCAGTGCACGTAGCGCGGCGAGGCGTCACGCAGGTTGATGCTGAGGGGGTAGGGGTCGTACTCGTCCAGAAGCAGCCTGCGCAGGAACTCAACCATGCCATAGGGGAAGAGTGTGAAGTCCTCGCAGGTGTGTCGGCCGCAGACCAGGACGGGCCACTGGTCAGGGTCGGGGTCGGTGGTCAGCCAGCACAGGAGGTCGGGGCCCGAGGTGATGCCCCAGGCGAGGATGTGGTCCGGGTCGATGTCGAGGCCTTCTTGACCGCCCAGCATCTCCCAGGTGCAACGGGCGTTCTCCGTCTCCTCCTCGAAGGTCCCGGGGTCCCACTGGATGTACTCCTTGGGCAACGGCATGAGGATGCCGACCTCCTCGTCCGCGCCGAGCTGGCCGCGGTGATCACCTCGGCCAGCTCGGCGCGCCCGTCAGAGCGAGGTCGGGGCGGTCGCCCGGCGCAGGGCCTGGCGGCAGGCCCGGATGGCGGGATGGCGGCTGCGGCCGCGGCGTACGGCGGTGAAGAGGCGGCGCGCGCGGTGGCCACTGGGGAGGGGCCGCAGGGTGACGGTGGGGGGCCGGCCGTTCCACACGAGGTCGGGCAGCAGGGCGGCGGCGTGCCCCTGTTCGGCGAGCCGCACGTGCAGCAGGAGGTCGGTGGACTCGAACCGGACGTCGGGCTCGAACCCGGCGTCGCGGCACAGCCTCATCGCCCAGTGTCCGGCGGCCGTGTCCGGGGGCTCCATGGCGAACGGATGGCCGGCCAGCGCGCGCAGGTCGGCGGCGTCCATGCCGGCGGGGACGGCCAGCCGGAGGGGGTCGTCGCACAGGTCCTCGACCTCGAGGCCGTCGGGCAGCGGGTTGGGGTTGCCTGGATACTCCTCGGCGATGACCAGGTCGAAGTCGCGGGCGAGCAGCGCGGGCAGCGCCCTCTCGGGCTCGGCCTGGGTGAGGTGCACGCGCAGCCGGGGGTGGGCGTCGCGGAGCAGGGTCAGGGCGGTCGGCACCAGGGCCAGGGCGGCGGTCTGGAAGGCCGCGACGCGCAGCGTGCCGGTGAGATGGGTGAGGGAGGTCGCGATGTCGGATTCGGCCTGTTCGAGGCGTTCGAGCACCGCCTCGGTGTGGGCGACGAGGATCTCGGCCTGCTCGGTGAGCCGGACCCGCCGGCCCACGGGCTCCAGGAGCGGCACGCCGACCTCGGTTTCGAGCAGTGAGAGCTGCTGGGAAACGGAGGACGGGCTGTAGGACAGGGCGGTGGCGACCGCCGCGAGCGTGCCCCGGTGCTTCAGCTCACGCAACAGGCGGAGCCGGTGCAGGTCGAACATCGATCGGCTTTCCTGACGATTATCGATCGGAAACATTCGCTGGACCAAGCATAGGCCGGGACGGCACCGTGGTCGTGTGCCCGCGACATCTTCCACTGGCCAGTGGTATACGAGACCAGCCGCCCGAACCTGGACCTGCGACCCGGCGCCCGCCGGGGTGCGGGAGTTCCACGCCTCGCTCGACGGCTACGCCCCCACTCCCCTGGTCGAGCTGCCCGGCCTCGCCGCGGAGCTGGGCGTGGGGCGGGTGTTCGTCAAGGACGAGTCGTCCCGGCTGGGGCTGCCCGCCTTCAAGGCGCTGGGCGCGTCCTGGGCGGTGCACCGGGTGCTGGCGCCTCAAGCATCGGGCTCGGAACCCCTGCTGCTGGTCACCGCCACCGACGGCAACCACGGCCGGGCCGTGGCCCGGATGGCGCGGTCGCGGGGGCAGCGGGCCCACGTGTTCGTCGCCGAGGGGGTGCATCCGGCCGCCGTGGCCGCCATCGCCGACGAAGGGGCGCGGGTCACCGAGGTCGCCGGGAGCTACGACGAGGCGGTACGCCGCGCCGCCGAGGCGGCGGACGAGCCGGGGGCCGTGCTCGTCCAGGACACCTCCTGGCCCGGGTACGAGGAGGTGCCCGGCTGGATCGTCGAGGGCTACTCGACCCTGTTCGCCGAGGTCGACGCCCAGTTGGGCGCTGCGGGCGCCGAGCCGCCGGGGCTCGTCGCCGTACCGGTGGGCGTGGGATCTCTCGCGCAGGCGGCCGTGACGCACTACCGCGCCCGCCGGGACCGTCCGGCGGCGCTGCTGGCCGTGGAGCCCGAGGCGGCGGCGTGCGTTCTGGCGAGTCTCGCCGAGGGGCGGCCGGTCACCGTGGCGACCCGCCCCACCGCCATGGCCGGCCTGAACTGCGGCACCCCCTCCGGCCTGGCCTGGCCGTACCTGCGCGAGGGCCTGGACGCCGCGATCGCCGTCAGCGACGCGGACAGCGCCCGCGCGGCGCGCGACCTCGCCGCGCTCGGCGTCTCCTCCGGACCGTGCGGCGCCGCGTCCCTGGCGGGCGTCCGCGCCGCCCTGACCGGCGACGCCGCCGGTGAGCGCCGAGCCGCGCTGAGCGTGGGGCCGCTGTCGACCGTGGTCCTGCTGAGCACCGAGGGCGCCGACGCCAACCCCCACGCCGAGGATCCCCAGCCATGACCGGCACCAACCCCACAGTGAGGAGTCGTGACCGTGTCCACGCGTGACCTCATCACCGTGAACGGCGACCGCCTGTGGCGGTCGCTGATGGAGCTCGCCGAGATCGGCGCGTACGACGACGAACGCACCGGCCTGCGCGGCGTGAACCGGCTGGCGCTGACCGACGCCGACGCGGCCGGTCGGCGCCTGGTCATCGGCTGGATGGAGCAGGCCGGCCTGGCCGTGCGCGTCGACCGGATGGGCAACGTCTACGGGCGCCGGGAGGGCGGCGACCCCGGTGCCCGCCCGGTCCTGACCGGCTCGCACCTCGACAGCGTCGCGACCGCCGGAGCATTCGACGGCTGCCTGGGCGTGCTCGGCGGCATCGAGGCGATCCGCACCCTGAACGAGCGCGGCATCACCACCCGCCACCCCCTGGAGGTGGCGATCTTCACCGAGGAGGAGGGGGTCCGCTTCGGCACCGACATGCTCCGCAGCGCGGTGGCCGCCGGCCGCGTCAGCCTGGAGGACGCCTACGCGCTGACCGACCGCGACGGCGTCACCCTCGGGGCGGAGCTGGCCCGCACCGGGTTCGACGGCCCGGCCTCCGAACGGCTCGACCCGCCGCACGCCTACGTGGAGTGCCACATCGAGCAGGGCCCCGTCCTGGCGAACGCCGGGGTGGAGATCGGCGTCGTCACCGGCGTCCAGGGCATCTCGTGGCAGGAGGTCGTCATCCACGGCCGCGCCGCCCACGCCGGCACCACGCCGACCGAGCTGCGCGCCGACGCCGGGCTGGCCGCCGCCCAGGTCGTCACCAACCTGCGCGCCATGGTCGACTCCGGCTCGTACGGCGAGCTGCGCGCCACCGTCGGGCACCTGGCCGTCCACCCGGACCTGACGAACATCGTCCCGGCCCGCGCGGAGCTGACCGTCGACCTGCGCAACCCCGACGACGGGCTAATGGCCCGCGCCGAGGAGGACCTCGTGGCCTTCCTGCGCACGCTGGAGGAACGGCAGCCCGGTCTGAGCGTCACCACTCGCCGGATGGCCCGGACCTCCCACGTCCCGTTCGACGACGGCGTGCGGAAGGTGATCGCCCAGGCCGCCGACGACCACGGCCTGGCCCACCTCTCCCTGCTGTCCGGAGCGGGCCACGACGCCCAGGAGATCGCCGCCCTCTGCCCCACCGCCATGATCTTCGTACGGGGCGAGTACGACGGCATCAGCCACAACCCCCGCGAATACTCCACCCCCGAGGCCTGCGCGCACGGCATCGACGTCCTGGCCACCACCCTGCTCCGGCTGGCCGGCCATGACTGAGCCCCAGCCAGGGCGTCGCCAGATCGAGGCCGATGCCGACCGACGGGGCCAGCCGTGATCCCGGAAGCGACCAGACCCGAGAAGCCACCAGGAAGGAACCGCATGACGTACGAGCATCAGGACGACCCGGTCGAGTTGCTCGCCCGGCTGGTCGCCATCGACTCCGTCAACCCCGATCTGGTGCCCGGCGGCGCGGGTGAGGCGGCCATCGCCGACTACTGCGGCGAGTGGCTGCGCGCGCGGGGGTTCGACGTGCACCGGCTGGAGAAGCGGCCGGGACGCCCCTCGCTCGTCGCGGTCGCGCGCGGCACCGGCGGCGGGCGTTCGCTGATGCTCAACGGCCATGTCGACACCGTCGGCCTGGCCGGTTACGACGGCGACCCGCTCCAACCGCTGATCCGCGACGGCAGGCTCCACGGCCGGGGCTCGTACGACATGAAGAGCGGCCTGGCGGCCATGATGATCGCCGCCGCTCGCGCCACGGACGGCGGCACGCTGCGCGGCGACGTGCTCGTGGCCTGCGTCGCCGACGAGGAGTACGCCAGCGCGGGCACCGAGGAGGTGCTGGAGACGTTCACCGCCGACGCGGCCATCGTCACGGAGCCGAGCAACCTCGAGGTGACGCTGGCGCACAAGGGGTTCGCCTGGTTCGAGGTGGAGATCGAGGGCCGTGCCGCCCACGGGTCACGACCCGACCTGGGCGTCGACGCCATCGCCAAGGCCGGTCACTTCCTGGTCGCCCTGGAGGAGCACGGCGAGCGCCTGGCCCGGGGCGAGGCGCACCCGCTGCTCGGCACCGGCACCGTGCACGCCTCCGTCATCCGGGGCGGTGAGGAGGCCTCGACCTACCCGGCGCTGTGCCGGATCACGCTGGAGCGGCGTATCGTCCCCGGCGAGAGCGCCGGCACCGTCCACGCGGAGCTGACCACGATCCTGGACCGGCTCGCCGCCACGGTCCCGGGCTTCCGCCACCGCCTGCACCGCGGCCTGCACCGCGAGCCGTTCGAGGCCGACCGCGAGGCGCCGATCGTGCGCACCGTGCTCCGGCACGCCGAGCGGGCGCTCGGCCACCCGCCCGTGATCCGTGCCGAGCCGTTCTGGACCGACTGCGCCCTCCTGGACCAGGCCGGCATCCCGTGCCTGCTCATCGGCGTCGACGGCGAAGGGGCCCACGCCGCCACGGAGTGGGCCGACCTCGCCTCCCTGCACCGCCTGACCGACGTCCTCACCGCCACGGTCGCCGACTTCTGCTCCTGACGCGCCCCCGGCTGCTTCTTGTGATCAGTCTGGGACCGGGGCTGTGGACGCGCGAGGTGGCGGCCGAGAACACGTGCCCGGACCTACGCGTGGCCCTTGAGGCGTCATGGCCCGCCCGAGCGGCCCCCCTGCCGCGCCGACCGCTTCCCGCGGCTCACCGTTGACGGCGTGAGGAGCCGGGCGCAGCGTCTGATTGACAGATTGTCGAAAAGTGTCAAAATGCCACGTCGAGACCTGGCGCGAGCAGGTGGAGGCCGATCCGCGCGGCGGCGACGTGGCCAGCGTCTACCGGGCGATGGTCCACGTGCTGAAGACGCTGCCGCTGGCCTCCGCGATCACCGTGAGGGACCCGGAGGTCTTCGGCAAATACCTCCGCAAGCCCTCGAACCTGTTCGAGAGGCGGCCGAGCACCTTCGGCATGCGCGAGTTCCTCCACATGATGCAGCGGGCGGGCACCATGCGCCTGGAGGTCGACACCCGGGCCGTGGCGTTCATCCTCGACGCGCTCACCCCGGCCCTGCGCAGCGCCTTCATGGCGGAAAAGACGGGGCCGCACCCCGATCGGCCGACGCCGGACGAGCTGCTGGAGACGCTGGCGGACCTGCTCGACCGAGCCCTGACGCCGCCCGGCGGCGCCGACCTCGCCAACGGCAAGGCAGTGCTGCTCGGCGGATTGGACCAGGCCCGCGCCGCTCTCGCCGCCGCACTGAACCGACAGGAAGGGAAGCGATCATGACGGACGAACCCCTCACCCTGGCCCTGGACGACGCCCGCGCCACGTTGGAGCGGGCCGGGGGCAAGGGCGCCTCGCTGGCCCGCCTGGCCGCGGCCGGCCTGCCGGTGCCACCGGGCTTCCACGTGACGACGGCCGCCTACCGCCGCTTCGTCACCGCGCACGGCCTGCAGGAGCGCATCGTCGAGCTCGCCTCGGCGGCCTTCCCCGACCGGCCCGAGACCTGCGACACCGCTGCCGAGAAGATCGCCGCGCTCTTCACCGGGCAGCCGGTGCCGGAAGAGGTGGCCCGCGCCATCGGCGCCGCCTACGCCGAGCTGGGCGACGACCCGGCGGTGGCCGTGCGATCCTCCGCGACCGCCGAGGACCTGCCGGAGATGTCCTTCGCCGGTCAGCAGGAGACCTACCTCAACATCCGCGGCCCTTCCCCGGTCCTGGACGCGGTGAAGCGCTGCTGGGCGTCCCTGTGGACGGCCCGCGCCATCGGCTACCGCGCACGACAGGGCATCGGCCCCGACGAGGTCAGCCTGGCGGTCGTGGTCCAGGAGCTCGTGCCGGCCGACGCGGCCGGCGTGCTCTTCACCGCCGACCCGCTGACCGGCGCCCGCGACCGGGTGATGGTCAACGCGGCCTGGGGGCTCGGCGAGGCGGTCGTCGGAGGGCAGGTCACCCCCGACACGATCGTCGTCGCCAAGGCCGACGGCTCGATCATCCGGCAGGAGATCAGCGACAAACAGGTCATGACGGTCCGCACGCCCGCCGGGACCCGCGAGGAGCCGGTGCCGGCTGAGCTGCGCGAGCGGCCCGTGCTCGACCCGCCGCAGGCGGCCGAGCTCACCCGCCTCGCCGTCGCGATCGAGGAACTGTACGAGCGGCCGATGGACATCGAGTGGGCCAGACACGACGGCCGCCCGCACATCCTCCAGGCGCGTCCCATCACCGCCCTGCCCGGCGCCGCACCCTCCTGGGAGCTGCCCGACCCGAAGGGCAAGTACGTGCGGGGCAGCGTCACCGAGTTGCTGCCCGAACCGCTCTCCCCGCTCTTCGCCACGCTGGGCCTCGACGCCTGGAAGCAGGCCACCCTGGAGGGGTACAAGAGCATCGGCCTGCCGTACTTCGACGAGCCGTTCGCCGTCATCGGCGGCTACGCCTACTACAACATCACCTACACGCCCGGCATGCTGGCCCGGACGATGGTGGCGCAGCCGCTGTTCCTGGCCGTCACACTGCCCCGGGGGCTGCGCACCGCGGCGCAGCGGTGGCGGCAGGCTCATGCGGCCTACGCGGGTGTCGCGGCCAGGCGGGGCTCGGCCGACACCGCCTCCGCGCCGGCGAGCGAACTCCTCGCCGGAGCCCGTGAGATCGTCGAGGAGGCGGCCCGCTACTACACGGCCATCCAGAGCGGCGTCCTGCCCGCGGCCTACATGAGCGAGTCGCTGTTCACCCAGGCGTACAAGCGCGTCAGGCGCCCGGACGATCCGCCGGCGCCGGCGTTCCTGCTGGGTTTCGACAGCAAGCCGGTGCGCGCGGAGAAGTCCCTCTACGACCTGGCGCGCTGGGCGCGCGAGCAGCCCGGGCCGGCCGAGCGCCTGGAGCACCCTCCGGTGGATCAGCCCGGGGAGTTCGCCGGCCGGTTCGCCGCGCACCTGGCCGAGTTCGGCGACATGGTGTACGACCTCGACTTCGCCAAGCCGCTACCGGCGGAGGACCCGGCGCCGCTGCTCCAGACGCTGCGCTTCTACCTGACCGGCCAGGCGCCCGACCCCCATGAGCGGCAGCGGGCGGCGCGAGAGCAACGCGAGCGGGCCGCCCGCCGGTTGAACGCCCGCCGCGGCCTGCGGGCGGCGTTCGCCAAGCGCGTGCTGCGCTGGGCGCAGAAGATGGCGCCGCTGCGCGAGGACGCCCTGGCCGACGTGGGCCTGGGCTGGCCTGTCGCCCGCCACGCACTGCACGAGATCGGCCGGCGACTCGTCGCCGCGAAGGCCGTCGCCGATGAGGACGACGTGTTCTGGCTGCGCCTGGACGAGCTGGAGGCGGCGGTCGAGGCGCTGGACTCCGCAGGCCGTACCCCGGCGGACTCGCGCGCCGTCGTGGCCGAGCGCAGGGCCACATGGCGGGCGCAGCAGGCCGTCGCGCCACCGCACGCGCTCCCGGAAGACGGCATGAAGATCCTCGGCATCGACTTCTCCCGACTGCTGCCCGGCCACCGCGACGACGGATCCGCCGACGTCATCAAGGGCGTGCCCGGCAGCCCCGGACGGGTCAGCGCTCCCGCGCGGATCATCCACGGCCCCGGCGAGTTCGGCCGGATGCGCCAGGGGGACGTGCTGGTCGCGCGGATCACCACACCCGCGTGGACGTCGCTGTTCGCGCTCGCGTCCGCCGTGGTCACCGACGTCGGCGGCCCGCTCAGCCACAGCTCGATCGTGGCGCGCGAGTACGGCATTCCCGCCGTGCTCGGCACCGGCACGGCGACCGAGCGGCTGCGGAGCGGCCAGCAGGTCATCATCGACGGAGAGGCCGGCACCGTGACCCTCGTCCACCCTTGACCGGAAGAAGCGGCTATGAAGGCGATCATCCCGCTATGGGAAGACTCCACGCAGGAGGCGATCCACGGCCACGAGACCTTCCTCCAGGAGATCCCGGCCGCCAGGAACGTCAGACTGATCCGAAACGTGACGGCGCCGTCGCTGACCGTCTACACCCCCGATCCGTCCGTGGCGGCCCGCACCGGCGTGATCCTCTGCCCCGGCGGCAGCTTCCACACACTCCCGCACTGGGAGGACCTCGAGATCAACGGCGTCGCGGGCCGGCTCGCCGGGCACGGCCTGACCGTGTTCGTCCTCAGGTACCGGCTGGCGCCGACGCCGCGAGCCGACGAGGAGTTCATGCGCCTGGCGTCGTCGTCCCCCATCATGGACGCCGTCAAGGCCCAGTCGCGCGTGGCCAGGGACGACGCCTTCCAGGCGCTCCGGGTCGTCCGCGAGCGGGCCTCCGCCTGGGGCGTCGACCCGGGGCGCGTCGGCATGACGGGCTAATCCGCGGGCGGGCTGCTCACGATCCACGCCGCGACAAGCTACGACGCGGCCACCCGCCCCGCCTTCGCCGCGCCGATCTACGGCGGCGTCTTCGACGAGTACACCGTGCCGCCCGACGCGCCTCCCCTGTTCATCGCGTTCGCCAGCGACGACGAGGGCATCGGGGTCGTGCCCGGCAACCTCGCCCTGTACGCCGCTTGGCAGGCGGCGGGACACCCGGTCGAGATGCACGTCTACGCCCAGGGCGGCCATGCGTTCGCGGCGGCGCCGCCGGACCTGCCCTGCGGCACCTGGATGGACCGGTACGTCGACTGGCTCCGCTCCCTCGGTCTCCTGGGCTGACAGGCCCGCTCAGAGCTCGATCAGCCAACGACGAGGCGAGGTAGAAGCAGAGTCCGAGAAGTGCTGCCCAACGGTCAGAACGTGTCCCGTCGCGCACCCGGCAGGAGAGGATTCCAGGGGAGCTCACGGGTAGCCGAAGCACTTCCCCGTGGCGGCCCGTACGGTCGGGCGTATGAGCGTCGAAGATCGGAAGGCCCGCGCCGCGGAGAGGCGCCCTCGTCGCGTCGACCGGCGGCGTGGGGGCGGGCCGGGCCGGACGTCCTGGTCGCGGGGGCGGGTGCTCGCGTCGGTTGCCGTGCTGCTGGCCGGGCTGCTGGCGTTCCCCGGCGTCGTGCCCAACACCGTCGGCAATCTCGGCAGCCTGCTGGAGACCTTCCTTCCCTGGGGTGGCCTTGCCGTTCCCGTGCTGATGGTCCTGGCACTGCTGCGTCGCTCGGCCACCGCGATGGTGTCCCTGGTGCTGCCCGCGGCGGTCTGGGCCGCCCTCTTCGGTGAGCGGTTGCCACCCGCTGATCAGGGGGCGGCTCACGACCTGACCGTGCTCCAGCACAACGTCAGCGACGAGAACCCCGATCCCGGCGGAACCGCGCGAGCCCTGGCCCAGGCCGGAGCCGACCTCATCGCTCTGGAGGAGTTGACGCCTGACGCCCTGCCCGTCTACGAGGCCGTCCTCGCGCCCGGACATCCCTACCACGCGGTCGTGGGCACCGTCGGACTGTGGTCCAGACATCCCCTCGCGGACTCCCGGCCGGTGGATATCAAGCCCGCGGAGGTCGGAGGAGACTGGAGCCGAGGGCTGCGGTCCACCGTGCGGACGCCATCCGGTGACATAGCCGTGTACGTCGCCCACCTGCCCTCGGTCCGTATCCGGCTGCCAGACGGCTTCGGCTCCGGCTGGAGGGACGAGAGCGCCGCCGCCTTGGGCGCGGCCATCGCCGCGGAACGGCTGGACAGGATCGTTCTGCTGGGCGACCTCAACAGCACCCTCGATGACCGTGGCCTGGCTCCGGTCACCTCCCGGATGACCCCGGCGGAGGAGGGTTTCGGCTTCAGCTGGCCCGCCGCATTCCCCATCGCCCGGATCGACCACGTCATGACCCGCGCGGCGACGCCCGTCACCACCTGGACCCTGCCCGCCACCGGCAGCGACCACCTGCCGGTGGCGGCCCACATCAAGCTCTGACGTTCACCGGCGGCCGGGGGACAGCGGTCGTCTCGTGCCTTTCCCGGGAGCGGCACACGCCGAGCGAACGCTCGGGCATCCGCCCGTGATCCGCGCCGAACCGTCCTGGACCGACCGTGTCCTGCTCGACCAGGCCGGTATCCCGCGCCTGCTCTTCGGCGTCGACGGCGAAGGAGCCCACGCCGCCACGGAGTGGGCCGACCTCGCCTCCCTGCACCGCCTGACCGACGTCCTCACCGCCACGATCGCGAACTTCTGCTCCTGACGCACCCGCACGCCGGCTGCTCCCGGATCGTGACAGCGCTACTCCTCCTCGAAGACCACACCTGCGGTTTCTTCACGCAGGTGTCCTCGTTTTCGTCGAGTCACCGTGCCTGACCAGTCAAAATCCGTAGCCACAGGTTCTTCGCCGCACGCGCCGACAGCCAGGCGCTCTCCACGACCAGAACTGGGGACTCAGCCGAAGTGCGCCGGATGAACCACAGGCCGCCAGCTGCGCACAGTTCGAACATCGGGCGCTGGCAAACGCATGTGTGCTCGCGTACCCGCGTCCGATCAGCGCGCGGAAGACTTCGTTCCCACTCCACTCGCTCAGCTTGCTGGTGCGGAACAGCCACATGCAGCCCGTGATAGTCGGGCAGTGAGCGTGACGTGGGCACGACGTCACCGTCGGATCTGCTGGTCTTGAAGCAGTGCCACGAACGTTCCCACGTCATCAGCGCTCACCGTCTGATGAAGCCCCGCATCGATCTCGGTATTGCGAAGGCGGACACCGCGCCTGGTCGCGTAGAAGACGCCCGTGTCACTGCAGAAGAACGACCAACCGGGGAACATGGCGCGAAGCACGTCAAGGTCGTAGCCAGGTGCTGACATGTCGCCAGGCTAAACGCCAGATGGGAGGATGTCTACAGTGGTCTATAGGGCCATCCGGTCGATAGCGGTACATCGCAGGTTTCTACAGTTGCCTGGTGATCGAGTTTCGCGAGGACCAACCAAAGTGGCAGCAGGTCGCCCAAGCGATCCGCGAGCGCATCGCAGCAGGGGCGTACCGCCCCGGTTCGCGAGTACCGAGCGAGAACGATCTGATGCAAGAGTTCGGAATCGCCCGGATGACCGCCCACAAGGTGATGAGAGCCCTCCGTGAGGAGGGGGCCATCTATACCGTTCGCGGCATGGGCAGCTTCGTCAGCCCACCTGGCGGCACAGAGCCACCAGTAGTTCACACCTCCTGACACGTGAATCAACCTCGGCCAAGCAGGCGGCAGCGAACCCTGGCTGTTGATCGTCGGTCATGGCCTGCCGCTCGGCGTGTCGCGGGCGCCCCCGGCTCTTGCGGATTGGCGCAGCATCATGGGACGGAGTCTGCTCAGCGGCGGCACGTCACCTCGTTAGCCGTCGAAGCCTGCCAGGTAGAGGTCAGCCAGCTTCGGCGGAGTCGAGATGGCGGGTGTCACCGAGATTGACGACCTGGCGGTTGTAGTAGAAGTCGTCTTCGTGCAGCGTGGTGATGCTGCCGGATGGCGCCCGGAAATAGGCGTGGCCGACCGCCTTGATCGGCATCTTGATCCAGGACGCCACGACAACTGTCAGGGAGCCACCGTGCGTCACGATGATCTGGTGTTCGCAGGGACGCTGCAAGATCTCGTCCATGGCCGCGTAGATGCGCTGCGCCAACGCCGCCTTGGTCTCGGCGCCCTCCACGCCCTCGTCGTGTTCCAACCGCTCCCCGGCAGCCGGCGGCGGGATGAATCGCTGGTCCAGCCACTCCTGTGGCCTTCCCTCCGCCTCTCCGTAGGATTTCTCCCGCAGTCTGCGGTCCAGGATCGGTTTCACGCCGAACAGCTCGCCAACCTTCTCGGCCGTTTGCCGGGTGCGCTGCAGATCTGAGGAGAATAGCTCCACATCGGCGCCGTCCGGGATCTGAGCCCGCAGCGCCTGGGCAATGGAGGCCGCTGCGCTGAGGCCAGCCGGCGTCAGATGCGAATCATGCCAGCCGCCGACGACCCCCTCGATGTGGTGCGTCGCCTCCGGATGGGTGACGGCGTAGATGGTGCGCATGAGTGAGCTCTTCCTGTAGGGGGCCGTTCTTTGGTGATCTTAAGAGTGGTTCACGAGTTCCCTGAATTCGTGAATACGGCTCTGTCGCCGACCGCCATCACGGGCTGTCAGCGGCAATGGTGCAACCGACGACGTGGGAGAAGTGCGGCGTGTCACGTGCCGCTTCCGGTCGAGCGGCCGACGGACCGGCGGATGTCGGGCATGCCGAGGCTGACGGTCGTCGTGCGAGCTGCTGCCTCTCGCATGGTCTGGAGCTTCTGGTCGGCGGCGGCGAGGGTGGTCTCGATGGCGGCGACTTCACCGAGCCAGCCTTGTTCCTTGGCCTCGGCGAGACGGTCGATGAGGTTGGCGTGGATCTCTTCGAGTCGGGGCTTCTGAGCTGGGTCAACGCGAAGGAGGGGGCATCTGACGCAGGCTTCTCTGAACTATGGGGCCGTTCCGTCCCAAAGCCTCTGATCTGCAGCTCTCTGAAACCGATCGGTGATGCCAGAGGAATCACAGCGAGATGCTCCGGAGAGCGAGAGCCGCTCCGCCTGCCGCCTCAGTACTGTGACTTCGCATGACCGACGCCGAGATTGAGATCACCGCAGACCTGGTCCGCGACTTGCTGCGGGAGCAACATCCAGACCTTGCAGGGCTGGCCATCCGCGAGGTGGCGGGCGGTTGGGGCAACCAGATGTGGCGCCTCGGGGACGAGCTGGCCGTGCGCATGCAGCGCATGGACCCCACCCCGGAGCTCCAGCTCAAGGAGCGGCGGTGGCTACCCGTGTTGGCCCTGCGCCTGCCGCTCCCGGTGCCGACCCCGGTGCGGTTCGGCGAACCGTCTGAGCGCTTCCCCAAGCACTGGACCGTGATGACGTGGGTTCCCGGCGAGCCGCTGGACCACGGCTCGATCAGCCGCGGCGTCCACGCGGCCGACACGTTGGCGGGCTTCCTCCGGGCGCTCCATGTGGAGGCGCCCGCCGAGGCCCCGGCCAGTTCGGACTTCGGCGCTCACCCCAAGAGGTGCACGGGCGGCTTCGAGCAGTTCTTGCAGGCCATTGACCCCGACGCCGTCGGCGATGTCGGCGCCGTCCGGGCCGTCTGGGCCGATGCCGTCGCGGCTCCCGAGTGGGAGGGCCTGCCGGTGTGGGTGCACGGTGACCTCCATCCCGCGAATGTCGTCGTCTCGGACGGGACGCTCTCGGGCGTGATCGATTTCGGTGCCTTATTCGCGGGCGATCCCGCGTGGGACCTCGGCGCCGCGTGGGTGCTGCTCCCCGCGGGGACGGCCGCACGGTTCTTCGACGCGTACGCGCACGCGGATGAGGCGGCGATCAGGCGCGCCCGCGGGCTGGCCGCTATGAAGAGTCTCTTTCTGATGCTCATGGGGCAGAACGGGGATCGGGGCCTTCCCGGCGGCAAGCCGAACTGGGGACCTGCAGGCCGGGCGGCACTTGATCGTGTTCTAGAGGGCGTTTGACGCACGCTTCTCTTAACTTGTTCTCGATCTTGGTTGAGGGCCATGCGGCAGCCCGCCTTCGTGGGGTTCATCGATCACCGCGCGTGGTGGGGATGCCAAGGTCCACGGCCGTATGCTGCCCGTGGCCCCGATCGAGCCGGCGGAGCTTCTCCTCGGCGCCAGCCAGGCTGACCTGGAGTCCTTCAACCTCGCCGAGCCAGCCTTCGCGTTCGGCCTCGGCAATGCGGGCGATGAGGTTGTCGCGGATCTCTTCGATGCGGGCGCGTTGGACCGGGTCCGGCCTGAGAAGCGCACATCTGACACAAGCTTAACCGAACTGATCTTGAGGGGCCTTTGGCGCCCCGATGAGAGGTCGGTGACAGGGCGTGGTGGCGGTTGATCAGCTCAAATTGAAGATCGGGCGTGTCGTGGCCGGACCCGGGGATCAGACAGAGTCGACCAGGTGGCGGGAGGGCCCATAGCCGATCTTCCAGCTCGCGCAGTAGCCGATGAGACCGTCGGTCGTGCATCGGACTGCGATGCTGACCCAGCGGATATCCGAGGTCGGGCCGTCGTCGTAGAAGGTGAAGCCGACTGCAGTCTCGAATTGGTCCTCGCCGCAGGTGCACTCGACGAAGTACTGGGCTTCGGCCTCTTCTTCCGTGGTCGGCCAGTGCTCCTCGCTGTCCAGCATGTGGGTGGTCTGGTCGCAGCTGACGCAGGTGCGGCGGACGCAAGTGGACGACTCGTCGGTCTCAAGGACGAAGACCTGGCCTGTGCACTGGTCGCAGCGTGCCGCGACCACTTGGTGCGCCGGGTACTCGTCTGGATCCGCGCCGAAGTAGGCGACCAGATCGTCGAGGTTGTCTCCTGCCCATCGGTCGTTGACCGTCCTGAGTGCCACGAGAGCACGGTAGCGGGCGGTTTCGGATCGGGTGCAACCAGGCGGCGCGTCATTATTGTCGTCCGCTCGAGCGTCCAACGGATCGGCGGATGTCGGGCATGCCAAGGCTGACCACGGTCGTGCGGGAGACCGCGTCCCTCATGGCCTGGAGCTTCTGCTTGGCGGCGGCGAGGGTGGTTTCGATTGCGGCGACCTCGCCGAGCCAGCCCTGTTGTCTGGCCTCGGTGAGCCGGTCGATGAGGTTCGCGTGGATCTCCTCCAGTCGGGTCTTCTGACCTGGGTCAACGCGAAGGAGGGGGCATCTGACGCAGGCGTTTTCATGCGCGCAAGGGGTTCCGAAGTCGCGACCACATACTCCGAGCGCCACCTTCCGCAGCTCGAAGTGGGCAAGGAATTCTTCCCATTCACCGGCGGTGGGGTCGCGGTATTCCTCGCGGAGGCGTTCGGTCCTGCGGCGGGCGATGAACGCCCGATGGTGGGTTATGACGTCTTCGGGGTAGATCGCGGCGTAGCCCATCGTGGTGTCGAGGAGGGCGTGTCCGCAGATCTTGGCGGCGACGTGGGGTGGGAGCCCGGAGCGCAGGGCGTCGGTGACGAAGATTCTCCGGAAGTCGTGGGGTCGCCATTCGAGGGGTTCACCGGCGATGGTGATCTGCGCAGCCGCGGAGGTGGCGATCAGGCATTCGCGGATGTAGCTGCGGGTCAGGGCACGGTCTTCGGAGCCGTAGCGGCGTTGGAACAGGAACGGCATCGGCGCGCTCCAGGTCTGCTCGAACACGTCATAGGCCGAGACCAGAGGCAGGGCGGCGTGGCCGCGCCGGACTCGGAAAATGATCGCGGTGAGGACCTCGGCGAGTTCGGGCGAGACGAGCAGGAGCCGTTCGGCGTCGGTCTTGGAAGGCGCGATCTGCAGCATCGGTACGACTTCGCCCGTGGTCGGCAGCGTGTAGGCGACGAAGCTGTGATGGGTGAGCTCGAGCATCTCCTCGATCCGGACCCCGGTCGCGCGCAGGACCTCAACCGTCGCCCAGGACCAGAACGCGGCTTCCTCCTCGTGGGTGAGGTTCCGCTTCTTGCCTGTGGCGGCCTCGATGACATAGACGCGCCCGGACGGGCCCTGCCGGCACCGCCGCAGCTCGCGGCCTTCAACTGTGAAGGTCTCGCCTTCAGGCGTGCCCATGGTCGTGGTGATCAGGTGCTCGGCGGCTTTGTGCTGCTGTTCAACCGCGCGTAGCAGGGCGGGTAGGAGCGGGAGCTGGGTTCGGGTCCGCTGGTCCATCCGCGACTTCACCCTGGACTTGGCCTTCTTGGTCGTGCACTCGCTGGCCTTGATCGGGCACGGGACCGCCCACCTTGCCCAGCGGGCGGGGTCGTCGACGGCCCAGCGGGCGATGTCCTCATAGAAGGCTTTGACGAAGACCAACTCGCTGCGGAAGTTGACGCGCGGCCGGATCGGGTTGTCGTCGGTGTCGCGGATGTAGGAAAGCCGTTCCTTCCATGCCTGTGCGACTTCGGGCGCCAGGTGTAGGGAGCTAATGCCGGGATGGTGGAGTTCCAGGTCGCGCCAGAACAGTCGGCATAGGTTGCGGGCGATCGAGCGCAGCGAGGTGTGGTCCAGGTCGGGCGCCCGCTCGGTGAGGTATTCGACCATCAAGTCCCGGACGGGTTCGCACTCGATGCCGTACTTGTCGACGATCTGCTCGATGCTGGGGCGTCCCTCGATCCGCAAGGCCCGGAACCGTGGCGGGGCGGACGCGGGAAGTATCCCGGTTTCCTTCAGTAGCGCGTAGAACAGCAGCCGACCTGCGCTTCCCCGAAAGTGGTACTCCTCCAGCGCGGCCGTCAGCTCGACGCAGTCGCCCATCGTGATGTCAGCGACCGTGCCGCCCTTGCTGATCACCACCCAGGTGAGCTTGTTCATCGCGTCCGACCGAGCCCACCCGATCGCGTCCCGGGCATGCTCCTCGAGCCGGATGAATCCCTCGGGATCGAGGGCCTGGCGGGCCTCGGCCAGCATCTGCGCGAGCCGTTGCCGCAGAATTCTCTGCACTTTGCAAGTCGTAATGCCGTGGGATCATTCGCTCCATGAGCGAGGGCGCTAGCGAAGTGCAGTTGTTGCCTGATCGGCTGGCGGCAACGGTCCTGGCTGCGGCCGCCGAGATGATGAACGCGACGCTGGTGGCCAGCGGTGTGAGCGCGGACGACGCCGGGCAGATCACCTGGATCGTGCAGCATCCGTTCGAGGTGCGGAAAGGTCGGCTGTATGGCCGGTTGCCGATCCTTGATGGCCGCATCAGAGCCACGCCTGATCGAATCCGAAAGATCATCGATCAGGTGTTCGCGGGCCTGCTGCCTCATGCATCGCCGCCTCGCGAGTTCCGTGATGGTGTCGCGGTCGTCTACGAGATCGAGGGCGTCGTTGATGGAATGACGGTGGGCGTGTGGGGAGTGTTAAAGGACGACTACCGCGACCCGTAGCTCGCCAATTCCTGGCGACCCTGGCGCCGATCAGGCTATGGCGACCCCTCGTCGATAGGGCCGTGCCGTGACTAGGCGGATCACGAATCACATCTGAGCCCTGGGCGTGGGCATGCCTGGCATGCCGAGGTGGATCGGGGCGACTCTGGCGAGTCGGCGGGTCTGGTCTCGCTTCTGGCGGAGGAAGGTGAGGGTGAGGTCGATGCCTTCGATCTCGCCGAGCCAGCCCTCGGCTTCGGCTCGGGCTCGGCGGGCCAGGAGGTCGAGTTCGATCTCGTCGAGGCGGTGCAGCATTTTCGGGTTTATGTTGATCATGGGACATCTCAGGCAGGCGTGTTCATGTTGGCAAGGGGTCCCGTAGGGCCGGGCGCATCCTCCTAGCTCGACTTTGCGCTGGTCGAAGTGTTCTTCGAACCCGAGCCATTCGGATTCGGTCACCGGGCGGTACTCATCGGTCGGCCGGGCCTGGCGGCGGCGGTCGAGGTATGCCTGGTAGTGGCGGACGAGGTCTTCGTTGAACACCGCGACGTATCCCCGAGTTGTTTGCAGGTTCAAATGCCCAAGTAGGGCGGCGCCGATGTGGATGGGGAGTCCGTTGTTGACCAGCTCGGTGGCCAGCAGCCTGCGGAAATCGTGGGGGGTGAAGCCGACGGTCTGGAAGCCTGGGTGGTGCTCGGCCAGCTCGGCGCAGCGTCGGCGGAGCATGACCAGGACGGTGGCGGGCGAGATGACACGGCGGACGGTGCCGAGCTGGCGTTGGAACAGGAACGGCATCGGTTCGCTCATCCGGCGTTCGTGCTGGTCGTAACGTTGGATGAGGGGTATGGCCCGGCCGCCGTCAGTGTGTCTGCGAACGATGGCGGCGATGACGGCGAACAGCTCGGCCGACATGGGGATGACGCGCTCGCGGTCGGTCTTGGACGGGGCGATGACCAGCAGCGCGATGACTTCCCCGTTGGGGCGCTGGTATTGGCGGATGCTGAGGTGAGTGAGCTCGAGGAGCTCCTCGATCCGAATGCCGCTGTGTCGCAGGACCTCTGTGGTCGCCCATTCCCAGAAAGCCAGCTCCTCGGTGACGGTGAGATTCAGGTCCGCGTCGGCGGCCAGGTCGCGGACCCGAACATTGGCCTGTCCGCCGTGCCGTTGGCGCCGTTCGTCACCAGCGGTCCAGATCCGCTGGTAGAGGCGTCCCTCGAAGGTGAAGGTCTGGCCGGGAGCGAGCGGGGAAGTGTGGTGCAGGAGTTCGCGTAGGTGGTGGTAGCGGTCTTCCAGGTGCGCCACGAGGGTGGGCAGCAGGGGTTGGCGGCGGCGGATCCGGTCGTCTATGCGTTCCTTGGTGCGCCGCTTGCGGACGGTGAGCCCGCGTAGCGCGTTGTCGGGGATCGGGCAGGGAGCGACCCATGGTGCCCACTTGTCGGGTTCGTCGACCGCCCAGCTATGCAGGTCGAGGTAGAAGGAGCGCACTGAGCGCAGGATGCGTTCGACCTCGTGTCGCTTGCCCTGGCCGTCCTTGCGGGTGTTGAGCGCCTCACGCCATCTCTCATAGAGGTCGGCGTCGATGCGCAGGTCTGGATGCCCGGGTGAGAGGGCTTCAATCTTGGCCCAGAACGCCCCGGCCAGGGACCGAGCGTGCTGATCGAGGGAGCTGTAGTCCAGTTCGCTGCGGCGCCGGGCCAGGTAGTCCAGGATCAGTTGCCGTACTCCCTGATGCTGGATGGCGTAGCGATCGACGAGTTCTTCCAGCGTTCGCTGCCCCGGTAGCACGGCCGCGCGCACCGTCGCCGGTGTGCCCGGGGGGAACAGTCCCATCTCGTGCAGGACGGGCCAGGCCAGCTGGCCTGGGAACTGGCCGCGGTTCTGCTTGCCGCGGGCCTTCATGGTCAGTCCTTGATCGCGGG
Source organism: Nonomuraea sp. NPDC048916 (assembly GCF_040649575.1). Classification (NCBI taxonomy): domain Bacteria; kingdom Bacillati; phylum Actinomycetota; class Actinomycetes; order Streptosporangiales; family Streptosporangiaceae; genus Nonomuraea; species Nonomuraea sp. NPDC048916. Next base: position 22,055 of record NZ_JBEZFS010000041.1, read on the forward strand.
ACTGCCATATGTAGTGCAGAAACGCCTCAGGCGTCAGGTCGGCCAGGGCGATTCCTTGCGTGGTCAACGCGACCGCGACGTCGAACAGGGCCGCGGTGTGGTGCATCGGATGTACCGGATGATCCTTAACCCGCTTCCAGAACTCCTCCAGCAGCGGGTCACGCTGCGCTTCCAGGAACCGTCCGCCGTAGCCAGCGAACCGGGTCGACCGCAGTGCCAGTAATGACGGGCGGATGACGCGCAGCGCGAACAAGCAGGCCGCACCGGTGCAGATCTCCTTGCGCCCTTGATGCTCGGGGATCATCACGTTGACCGGCCGGCTCGCCTCGTTCAGCCCGCTGGCCTCCCACCGTTGCTGCCAGCCTCCACCCGGGAAGCCGCTGAGGTGCTCCAGGAGGAGCCGGGCGCCGCGGGCCCGCCGTCGTTCGGAGTCGCGACCACCGGGCCAGACCTGGCGCATCGCCGCCTCGATCTCGTCAACGCCAGCGTCCACCAGATGGCGGCTATAGGGGCCGGGCGGGACCGCGGACGGCAGTGCGGGCGCGGCCTGCAGGCCAGCGAACCGTGTCGGCACCAGCCTCGTGGCTTCGTCAGGGGCCACCGTGGTCGTGGTCGGTTCAGCCACCGAAGACCGCCTTGATGTCGTCGGGGTCGTAACCGGCCGGATAAGAGCGTTGCGGGCGAGGCCGGGTGTAGTGCTCGTGCAGCTTGTCGTGCATGTCCTCGATGCGGGCCACCAGGTAGTGCCCCGTGGTGTCCAGGTGAGCGTGGCGAAGGATGGTCTGGACCTCGGCCAGTGTGAGGCGTTCGTCGCCGGCCATCCTGGTGGCGGCGGTGTGGCGGGCGTCGTGCAACGTCCAGTTGGTGCCCAGCCGCTCGTTGGCCCGTTGCAGCACCCGCCTCATCGCCCAGTAGGTCATCGGCCGCTGCTCGCCGTGGCGGGTCCGCCAGATCGGCTGCCCAGGTAACGGCAGTCCGTCGGTAGCCAGGTAAAGGCCCAGGTAGCAGAAAGCGTTCGGGGAGGCCGGGATCGGCTGGCGAAGTCGGGTGCCTTTGGAGACCACGTAGATCAGTTGGCCGCCCCAGTCGATGTCGTCCAAGGTCAGGCCGAGAAGCTCACTGGCTCGTGCTCCCGAACTGACGTAGAACTCCAGCAGCGCCCGGTCGCGATCACAGCCCATCGCGGCGAACAGCTCGTCCCACAGGTTGTCCGGGATCGCTCGCGGCGTCTGCTGCGGTACCCGTTGCCGCAACCGCGCTCGACGGACCACCGGCACCGGGTCCAGTGGGCTGCGGTGCGCCAGCACCTGGCGCCGCTGCGCCGAGACGGGCACCGGGTTGACCACCGGGCCGGCTCCGAACCGGCTATGGAAGGAGTAGAAGCCATGCACGACGGTGAGCGCGTGATTGATCGTGCTCGGCGCGTACCCGGCCCGCAGCGACGGCTTGCCGGTCTTGAGATTTACTGATCCCGCTGGAGTCGCGCCCGGCCGCTTGCGTTCTCGCTGCGGGTTCCGGGCCGTACGCAGCCAGCCGACCATAGTTGCGACCTCGGCCTCGGTCGCCTTCTCCCAGTTGAGTTGGAGGAACCACAGCAGCCGGTGCCACCGCAGAAGGTCAAACGCATAGCTCCGGCACGTCAACGGGCTGGCGTCTCCGAGCATCAGATCCCGCAGATAGGCGCTCACCGGCCGGAGTTCCTCGCCACCGCCGTCCACCACGAGGAACGGCAACTGCACGCCCTCTCCGGTCAGCCCGCCGACCAATTCGTCGCGCTTGAACCGGGCCGCGTCTCCGCTCAGCACCAGGTCGGTCCACTCGAAGCCGGCGGCGTCCGCTCCGCTGGTCAGCCACCGGTCCTGCCAGGTGTCGCCAGGTTGAGTTTCCAGCCAGTCCAGCAGCTTGGCCAGTCCCCGCCGCCGCACCAAGTCACGGCGCGAGATCACCGCGTCGGTGAAAGCGGTCAGCAGCCGTGCGGTCAGGGCGTCACGTTCCTGCCGCGTCTGCCACCACCCGTCCGGCATCGGGCGCGCTGGCCATTCCTGCGGAGGCTGGGTTCTCTGCGCCGTCCCGTTCGCGGGGCCGTCATGGACCTTCCTGGCCATCACGCCTCCCCGCTGATCTGTGGAGTGCCGAAAAGCGCGGCCAGGACCTCGGGCCGATAACCAGGTGCCGGTGGCGCGGGGAGCGCGTCCGCGCCGCTGCGTTGCCGTTCGTGATGGGCCAGAACGTGGCTGACCACCTCGTCCGGTGCCGGGTTCGTATAGATCTCGGTGGTGGTGATGTGGGCGTGCCCGAGCACCCACTGAACGTCGGCGAGCGTCAGGTTCGGGTCGCGGATCATCCTCTTGGCCGCAGTGTGCCGCAGGTCATGCAGGGTCCAGTTGGCGCCGAGTAGCTGGTTAACGCGGGTGAACACCATCCTGGCCGCGTCGTAGGACAGCGGTCGGAACGGCCGGCGCAGAGTCCACCACACCGGTTGAGAAGATCCTCGCGGGATCAGGCCGTGCATCTCTTGCTGGTAGAGACGCAGCCAGACGAAGGCGTCCGGGGAGGCAGGAAGGTGCTGCAGCGCCTGGCTGCCCTTGCGGATCACGCCGACCGTCTGGTCCTCCGGAGCGACGAGCCCCTGCACGATCCCGAGGAGCTCCGAGGCCCGGGCGGCGGTGGAGATGTAAAACGCGATGAGCGCGCGATCCCGGTTCGAGGACAGCGCCGTGAACAGCTCGTTGAACGCCTGGTCCGGGATGATCCTCGGCGCAGGTTTGGGCTCCTTGGGTTGGTAGGCGGCCCTCTGCAGCGGCTGCCGGCCGCCCGCATCGGGTTGTGGTGAGCGTTTCAGCCTGCCGTCCTCAGCCCCTTCGGCCGCAGGGAACGGATTCACCAGCGGACGGCCGTGCATCTCGCGGTGGTACTCATAGAACGAGCGAATCACCGCTCGAGCATGGCGCCGAGTCCTGGGCGCGTAGTTCAGGCCAGGCGTCGCTTTTCCCGTGAGCGGGTTCACGCCCCCGGGAGCCGGGGCGTCAGAACGGCGAGGCCTCGACGGCTTCCGGACGGTCTTCAGCCAGAGCGCGAAGTCCCGGGCTTCGGCACGACCCGCGCCGTCCCACGCGACCCCGATCGTCCGAAGGAACCGGAACCAGGCGAGCAGCTCATAGGCGTATGACCTCAGCGAGGTCGGCCGAGCGTCGTCGGCCAGCATGTGATGCAGGAACTCGCTGACCGCGGTGACCTCGACCCCATGCTCGTCCAGCAACTCGAACGGCCGCAGCGGATCGCCCGTCTCCACGACCCGACCGACTCGATCCACCCTCAACGCCGCGACGTTCCGAACCCCGATCGCCGGTTCCACCATTCCCGCCTCCGCGTGCCGACACCCTCAACGACACCCGATCACAACAGATCCAACCCGCCACCCGCAGTGACGATCAAGACCAGCCCGGCACCAAATCAAGACGCTGGACCGACGGCCTGGCCTTCACCGACACACAGTCGGAGCTCTCGATAATTCGGTCAACGGGACGTGCTCATGAATACAAGGGGTGGAGAAAGCGCGGCCACAGGTGCCGATGGACACCTTGCGTTTCTCGAAGTGTGCGAGGAAGGCGTCCCACTCCTGGTCGGTGGGGGCTCGGTATTCTTCGCTGGGTCGAGTGGCTCGGCGGCGGGCGATGAACGCTCTGTGCGCCTCGATCGTCTCGGCCGGGTATACGGCCTTGTAGCCCATCGTTGTGTCAATGCTCCTATGGCCGCAGATCACTTGGGCGATGTGCGGCGGAAGGCCGTTCATGATGGCGTCGGTCACGAAGAAGCGCCTTCTGCCCGTACTCGCTGTGTGCGGTTGTGTTCGTGTGGCGATCGAGCAGGCGGCTTTCCATCGGGATGTTCGCGCTGGGGGTCGTCGCTCGTGTTGCGTTTCCGGGCAGGTCATGTGACGCAGATCACTAGCTTGGGGTGCTCGTAGAGCAGGTTGTCGGTGGTGCCTGCGATCGTGTCCTGCATGGGCGAGCTGGTCGAGCGAGTGGATGAACTGGACCGCGTGCTGGGAGTCGTGGATCGCGCAGAGGCGGAGCGTCGGCGATGGATGCATCGGATCGCGACGACGATCTGTCGCGATCCGATGCGGCGGATCCTCGTGCTGCGCCGAGCGGAGCAGCACACTCGCTTTCCCGGCCACTATGACGTGATGATCGGCGGTGCCGTGGACGTGGGCGAGTCGTATGAGGACGCGGCAGCCCGCGAGCTGTCCGAGGAGCTGGGCGCCAGCGTCCCGGTGCGTTTCATGTTCAAGTTCCTGTGCCGGAATGGGGTCAGCCCTGTCTGGTTCGGGGTGCACGAGGCCGTGATCACTGAGCCATTGGTTCCAGATCCGTCCGAGATCGCTTGGCATACCTGGCTCACAGAGCTCGAACTGCGGGAGGTCGTTGATCGATGGCCTTTCGTTCCCGGTGGGCGAGAGGCGGTGCGCCGATATTTGGTATTCGGGAACGAGGGCCAGCCGTCGGCTGGCTGATCGGCGGCATCATGTCGAGTGGGTGGCTCAGCTGCATGGCCCGATTCCCTCAGCCCGGGCTGGCAGCCGACCGCAGGTGGCACCGGGCCGCTAGCGCAGGAAGGCGGCGGCCACTCCCGCGTCGACCGGGATGTGCAGGCCGGTGGTCAGCGACAGGTCGCCGGCCGTGAGCGCGAAGACGGCGGCGGCCACGTGCTCCGGCAGCACCTCCCGCTTGAGCAGGGTGCGCTGAGCGTAGAACTCGCCGAGCCGCTTCTCCTCCACCCCGTAGACGGCCGCCCGGTTGGCGCCCCAGCCGGAGGCGAAGATTCCGGAGCCCCGGACCACGCCGTCGGGGTTGACGCCGTTGACCCGGATGCCGTGCTCCCCCAGCTCGGCGGCCAGCAGCCGCACCTGGTGGGCCTGGTCGGCCTTGGCGGCGCCGTAGGCGACGTTGTTGGGCCCGGCGAACACGGCGTTCTTGGAGGAGATGTACACGAGGTCACCCCCCATGCCCTGACTTATCAGGACGCGGGCGGTCTCCCGGGAGACGAGGAACGAACCACGGGCCATCACGTCGTGCTGCAGGTCCCAGTCGCCGGCCGTGGTCTCCAGCAGAGACCGCGACAGCGACAGCCCGGCGTTGTTCACCACCAGGTCGAGGCCGCCGAACGCGCGGACCGCCTGCCGTACGGCGTCGAGGATCTGCTCCTCGGACGTGACGTCCACGCCCACCGCGACCGCGACGTCCGACGGGTGAAGCGCCCCGGCGCCCAGCTCGGCGGCGACCTTGGCGGCGGCGGCGAGGTCGCGGTCGGCGACCACCACGCAGGCGCCCTCGGCGGCCAGCCGGCGGGCGGTGGCGGCGCCGATGCCCGAGCCACCGCCGGTGACCAGGGCGATCCGCCCGGCCAGCGGCCTGGGCGCGGGCAGCCGGCGCAGCTTGGCCTCCTCCAGCTCCCAGTACTCGATACGGAACTTCTCCGCCTCGTCGATCGGCCGGTAACGGGACAGCGCCTCGGCCCCGCGCATGACGTTGATGGCGTTGACGTAGAACTCGCCGGCGACCCGGGCGGTCTGCTTGTCCTTGCCGAAGCTGAACATGCCGACCCCGGGCACCAGCACGATCGCCGGGTCGGCGCCGCGCATCGGGGGCGAGCCGGGGCCGGCGTGGCGTTCGTAGTAGGCGGTGTAGTCGTCGCGGTAGCGGGCGTGCAGCTCGCCGAGCCGCAGCAGGACGTCGTCCAGCGGCGCGTCCGGTGGGAGGTCCAGCACCAGCGGGGCGACCTTGGTGCGCAGGAAGTGGTCGGGGCAGGACGTGCCGAGCGCGGCCAGCCTCGGGTGCTCGGCGCGGGCCAGGAAGTCGAGCACCTCGGCCGTGTCGGTGTAGTGGCCGACCTGGCGGCCGTCGGTGCTCGCCAGCCCGCGGATCGCCGGGAACAGCTCGGCCGCCCGGCGGTGGCGCTCCGGCTCCGGCAGCGGCTCGTGGACCACCGGGCCGAACGGGTCGGTGCGGCCGTGCTCGGCGATGTGGCGCTCGGCGGTGCGGATGATGTCGAGGGAGTTGGCCCGGCACTCCTCGCTGGTCGCGCCCCACGCGGTGATGCCGTGACCGCCGAGGACGCAGCCGATGGCCTGCGGGTTGGCCGCCTTGACGGCCGCGATGTCCAGCCCGAGCTGGAAGCCGGGCCGCCGCCACGGCACCCACACCACCCGGTCGCCGAAGATCCGCGCCGTCAGCTCGGGCCCGTCGGCGGCGGTCGCGAGGGCGATGCCCGAGTCGGGGTGCAGGTGGTCGACGTGCGGGGAGTCGACCAGTCCGTGCATGGCGGTGTCGATCGAGGGGGCGGCGCCGCCCCTGCCGTGCAGGCAATAGTCGAACGCCGCGACCATCTCGTCCTCGCGCTCCTCCCCCGGGTAGACCGCGGTCAGCGCCCTGAGCCGGTCGAGCCGCAGCACGGCCAGGCCGGCCTCGGTGAGCGTGCCGAGGTCGCCACCGGACCCCTTGACCCACATCACCTCGACGTCGCCGCCCGTCGCCGGGTCGGTCACGCTCCCTTTGGCCGAGGTGTTGCCGCCCGCGTAGTTGGTGTTGCGCGGGTCCGCGCCCAGCGCGTGCGACCTTTCGAGCAGTTCCCGTACGGCCCGCATCAGGCTCCCCATCCTGCCTGGGCGCCTCCGACGCGCTCGGCGGCGATCTTCTCGAAGTATCCGGACCCGGCGTAGGCGGCCATCGGGTCCGGGGCCAGCCCCATCTCCTCGCGCAGCTCGGCGAGCAGGGGCCGCACGTCGGTGTTGTAGGCGTCCATCAGCACGGCGTTGGCGCCGAGCACGTCACCCGCGCGCTGCGCGGCGGCCAGCGCGTCGCGGTCGACGAGCAGCGCCTTGGCGGTGGCCTCCTGGACGTTCATCACCGAGCGGATCTGGCCGGGGATCTTGGGCTCGATGTTGTGGCACTGGTCGAGCATGAACGCCGTCTCGCCGGTGAACCCGCCCCCGCCGATCACCTCGAACATGATGCGGAACAGCTGGAACGGGTCGGCCGCGCCCACCATCAGGTCGTCGTCGGCGTAGAAGCGCGAGTTGAAGTCGAACCCGCCGAGCTTCCCCTCGCGCAGCAGGAACGCCACGATGAACTCGATGTTGACGCCCGGCGCGTGGTGCCCGGTGTCGACCACGACCTGCGCCTTGGGGCCGAGCTTGACGCAGTGGGCGTAGGCGGTGCCCCAGTCGGGCACGTCCGTCGTGTAGAAGGCGGGCTCGAACAGTTTGTACTCCAGCAGGAACCTCTGCCCGTCGCCCAGCCGCTCGTAGACCGCGGCGAGCGCCTCGGCGAGCCGGTCCTGCCGGGCCCGGATGTCGTCCTGGCCCGGGTAGTTGGTGCCGTCGGAGAACCACAGTTTGAGCGTGTCGGACCCGGTCAGGTCCATGATGTCCACGCACTCGAGCAGATGGCCGAGCGCCTTGCGGCGGACGGCCGGGTCGGGGTGGGTGACGCTGCCGAGCTTGTAGTCGTCGTCCTGGAACACGTTGGAGTTGATCGCGCCGATGCCCACGCCCAGCTCGGCGGCGTGCCGGGCCAGGTGCGCGTAGTCGTCGACCCGGTCCCACGGGATGTGCAGCGCGACGGTCGGCGCGACGCCGGTGTGGCGGTGCACCTGCGCGGCGTCGGCCAGCTTCTCGTACGGGTCGCGCGGCACGCCCGGCTGGGCGAACACCTTGAACCTGGTGCCGGAGTTGCCGTACGCCCACGAGGGCGTCTCGATGCGCTGCCCGCGCAGCCGTTCCTTGATCATTTCTTTCCCCGATTCAATCCAGACGGAAAACCTCGTCCAGCCTGACCAGCTCCGCGTCGGCCCGGCCGGCCTCGAAGAACGGCGCCATCTCGGCCTGCCACCGGTGGTCGTCCGCAGGAAGCACACGCGCTCCATGTACAGACCTCCTCACCCCGCGCCGGCGCGCGGGGCATCCGGGTGGCGGGCAGCCGCTAGAAGTCGAACTGGTCGATGTTGGAGGCGTCGAAGGTGAACGGCGGGCCGAGGATGACCTCGCCGTTCTTGCCGATCGTGCGCTCACCGAGCTTGCCCGCCTTGAACGTCTCGCCCTCGGCGCCGGTGATCTGCCCCGACACCAGCGCCGCCGCCGCGTAGGAGGCCAGGTAGCCGAGGTCCTTCGGGTTCCACAGGGCGAACTTCTCGACCGTCTTGTCCTTGACGAACTGGCGCATCTGGTTGGGCGTGCCCAGGCCGGTCAGGACGACCTTGCCCTTGTACTTGGAGCCGGAGATGTAGCGGGCCGCGGCCGAGACGCCGACCGTGGTGGGCGAGATGATGCCCTTGAGGTCGGGGTAGGCCTGGAGCAGGCCCTGCGTCTCGGTGAAGGACTTCTGGTCGTCGTCGTCGCCGTACGCCACCTTGACCAGCTTCATGTCCTTGTATTCGGGCTTGCCCAGCTCGTCCTTCATGAAGTCGATCCAGGTGTTCTGGTTCGTGGCGTTGGCCGTGGCCGACAGGATCGCGATCTCGCCCTTGCTTCCGATCATGTCGGCGAGCAGCTTGACCTGGCTGCGGCCGACCTCCTCGGAGGCGGCCTGGTTGATGAACAGGTCACGGCACTCCGGCGCGGCGTCGGAGTCGTACGACACGATCTTGATGTTCTTGGCGCGGGCCTGCTGGAGCGGGCCGCAGACGGCGTTGGGGTCGTTGGCCGAGATGAGGATGGCGTCGTGGCCCTGCTGGGTGAGCGTGTTGATGTAGGAGATCTGCGACGAGGCCGACGCGTCGGACGGGCCGACCTCCTTGGCCTCGCCCTGGAACTCCTTGGCCGCCTCGGCTCCCGCGTTCGCGACGATCGTCATGTACGGGTTGTTGATCTGCTTGGGCAGGAACGCCAGCTTGAGTCCCTGCTTGAGGGGTGCGTTCGGGTTCGCGGCGGCGGCGGAGGACGCCGGCGCCTGGGCGGGCGCCGAGGTCACGCTCGACTTGGTGGTGCCGCCGCACGCCGCGACGCCCAGGGTGAGCAGCGCGGCGACGGCGGTGAGGCGCATCGGGGTCATGGTGTTCCTTTCAGGGCGGGCCTGACGAGGGAGACGAGACGAGGGGTGAGGACCGACACGATGAGGAGCAGCCCGGTGACGATCGACTGGATCTCGGTCGAGACGTCGCCGAGCATGAGCAGGTTGCGCAGCAGCCCGATGAGCAGCACTCCGGCGATGACGCCGCCGAGCGTGCCCTTGCCGCCGTCGAAGTCGACACCGCCGAGGAGTACGGCGGCGATGACGGCAAGTTCGATGCCCATGCCGTTGTCGGCGCGGGCGGAGCCGTATCTGAGGGTGAAGATCACTCCGGCGAACGCGGCGACGGTCCCGGAGACGACGAACAGCAGCAGCTTGATCCGCTTGACCCGGATCCCGGCGAAGAACGCGGCCTGCTCCTGCGCGCCGATCGCGTACAGGGAGCGGCCGAAGCCGGTGGCGTGCAGGACGACGCCGACGACGACGGCGAGCAGGACGAACAGCGCGATCGGGTACGGGATCGGCGTGCCGGGCACGTCGTCCACGGCGAGCGCGGTGTAGTCCGGCGGAAACTGGGCGACGGCTCTGTCGCCGAGCACCACGTAGGCCAGGCCGCGGTAGAGGGCGAGCGTGCCGATCGTGACGGCCAGCGACGGCAGCCCGAGCCTGGTCACCAGCAGGCCGTTGACCAGGCCGCACACGGCGCCGGTCAGCACGACGAGCGGGATGATCGTCTCGATGGCCATGCCGCCGTCCCACAGCGCGCCGACCAGCGCGCTGGACAGGCCGAGCACCGAGGCGACCGAGAGGTCCACCTCGGCGGCCACCACCAGCATGGTCATGGCCAGCGCGATGAGCGCGATCTCGCCCAGGTCGCCGAGCGCGAACGACAGGTTGTCGACGCTCGCGAAGCCGGGCGAGGTGAACGAGCCGCCGGCGAACACGACGATCAGCAGGGACGCGACGAGCACGTCCCAGCGCAGCACTCTAGCCATGGCGGCTCCTGTTCCTGAGCAGGCGGGCGAGCCTGAGGGCGAGCACCCGGTCGACGCTGATCGCGAGCAGGAGCAGCGCCCCGGTGATGGCCTGCTGCCAGAAGGGGTTGACCCGGAGCACGACCAGCGCGCTGCCGATCGTGGTGAGCAGCAGCGCGCCGAGCGCCGCCCCGTACACGCTGCCGACGCCGCCGGTGATCGCGACGCCGCCGACGACGACGGCGCTGATCACCAGCAGCTCCCAGCCGCCCGCGGAGTCGCCGATGACGGTGCCGAACCTGGCCAGCCAGAGCACGCCCGCCAGCCCGGCCAGGCAGCCGCTGACCAGGTAGGCGGCCAGGATGCGGCGGCGCACCGGCACGCCGGCGAGCCGGGCCGCCTCCGGGCTGGAGCCGATCGCGTAGAACTCCCGGCCGCTCGGGTAGGAGCGCAGGTAGTAGCCCATCGCCAGCATGATCACCAGCGTGATGAGCGGCAGGTACGGCACGCCGAACACGGCGCCGTTGCCCAGGGCGAGCAGCCCCGGCGGCAGGTCGACCGCGTTGATCTGCCGCCCGTGGGCGAGGTAGTGGCAGACGCCCTGGATCACGTAGAGCGTGCCGAGGGTGACGACCAGGGCGGGCACCCGGCAGAAGCTGACCAGCAGCCCGTTGAGCAGGCCGCAGGCCGCGCCCACGGCCACCCCGAACACGACGCCGGGCACCAGGCCCCAGCCGCTCGCCAGCACGTCGCCGGTGACGAACGCGACCAGGCCCACCACGGAGCCGACGGACAGGTCGAGGTTGCGGGTGATGACCACGATCGACTGCCCGACGGCCAGCAGCGCGAGGATGGCGGTGTTGAGCAGGATGTCCTCGATGCCCTGGCCGGACAGGAAGTTGGGGTTGCCGGCGGCGGTGCCGCCGACGAGCGCGACCAGGGCGATCACCAGGCTCAGCTCGCGGGCCCGGAAGACCAGGTCGACCAGGCCGCGGGCGCTGCGCGGGCCGGTCGCCTGCTCGGGCGGGGCGGTCGCGGTCGTCATCCGGCCCTCCCGGCGGCGGTCGTCGTCATGCGGCTCTCCCGATGCCGGTGGTCATGCGGCCCTCCCGGTGCAGGTCGTCGTCATGCGGCTCTCCCGGTGGCGGCGTTCATCACGCTCTCCTCGGTCGCCTCGGCGCGCGGGATCTCGGCGGCCAGCCGTCCCTCGTGCATGACCAGCACCCGGTCGGCCATGCCCAGCACCTCCGGGAGGTCGGAGGAGATCATGAGCACCGCGATGCCCTGCCCGGCCAGTTCCGACAGCAGGCGGTGCACCTCGGCCTTGGTGCCCACGTCGATGCCGCGGGTCGGCTCGTCCACGATGAGCACGGACGGCTCGGTGGCCAGCCACTTGGCCAGCACGACCTTCTGCTGGTTGCCGCCGGACAGCACGCCCACCCCGTCGCCGAGCCGGGCGAACTTGAGCCGCAGCCGCACCGCCCAGTCGGCGGCCCGGTCGCGCTCGGCCCGGCGGGAGATGGTCAGCCCCCTGCGCAGGGAGCGCAGCCCGGTCAGCCCGATGTTGCGCTCGATCGACAGCTCCATGACCAGGCCCTGCTGGCGGCGGTCCTCGGGCACCAGGGCCAGGCCGGCGTCCATGGCGGCCGTGGGGCTGCCGGCGGGCAGGTCGCGACCGTCCACCGTGACGGCGCCGGCGTCCCACCGGTCGACGCCGAAGACCGCGCGGGCCACCTCGCTCCGTCCGGCGCCGACGAGCCCGGCGAGGGCGACGATCTCGCCGCGCCGTACCTCGAAGGAGACGTCGGTGAAGACGCCCTCGCGGGTGAGCCGCTCGACCTTCAGCGCGACGTCGCCGACGGCGGTGTCCTGCTTGGGGTAGAGCGCGCCGAGCTCGCGGCCCACCATGCGGCGGACCAGGTCGTCGTGCGTGAGCCCGGCGACGGGCTCGCCGGCGATCCAGGCGCCGTCCCGCAGGGTGGTGACCCGCTGGCAGAGCGAGAAGATCTCGTCGAGCCGGTGCGAGATGAACAGGATCGCGCAGCCGTGCTCGCGCAGCGCCTCCACCACCGAGAACAGCCGGGCGACCTCGTTGCCGGACAGGGCGGCCGTCGGCTCGTCCATGATCAGGACCCGGGCGTCGCGGGAGAGCGCCTTGGCGATCTCGACCAGTTGCTGGTCGGCGATGGACAGGCCACGCGAGGGCTGCTCGGGGTCGAGCGTCACCCCGAGCCGCCCGAACAGGGCCCGGGTCTGGGCGTGCATGGAGCCGCGGTCGATCCGGCCGAGCCCGCGCCGGGGCTGGCGGCCCATGAAGATGTTCTCGGCCACGGACAGGTCGGGGAAGAGCGTCGGCTCCTGGTAGATGACGGCGACGCCCGCCTGCTGGGCGTCGGCGGGACCGGCGAAGACGACCGGCTCGCCGCCGAGCAGCACCTGGCCGCTGTCCGGCCGGTGGACTCCCGCGAGCGTCTTGACGAGCGTGGACTTGCCCGCGCCGTTCTCCCCCGCGAGCGCGTGCGCCTCACCGGCGAACAGTTCGAGCGAGACGTCGCGAAGCGCTTTCACGGCTCCGAACGACTTGCTGACGTTCGCGAGCGCGAGGGTGGGGGTTGGGGGAACGCTCATGCATCCTCCGGCGACAAACGTTTTAACAACGTTGGATCCGGAATGTAGGCGCTGCACCAGCGAGCGTCAATGCCCTCACGGCACATATGGCGGAACTGTGATTGATACGTTTTAATCGGAGAATGCGATTCACCGCGGTGGATTTGGGCGCCTCCAGCGGGCGCGTGATGACGGCCGACCTCGCCGGCGGGAAGGTCTGGCTGGCCGAGGCGCACCGCTTCGCCAACCGGCCCGTGCGGGTGTCGGGGACACTGCACTGGGACATCCTGGCCCTGTACGCCGGCGTCCTCGACGGCCTGCGCAAGGCCGGGCCCGCCGAGTCGATCGGCATCGACTCGTGGGGCGTCGACTACGGCCTGCTCGACGGCGACGGGCGGCTGATCGGCAACCCGGTGCACTACCGCGACGGACGCACCGCCGGCGTCACGGAGCGGGTGGACCCGTACGAGGTGACCGGGTTGCAGTTCCTGCCCTTCAACACGGTCAACCAACTGCTGCGCGACCGGCTCGACCGGGCCGCGACGATGCTGCTGATCCCCGACCTGCTCGCCTACTGGCTGACCGGCGAGCCCGGCGCCGAGCGCACCAACGCCTCGACCACCGGCCTGTACGACGTGACGCGCCGCGACTGGGCCTGGGACCTCATCTCTCAGCTCAAGCTCCCCAACCGGATGTTTCCGCAGATCTCCGACACCTCCGTCACCCCGCTGCGCGAGGACGTCGCCGCCGAGATCGGCCATGACACGGCGGTCACCCGGGTCGCCTCCCACGACACCGCCTCGGCCGTGGTCGCCGTGCCCGCCACCACCGCCGCCTTCGCCTACATCTCCTGCGGCACCTGGTCGCTGGTCGGCGTGGAGCTGCCCGCCCCGGTGCTCACCGAGGAGAGCCGGCTGGCCAACTTCACCAACGAGGCCGGCGTCGACGGCACCACCCGCTACCTGCGCAACGTCATGGGCCTGTGGATCCTGCAGGAATGCCTGCGCGCCTGGGGCGAGCCCGGCCTGGACGAGCTGCTGGCCGAGGCCGGGCGGGCCCGGACCGACGCGGTCATCGACCCCGACGACCCGTCGTTCCTGCCACCCGGTGACATGCCCGGCCGCATCGCCGCCTACTGCGTCCGCACCGGCCAGCGCCCGCCGGACGGCCGCGCCCAGGCCGTACGATGCATCCTGCAGAGCCTGGCCCTCGCCTACCAGCGGGCCGTCACCGACGCCGTCCGCCTCAGCGGCCGGTCCGTCGAGGTCGTGCACCTGGTGGGCGGCGGCTCGCGCAACGCGCTGCTGTGCCGGCTCACGGCCGACGTGACCGGCCTGCCGGTGGTCGCCGGCCCGGTCGAGGCGGCCGCGCTGGGCAACGCGCTGGTGCAGGCACGGGCCCGCGGCCTGGTCGGCGAGCTGGCCGAGATGCGGGATCTGGTACGACGAAGCGCCGGCGTGCGCGTCTACGAGCCACGGGGGCACGGATGAGGACAGCGAGCATCAAGGAAGTCGCCGCCAGGGCGGGAGTGTCGCCCGGCACGGTGTCCAACGTGCTCAACCGTCCCGAGAAGGTGGCCGGCGAGACCCGCGAGCGGGTCGAGGCGGCGATCAGGGAGCTCGGCTTCGTCAGGCATGGCTCGGCGTCCACGCTGCGGGCCGGTCACAGCCGCACGATCGGCCTGTCCGTGATCGACATCGGCAACCCGTTCTTCACCGACGTCGCCGCCGGGGTCGAGGACCTGGCGAGCGATCGCGGCTACGCGGTCATCCTCGGCAACTCCTCGGGCAGCCGCCTGAAGGAGGAGCGCAACCTGCTGGTCTTCGCCGAGCAGCGGGTGCGCGGGGTGCTGATCACACCGTCCGGCGAGGACCCGAACCGGCTGGAACTGCTGCGCGACCGCGGCATCTGCGTGGTGCTCGTCGACCATCCGGCCGACCGGTCCGGTCAGTGCGCGGTCGCGGTCAACGATGTGACCGGCGGCGCCCTGGCCGTCGGCCACCTGCTGAGCGGCGGGGCCGGCCGGCTCGGCTACATCACCGGCCCGGCCGCCATCCGGCAGTGCAAGGACCGGCGGCGGGGCGCGCACCAGGCGCTGGCGGCGGCCGGTCGCGATCCGCACGAGCTGCTCGAGATCTCGATGCCCGCGATGACGGCGAAGGCGGGCCAGGAGGCGGCCGAGAAGCTGCTCTCCGACGGAGCGCTGCCCGACGCCATCTTCTGCGCCAACGACCTGCTGGCCCTGGGCGTGCTGCGCGGCCTGTTGCAGGCGGGGGTCCGGGTGCCCGGCGACGTGTCGCTGATCGGCTACGACGACATCGACTTCGCCTCGGCCTCGGCCGTGTCGCTCAGCTCGATCCGGCAGCCGACCTACCAGCTCGGCCGGGTGGCCACCGAGCTGCTGCTGGACGAGTGCGACAACCCGGAGACCCACGCGCACCAGCAGATCATGTTCCAGCCGGACCTCGTCGTACGGGAATCCACGAGGTAGGTTGTCCCCTTAACCGGACAAACGGGGTTGATCATGTCAAATGGCGCTCGTCATGCTCTCGGAATCGTCGCCGGGTTGGTCCTCCCTCCGCTGATCGCCGCAGGCCTGTCGTACGGCGTGGCCGAGGTCCTCGCCGGCTACCAGCGGTTCGTCACCTCGTGGACCGGACTCGGGGTGCTCGCCGTCGCGGGCGTCCTGCTCGCCTTCCTGGCCGGCTCGCGGCTCTCGCCGGTCTCCTCGCTCGTCGGCGGGCTCCTGTTCACCGGGTTCGGCGCCGTACCCGTGCTGGAGACGCGCGGCCTGGGGGTGCGGCCCGAGACGTGGATCGGCGACCAGTTCCGGTCCGGGTACATGACCCTCGGCTACACCGGGTTCTTCCTCTTCCTCGGCGTCGCGTTGCTCGTGGTGTCGGCCTTCCCGTCACGCTGGCGGTCAGCGCGTCCGCCGGTGGTGACGCCTGGCCACTACTCGCCGGGCCACGACCACGGCCCGCCGTACCAGGGCCAGTCGTACCAGGACCCGTCCCACCAGGACCCGTCCCACCAGGACCAAGGCCCGTCCTATCAGGGCCAGGGGCAGTCGTACCGCGAGCAGGGCTCGGCCTATCAGGATCCGGGCCCGCCATACCGCGCTCCGGGACCGTCGTACCGTCAGCCACCGCCAGAGGACGCCACGCGGCCGATGCACCGCGAATGACAGGTGTCCGGCCTGGCAGAATGCCGGGCATGCGCGACACGAAGATCGGCGACTTCCTGACCCTGCTCGCGGACCGCGTGCCCGCGCCCGGAGGCGGCGCCACCTCGGCCCTGCACGCCGCGCAGGCCGCCGCGCTGCTCGGCATGGTCGCCCGCTACAGCACCGGCGACAGGTACGCCGAGTTCTCCGAGACCATCGCCGCCGTCATGGCCGAGACCGACACGCTGCGCGAGCGGGCGCTGCTGCTGGCCGAGGAGGACGCCGCCGCGTTCACCGCCGTCACCGACGCCTACCGGCTGCCCGAGGGCGACGAGCGCGGCGCGGCCATCTCGGCCGCCCTCGCCGGCGCGGCCGAGCCCCCCGCCCGGGTCGCCGAGACCGCCGGGCGGCTGGTCTCGCTCTGCGAGACGCTGCTGCCGATCGGCAACCGCGACCTCCTCGCCGACGTGGCCGCCGCGGCCGAAGCCGCCCGCGCCGCGCTCACCACGGCCCGGGTCAACGTCGAGGTCAACATGGCCGGCATCAAGGACGCCCAGGTCCTCTCCTCTCTCCACGACCGCCTGGCCGTCGTCGACGTGGCCATCGGCAGAGCCGAAGGCGTGACCGCCGAAGTGCGCGAGGAACTCGCCCGATGACCGCAGAGCTGGGCCGCTCCACCGTGGTCGGCAAGCCGCCGGCGCACCCGCTGCTCGACGGGCACGCCACGGCGGCGCCTACCCCTCCGGGCACGGCGTGAGGCGACGGCTGCCGCCCCGGTTCGGCCGGAAGGCGGCGGATGAGCAGAGCGGCGCCCTCGCGGGCGGGCGGATCCGGAAGATGGAGTATCACGGTGCGTGAAGTCCTGATCGTGCAGAACAGCAGGAGCGGCGGCCCCGGCCGGTTCGGCCGCTGGCTGGAGGACGCCGGGCTGCGGCTCGACGTGCGCCACGCCTACGACGGCGACCCCGTGCCCGCGAAGCTCGAGCACGACGCGATGGTCATGCTGGGCGGCGGCTACCTGCCCGGCGACGACGACCGGGCGCCGTGGCTGGCGCCGACCAGAGACCTGGTCGCCCAGGCCCTGGCCGAGGACGTGCCGCTGTTCGGCATCTGCCTCGGCGGGCAGATGATCGCCGAGGTCGCGGGCGGCGAGGTGACGGGCAACGCGGGCGCTCCGGAGAACGGCAGCGTCCCGGTCACGATCCGGCCCGAGGCCGCCGGCGACGAGCTGTTCCACGACCTGCCTCCGGTGGTGCCCGCCATCGAGCACCACGTCGACGCGATCACCGGGCTGCCGCCGGGCGCCGTCTGGCTGGCCGAGACGGCCGCGTGCCCCTACCAGGCGTTCCGGGTCGGCGATCGGGCATGGGGCGTGCAGTTCCACCCCGAGGTGGTGCCCGCGCGCATCCGCCAGTGGGAGGTCGCCGGGTTCGATCCCGACGAGGTCTACGCCGGGGCCGTGGCCGACGAACCGGTCTCCACGCCGATCTGGCGCGAGGTCACCACCCGCTTCGCCAAGCTCGTCTGACCGTCCGCGCCGCTGGTGCAGGCGCTGACTCGGCCACGGGGCCATTTGGACCGCTATAGCGGAATATTTCTTCTATAGTGGAGAATGTGGATGTTGAAGGGCTCGGCGCTCGGCTGCGCGCGCAGCGCAACCGTCGCGGGCTCAACCTCGACGCGCTGGCGAGCCTCAGCGAGGTCAGCCGCAGCATGATCTCCGACATCGAGCGCGGGACGAAGCTGCCCACCGTGCTGGTCCTGGCTCGCCTCGCCACCGCGCTCGGCGTCACCGTGTCCCGGCTGCTCGGCGAGGAGCAGCCCGAACGGGTCATCATGCTGCGCGCGGCGGAGCAGCCGGCCATTCGCGATGCCGCCGGCTGGCAGCGGCGCATTCTGTCGCCGAACCTGCCCGGCGTCGAGTTCGAGTTCATCCGCACCACCGTGCCGCCGGGCGTGACGCTCGGAGCGTTCGCGGCTCACGCTCCCGGCTCCCGTGAGTACGTCGCCGTCGAGACGGGGCGGCTCACGGTGACGCTCGACGGCGTCTCCCACACCCTCGACACCGGCGACGCCCTCTACTACGCCGGTGACCGCACGCACGCCTTCGCCAATCCCGGCGACGTCGAATGCGTCTACTACACCGCGATGCACGTGGCCATCGACGATCATCACGCAGTCCTGGAGGATCTGTGACCGCACTGGACATCCGGCCGATCGACCCCGCGTTCCTGCCCCAGGCGCCCGGCGACTACACGCACGGCACCATCATCACCGGGGCGCGCCGCATGGTGTTCGTCAGCGGCCAGGTGCCCTGGGCGGAGAACGGGAAGGTCCCCGAAGACTTCGACACCCAGTGCCGGATCACCTGGCGCAACGTGCTCGCGGTGCTGGCCGAGGCCGGCATGGGCGTGCGCAACCTCGCCAAGGTGACCATCTACCTGGCCGACCGCCAATACCGTGAGGCGAACGCGCGCATCCGTACGGAGATCCTCGGCGGTCACACGCCCGCGCTGACCATCATCATCACCGACATCTACGCCGAGGAGTGGCTGCTGGAGATCGAGGCGATCGCCGTCGACGGATAGACCGGCGCGAGGCGGGTCGCCTCGCTGGAGGAGTTCGTCCCCGGGCCCGGATCGTTGTCACCGGGTGAAGGCGGGCCGACGTGCGATCGGTCCGCTGGCCGAGCGACGAGGCGGACCCCTTCAGGTGACCGGATGGCCGCTCAGCTCGTGTACGAGTCGTAGCCGAGTTTGGCGGCGACGGCGAGGCCGCAGGCGGCGGCCAGGTAGCGGAGGCTCTGGCCGGGCAGCCGGCGGGCGATCTTCGGACCGAACCAGCCGCCCACCAGGAACCCGGCGGCCAGCGGCACCGCCGCGCCCCAGTCGACCGGGCCGAACAGCGCGAACCCGGCCGCCGCCACCGCGTTCGCCAGTCCGGACAGGACGTTCTTGAGGGCGTTGGACTTGGCCGGAGTCTGGTCGATCATGGCGCTCAGCACGGCGAACATCAGGATCCCGCCCGCCGCGCCGAAGTAGCCGACGTAGATGGCCACGGCGAACAGCGCGATCCGCATGAGCACCCCGTGTTCGCCGTGCGAGCGGCCCGAGGGCGGGCGGACCAGCAGCAGCGAGGCCGCCGCGATCAGCCAGGGCGCGATCAGCTCGAACGTCCGCGAGGGCGTCACCAGCAGCAGGAACGCGCCCGTCGCCCCGCCCAGGGCGGTGACCCGGCCGAGCCTGATCACCCGGCTGCCCTGCCCGGCGAGCTCCGGCCGGGAGCCGAAGGCCGCGCCGAGACCGGTGAACAGCAGCGCCACCGTGTTGGTGACGTTGGCGGTCAGCGGCGGCAGCCCGAAGGCCAGCAGGGACGGGTAGGACACGATCGACGCGAGGCTGACCACCGTGCTGACCACTCCGGCCGCCACGCCCACCCCGAGCAGGCCCAGGGCCTCTCCGACGATCACCTGGACATGCTAGGCCGTGTCCGTTTTGTCCACACGGCCAGGCCAACGCGATCCGCCTGGCGCGATCAGGCCAGCACGATCAGGCCGGCACGATCAGGCCGGCGCGATCAGGCCGGCGCGATCAGGCCGGCGCGATCAGGCCGGCGCGATCAGGCCGGCGCGATCAGGCCGGCGCGAACGGGCTACGCGTTGCGCACGCCCGCCGCCGCGCGCAGGCCGACGGCGCGTTCGCGCATCTCCACCTTGCGGATCTTGCCGGTGACCGTCATCGGGAACGTGTCCACGACGTGCACGTACCGGGTCAGTCATAAAACGGAACTAGTGGGCAGCCCCGGTCATTCTCTCGAAATTCTCGCCGTGTCGGTCGCGGGCCGTTCACCGGCGCCTCACCGCACGGGCAAGGCCCGCGGTCACGCCCATCGCGAGCATGGCGGCACCGGCCGCGGCCACCAGGCGGCGCTGGCGGGCGATGCGGCGCTCGATCTCGGCGTAGGGCGTGGTGGTGAACGACACCAGCTCGTAGCGGGACACGTACCGGCCGGGCAGCAGCCGTTCGAGCGCGTGCTCGGCTCGCTTGCCCGCCAGGAACAGCCGGGAGCCGACCTTGTCGCGCATCTCCACGAAGTTGTCCAGGGCCAGCCTGGCGATCACGTCGGTGTCGGCCTTGCGCCGTTCGAACAGCTCCAGCGCCCGGGGGAAGTCGTCGCCGGTCTCGTCGAGGCAGCGGTCGAGCTCGACGCAGTCCTGGAATCCGCAGTTGGCGCCCTGCCCGTAGAACGGGACGATGGCGTGGGCGGCGTCGCCGACCAGGCCGACCGTCATCCCGGCGGTGGTGACGTGCCAGGGCGAGCAGCGCACGGTGACCAGGTGGCCGACCGGGTTGGCCTGGTAGGCGTCGACCAGGTCCGGCATCAGGCCGAGCGCGTCGGGGTAGTGCTCGGCGAAGTGCGCCCTGATCGCGCGGGGGTCGTCGAGCCCGGCCAACTGATCGTGCGGCCAGAACAGTGTGCAGGTGAACGAGCGGTCGGCGTTCGGCAGCGCGATCATCATGGACCGGCCGCGCGGCCAGATGTGCAGCGCTCCCGGCTCCATCGCGAACGCGCCGTCGCGGGCCGGGATGCTCAGCTCCTTGTAGCCGTAGTCGAGATACTCCTGGCTGAAGTCCGTTCCTGGCAGCGCCTGCAACCTGGCGCGGACCGCGCTGTACGCGCCGTCGGCGCCGATCACCACCCGCGCCCTGACGGTGGTCGCGCCCGGCTCGAACTCCAGGTCGCCGGTACGCTCGTCCAGGCCGGTCAACCGGTGCCCGAAGCGCACCTCGACCCCGGGCATGGCGGTGGCGACGTCGAGCAGCCTCCTGTTGAGGTCGGCGCGGCTGATGGAGTTGATCGCGTGGCCGCGGTCGACGCTGTACGGCTGGAAGGTCAGGGAGCCGTCGGGGGCGTGCATCATCCGGCCGGGCATCGGGATCGCCTCGCCGAGCACCTCGCGGTCGAGGCCGAGGCGGCGCAGCGCGTCGATGCCGCGTTCGGAGACGGCCAGGTTGATCGACCGGCCCCGGTCCGCGCCCCGCTCGCGCGGGTCGTCGCGGCGCTCGTACAGGATCACGCGGTGGCCGCGGCGGGCCAGGAAGCAGGCGAGCAGGCAGCCGACGAGTCCCGCACCGACGATCGTGACCTCCACCACTCCTTCGTACGGCGGAGCGGCGGGGATGTCCAGCTATCCCCGAGGCTCGCCGTACCACCGCCAGGTGGTGAGACGCGGGCGGCCGGGCAGCTCGGCGCGCCCGGTCGCCCACAGCAGGGCGAGCCAGGGGTCGGGGGTGCGCGGGGCCTCGGGGAACAGCCGCGCCAGCACGCGCTCGCACAGGCCGGCCGGCGGCTTCCAGGTCAGGCCGAGCCCTTCGGCCAGGTCATGGGTGTGCACCAGGGTCTCCACGACGCCCATCGCGGCGAAGCCCTCCGGATCCGCCGCCCCGAACCCATGGTGGGCCCGGATCTCCGGCGGTGTCGTGCGGACCATGGCGACCAGTAGCGCGCCGCTCGCCTCCAGCACCTGCAGCAGCCCGGCCGGTCCCGCCGCGCGGTCGGCGTGGATGGCGTTCTTCGGGCCTCCGGGACGTCGGCTCTCCCAGACGAACGGCACCTCGCCGTCCATCGGCGGGGTCCTGGGGCCGAGCTGGGCGGCGTAGGCGAACAGGTCGTCGCTCAGGTGCTCGACGGTCTCCCAGCAGTCCCACTCCAGCGAACCGGCCTTGCCGTCCCACGCCTGTGGCGGCGCCTCACGGAGCGTCTCGACGGCGAGGCGTACGGCTTGGTCGACGTCGTCCACGGTCACCGGTGGGGGTGCGGCTTGGGCTGGTTCGGGCATGGCTGGAACCCTATCGCCCGGCCCTCGGCCGCGCCTCTCGGGACCGCGTGCTCCGGACCGCAGCGCTCCAGGTCGCGCGCGTCCGGTCGTGGTCCGGACGGTCGTGGTGCGAACGGTCGCGGTCTGGACGGTCGTGGTCTGGACGGTCGTGGTCTGGACGGTCGTGGTCTGGACGGTCGTGGTCTGGACGGTCGTGGTCTGGACGGTCGTGGTCTGGACGGTCGTGGTGCGTTAGTGGAGTGTTTCGGTGATGGCTAGGGCGGTGGTGCGCCAGATGGGGGCTCGGGGGTCGATCACGGCGAAGTGATCGCCGGACATTTCCAGATATGTCACGTCATCTCCGGCCTCGCCGGCGGCCCTGGCGTACCGGCGAGCGAAGTCGACGAGGTCGAGTTCGTCGCCGGAGCCCTGGACGACCAGTTGGCGCACCTTGAGCGGCAGCCGGAGTAGCGGGCTGGCGGCGCCGTACAGCCGCGCTCCGGCGTCCGGGTGCGTGCCGAGCGCGGCGGCGACGGCGCCCGAGCCGAGCCAGCGCCTGTCCGCCTCGACCAGGTCGAGCATTCCCGCGAGCGACACGGCCAGCGAGACCCGCGCCCCGTCGGCGGCGGCCCGCAGGGCGAGCTGGGCCCCGGCCGAGTGTCCCACCACGGCGACCCGGTCGAGGTCGACGGGCGCGTCCACGCCGGCCAGCGCCTCCAGACCGGCGGCCACGTCGTCGGTGGTCGCCTGCCATCCGTGCGGGTCGGGGCGGCGGTATTCGAGGTTCCAGACGGCGAACCCCCGGTCCACGAGGTCGAGCGCGAGCGCGTCCATGAGGTCGGCGGCCCACACCGAGCGCCAGTTGCCGCCGTGCACCAGCACCGCGACCGGCGCCCCCACCGGCCCTGCCACTCCCGCCGGTCCCGACGAGGACACCGACTGCGCCACTCCAGCCGCCCCCTCCGACCCAGGCCGTCCCGGCGACTCCGCTGACTTCGCCGACCGCGCCGAATCCGCCGATCGCGCCGAGCCCCCCGACCGTACCGAATCCGCTGATCGCGCCGAACCTTCCGACCGTACCGAATCCGCTGATCGCGCCGAACCTTCCGACCGTACCGAATCCGCTGATCGCGCTGAGCCCGGCGAGGGCGTCTGAGCCGCCGGTCCTGCCGGTCGTGCGGGGAGGTACAGGTCGGCCCACTGGTCGCGGTGGTCGCCGTACGGGATGCGGCGGCGCGGGTGGCTCAGCCGGTGCACCGCGTGGCGGATGGCCCAGGCGAGTCCCGCGATCCCCCGCCCGTGCAGATGCGTGGCCCCCTCCCCCACCTCGGCGTCGTCCACGCGGGCCAGGTCGAGCCAGACCACCGGCCCGGCGACCCGGCCCATCAGCGCCCGTACCTGGGCCGAGGGGCCCGGGACGGCGACGACGGCCGTGCCCGAGCCTCCGGCGCGTTCCGTACAGGAGAGGACCTCGGCCGCGTCCCGCGCGTGCACGATCGTGCCCGGCACGCCGAGAGCGGCGAACTCGCGCTCGGCGGTCTCGCCGAGCAGGGCGGGATCGGCGATCAGGCCTGGCCCGATGACCACCAGAGCATCCCTCATGAATCCCGACACTACAGAACATGTCGTCTCTGGACCCTTATTTGACCTTGGTACGGCATGAGGATTCGGGGACGCAGCCGCCGCCTCCCCCGCAAGCACGTCCCGCGCATCGACGACCACCAGCAGGCGGGCCGGGTGAGCCCGCGCCTGGGAGCGGGTCGGAAGATCGCGTAGGTTGGCCGGGTGCGCGTAAACCAGCTCCACCCCTGGCCGACGAGTGTCGCGGAGGCGGAGGCCGTCCAGGATCGCCTTCGCGTTCACGTCGAGCCGACCGGGCCCACCGACTTCACCCTGGTGGCGGGCCTTGACGTGCACTACCACGGCGACGACGAGCTGACCGCCGCCGTGGTGGTGCTCACCTCCGGCACGCTGTCGGTGGTGGAGCAGGTGGTGGTGCACGGTAAGGCGGCCTTCCCGTACGTTCCCGGGCTGTTCGCCTTCCGCGAGCTGCCCGCGCTGGTGGAGGCCCTCGAACGCCTCACGGTCACGCCCGACCTGCTGGTCTGCGACGGGTACGGCGTGGCGCACCCGCGCGGATTCGGCCTGGCCTGCCACCTCGGCGTGCTCACCGGCCTGCCCGCGCTCGGCGTCGGCAAGACCCCGTTCGTCGGCACCCACACCACCCCGGGCCGGGAGCGCGGCTCGTGGACCCCGATCGTGCTGGCCGGCGCCACGGTCGGCCGCACGCTGCGCACGCAACGCGCCGTCAAGCCGGTGTACGTCTCGCAGGGGCACCGCATCGACCTCGACACGGTCACCGACCAGGTGCTGCGTCTCGCTCCCCGCTTCCGCCTCCCGGATCCCATCCGCAAGGCCGACCATCTCGCCCGCCACGGCGCCTGACCCACCCTCGCGGGTCTGGTCGCGAACGCTCGCCCGGAACGCCACCCGAGCGGCGACCGTTCCCGGCCCGCACGAACGGCGAACCTGTCCTGCCCGGCGGTCGCCAGGGCAACCGGCGCTGTCCGGCTGGCGGCGTCGTCGCCGGGCCGTTGTTCGTCACGGTCGTGCTGGTCCAGGCGTTCACCCGCGAGGGGTACGACCGTCAGGACCAGCGGACAGGGATCGCTGCCGGTCGCCTGGTCAGCGGCGCCAGGACCAGACGACCAGCCAGACGCTGAGCCCGAAGAGCGTCATCCCGAGCGGCACGTGCAGGGACACCTGGCCCGTGCCGCCCAGCATGGACTGGACGAACCCGAGCAGCAGCGCCGCCAGGCTGACCAGCGCGGGCCAGCCCGCCCCGCGCCCCGGCCGCCACAGCAGCACGGCCACGATGAGCTGCACCAGACCCAGCACGTGCACGGCCGTCGCGCCGGATCCGTGCATGTTGCCGGTGCCCCCGCCCATCAGCTGTCCGGCCGTCACCGCCTGGACGAGCACCGAGAGCATGCTCAGCGCGGCGACGATCCTGAACGCGGTCAGGTATCCGCTTCCCTTGGCGACCTGGGTGACCACTGGACTCTCCTTAGACTCGTGAGCTCCCCATGATCGGGCCCGGGCCGCACCCGGGCATCCGCCGCCCGTAGTCATTCGAGCTACTCCGACGGTCGTATGCCACCGTCCCCAGAGGGAGGCGGGCAGGTCAAAGGCCGGAGTGTTTCCGAAGGGGTCAGAATGGCGCCGGGCGTCAGCGCCTCGGAACCAGAGGCCGATGGCGAACGCCGCCGTCGCCTCCAGCAGCACCGCCCGGTCGAGCAAGCCGCCGTCCACCGGGGTGCGGCCCAGGTCGTGACCAGGGCACGGATGGACGCCGGCGCCGCCGGGTCGGCACCGCACGGGGTGTTGAACGCCTGCGGCTGGGTGCCCTCCTCTCCCCTGTCCGCCTGGCCGAAGTCGAGGAGGGGGCCGTCCAGGTCTGTGGCCACGATGCGGGGAGGGAGCACTCCTCGCTCATCCCGGCCCGCCCCGTTCGCCGGGGCGCCGCGCCGGCGCCTGTGTCGGGCTAGACGCGCATCTCGGACGGGAGCAGGGTCGTCGCGTTCAGCAGTTCGACGCCCAGTAGCTCGCCCGAGTCGCCGTAGTCGAGCACGACGTCGTCCACCGTCTCCTGGCGTACCGCCTCGCCGGGCACGAGTTCGCTCTTCAACGCGATGTAGGCGACGTCGACGGTTTTGTCCCAGGTGACCTGGACGGTCTGCGCGCGCCGCCCGCCGGGTTCCTCCTCCCAGCGCAACAGCCCCTCCTTGAACTCGTGCGAGCCCGCGAGCGCGGCCCGCACCGTCACCAGCACGAGCTCCAGCGCCTGCAGGGAGTCGACGCCGGTGACCTTGCGCTCGTGCTCCCAACCGGCCAGGCCGTCGATGCGGTAGGGGCACGACCATTCTCCCGTCGGCTCCTCGAAGGGCACCCCGACCGCGACGGTCACCTCACCCGGCGGCTCGGTGGCGAGCGTCAGCGTGCGGCGGGCGATCTCGTACATGAAGGGTGATCTACCCCGGCCGTGGGGTCCGCAAGACTTGCCGGATGAGTACCGTGGGTTCCATACCGCCGCGGCCGAAACCCTTCCAGCACGTGGCCGGCCCGGATTACTCTGCGTACGTCCATGAGGGGGGCACAGTGATGTATGAGCCGTTCGGGACCAGGCTGCGAGCCAGGCTCGACAAGTACGGGCCACTCTGCGTGGGCATCGACCCGAGCCCGGAGCTGCTGGAGGCGTGGGGCCTCGACGACTCGCCCGCCGGGCTGGAGCGCTTCAGCCGCACGGTGGTCGACGCCGTGGGCGACGTCGCGGCCGTGGTCAAGCCGCAGTCGGCGTTCTTCGAGCGCTGGGGCAGCCGCGGCATCGCGGTGCTCGAAGAGATCATCGCCGACCTGCGCGACGCGGGCACGCTGGTGCTCCTCGACGCCAAGCGGGGCGACATCGACATCACGATGGCCGCCTACGCCGAGGCCTACCTCGACCACGGCAGCCCGCTCGCGGTCGACGCGGTGACGCTCAGCCCCTACCTGGGCTTCGGCTCGCTGGAGGGCGCGATCACCTCGGCGATCGCCAACGACGCCGGCGTCTTCGTGCTGGCCCGCACCTCCAACCCCGAGGCGGCCGCGCTGCAGTCGCCGGTCGCCGGTCAGATCTTCGACGGCGTCGCGGCGGCCAACGCGGGCCGCGCGCCGCTCGGCCCGGTCGGCGTGGTCGTCGGCGCCACACTGCCGTCCCTCGACCACCCGCTCGACCACCTCAACGGCCCCATCCTGGCTCCGGGGCTGGGCGCCCAGGGCGCCTCTCCCGCCGACCTGGCCCGCCTGTTCGGCCGGGCACGGCACGCGGTCGTGCCTTCGGTGTCACGTGCCGTGCTGGCCGACCCGGAGAAGATCAGGGATCTGACGCTGCGCTACCGCGACGACTGCGCCCACCACCTGTCCCTCTGACCGCGTCCACCGGCTCGTACGCCTCAGCTCGCCGGTCCGGCTTCAGCGCCGCGCCCGCCGGTGAGGGTGTCGTGGAGGTCGGTGGTGAGGTCCAGTTCGTCGAGGGTGGCGATCCACGGGTGGCCGCCGTCGAACGGTTCCCCGTCGCCGTCGCGGCGCACGCCGACGGTCCACCAGCCGGCGGCCCGTGCGGCGTCCAGCTCACGCACCGAGTCGGACAGGAAGACGATGGTCTCGGGCTCGGTCTCCAGCACCGACGCGATCGTGAAGTAGGACTCGGGGTCGGTCTTGGGTCCCGGCACCACGGTGTCGAAGTTCTCACGGAACAGCCAGCGGAGATCCCCGTGCTGCGTGTGCCGGAACCACAGCCGTTGGGCCAGCTGCGACCCCGAGGAGTAGACGTGCAGCGTCAGTCCCTGCTCTCGCCAGCTCTCCAGGGCGGCCGGCACGTCGTCGTACACATGGGAGGTCAGCTCGCCGGAGGCGAAGCCGTCCTGCCAGATGAGCCCCTGCAGCGTCTTGAGCGGCGGCACCTTGACGTCGTCGTCGATCCACCTGACGAGCTGGTGCCCGAGCCGGCGCAGGTCTGCGCGTGGCTGGGACAGGAAGTCGCGCAGCTCGGCCACGATCCGGGCCGACTCGGGCCGTCGCAGCCAGGTGTGGACGCGGCGGCGCGAGTAGGGGAACAACTGGTCGCGCACGTGCGACAGCGAGCTGGTCGTGCCCTCGATGTCGAGGACGACGTGCCTGATCACGGGGTCGCCTCCAGCAGCTCGTCGAGGGTGGGGATGCGCCGGGCGATGGTGTCGCCGGTGAAGTCGGCGAGCCAGCCGTCCTCCTCCTGGAAGAAGCGGACGGCGGTGAAGCGGGGCGCGGCGCCGGTGTCGAACCAGTGGCGGGTGCCGCTGGGGACCGACAGCAGGTCGCCCGCCTCGCACACGACGGCGTAGACCCGGTCGCCGAGGTGCAGGTAGAAGCAGCCGGAGCCGTCGGCGAAGAACCGCACCTCGTCCTCGTCGTGCACGTGCTCGTCGAGGAACTTGGCTCTGGCGGCGCGGGCGGTGTCCGGGTCGACCTCGTCGGCGTGCAGGCGGACGACGTCCACCAGCCGGTAGCCGCCGGCCTGCCGCAGGGCGGCGATCTCCTGGGCGTAGGCGGTGAGCGGGTCGCCGGGCCCCTTGAGCTCCCACCGCTCGAACGCGACGCCGCGCCCGGCCAGCTCGGCGGCGATCCGGGTGGGTTCGCTGGTGCGGACCAGGACGTCGCCGTCCTCGGTCATAATCTGCAAGAGGGACATCGTTCAGCTCCGTTCGTTCTACGGGTGAAGCGGGCCAAGCAGGCCAAGCGGGCCTACCGGTCAGGGCGGTCGAGCCGGTCAGGGCGGTCGAGCCGGTCGTGCACGTGAAGGCGGCACAGGAGTTCGAGGCACTCCAGCCGGTTGCGGGCGGTCTCCAGGTCGGGCCCCCACGCCGTCGCGCCGTGGTGGGCGATGAGCAGCACGGGCGGGGCGTCGTCCCCCTCCCGGCGGAGGAAGGCGGTGAGGTCGGCGGCGATGCGCGGCACGTCGGCCCAGTTGCGGAACACCGGCACGGTGACGGCGAAGGGGTCGCTCCCGCCCAGTCCCTTGATGATCTCGAAGTCGGCGAAGCTCACGCGGTCCGCGCCGCGCCGCGCCGCCTGGGCGGCGACGAGGGTGGAGTACGGCGGGTGGGCGTGCACGACGGCCTCGCAGCCGGGCACGCCCCGGTAGAGCGCGGCGTGGATCACGGTCTCCGCCGACGGGCGCAGGCTGGAGGGCCGGCTCGGCCGGCCGGTGGCCGCCTCGACCTCGACCGCCGAGTCGGGGGCCAGCTCTCCCTTGCTCAGCCCGCTGGCGGTGATGAGGGCGTGCCCGGGGCGGCCGGGGAGCAGGGCCGAGATGTTGCCGGCCGTGCCCTCCATCCAGCCCCGCCGGTAGAGGCCGCGGGCGACGCGGGCGATGGACTCCCCGAGGTGGGGTGGCGCCTGGACGGTCATCGGAACTCCTTGAGCGTGGTGACCTCCGCCTTGAGACGTGGGGAGTTTGGACGTGGGGAGTTTGGACGTGGGGAGTTTGGACGTGGGGAGGAGGTCAAGACAGCACCCGCGTCTCTGTGACGACGGCGGTGACGAGCTCGGCCGGGGTGACGTCGAAGGCCGGGTTGTAGACCGCGCTCCCCGGCGTGGCCGTGGGCAGCCCGAGGCAGGAGGTGACCTCGTCCGCGCCGCGCTCCTCGATGACGATGCGGGCGCCGTCCGGCGTGCTCTCGTCGACGGTGGACTCGGGCGCGACGACGATGAACGGGATCTGCTGGCGGGCGGCGGCGACGGCGAGGGCGTAGGTGCCGATCTTGTTGGCCACGTCGCCGTTGGCCGCGACGCGGTCGGCGCCGACGAGGACGCAGTCGACCAGCCCGGATCCGATGGCGAAGGGGCCGGCGGAGTCGACGCAGAGCCGGTAGGGGATGCCGGCCTCGGCCAGCTCCCAGGTGGTGAGCCGGGCTCCCTGCAGCAGTGGCCGGGTCTCCCCCGCGAGCACCTCGCCGACGTGGCCCGCCTCGGCCAGGGTCCTGACCGTGCCGAGGGCGGTGCCCCAGGCGACCGTGGCCAGGCGGCCGGTGTTGCAGTGGGTGAGCAGGCGCAGCGGCCGCCGATCGCACAGCCGCAGCACCAGGTCGGCGGCCCGGGCGGAGGCCTCCCGGTTGATCCGCTCGTCGTCGGCGAGCAGGTCGAGCGCGTGGGCCAGCACCGCGTCCGGCCCGCGGTCGAGCAGGCCGAGGGCGCCGCGCACGCCGCGGGCCAGGTTGACGGCCGTGGGCCGGGCCTCGGCCAGCCGCTCGGCCTGCCCGGTCGCGGTCCGGCGGTCGGGGGTGGTGCGGGCGATGAGCGCCACACCCAGCGCGCCCGCCACGCCCAGGGCGGGCGCGCCGCGGATGGCGAGCTCCTGGATGGCTTCGATCAGCTGGTCGGTGGTGGTGATGCGGAGCGTGCGGTAGTCGTGGGGCAGCGCGCGCTGGTCGACGGCCACGATGGCGCCGTCGTCCCAGGTGATGGATCTATCCATGGTGGCTCCAAGCGGGTTGCCGTGAGTGCACGACCCGGCCGGCGACGAAGGTGAGCTCCACCCCGGCGTACTGGATCTCCTCGGCGGGGCAGGTGAGGATGTCGCGATCGAGGACGACCAGGTCGGCGGGGCGGGAAGGGGCGATGATGCCGGTGTTGACTCCGATGAGGTGGGCCGACCCGATGGTGTAGGCGGCGAGGGCCGCCTCCACCGGGATCGACTGGTACGGCAGGAACGGCGGCACGTGGGCCGCCTCCCGCAGCCAGGTCGCGCTGAGCGTGGCCGGGGTGCGGTTGACCGCGACGTGGATGCCGTGCAGCGGGTCGGGGCTGCTCACCGGCCAGTCGCTGCCCGCGGCCAGGCGGGCGCCCGAGCGCAGCAGGTCGGCGAACGGATACTGCCAGCCCGACCGGCGCGGTCCGAGCGCGGGCATGATGTTCTCGGTCATCGGCGGCACGGCCGCCGCCCACAGCGGCTGCACGGACGCGGCCACGCCGAGCCGCCGGAAGCGGGGCACGTCGCTCGGCCTGATGACCTGGGCGTGCGCGATGTGGTGCCGGGTGTCCTGGCTGCCGTTCCTGGCCCGGGCGATGGCCACGGCGTCCAGGCAGTGGTGGACGGCCCGGTCGCCGACGGCGTGCATGTGCGCGTGGAAGCCGCGGCGGTCGAGCGCGCCCACCGCGTCGGCCAGGTCCTGCGGCTCCAGGAACTCCTGGCCGCTGCCGGCGCCGTCGAGGTAGGGCTCGAAGAGGGCGGCCGTGCGGTTCTCGCAGATGCCGTCCTGCATGATCTTGACGTGGGTGGCGCGGAACCCGGCGGCGCGGGCGACGGCACGGCGTTCGGCCAGTTCGTCGGCCTGCTCCGGGCCGCGGTCGCGGTCCCACCACAGCGCTCCGGCGACCCGCCAGTCGATCAGGCCGCGTTCCGCGGCGGTCAGGTAGGCGCCGAAGGTGTCGGGCAGGCCGAGGTAGGGGCCGACGAGGGCGTCCTGCCAGGAGGTCACGCCGCAGGACCACAGCACGTCGCGGCCCTTGGTGAGCGCGGCCAGCAGGTCGCCGGCCGCGGGCCGGGGGGTGAGCCGGCCGACCAGCTCGGCGGCGCTCTCGTGCAGGCGGCCGTCGGGCTCGCCGTCGGGGTCGCGGCCGACGCGGCCGCCGGGCGGGTCGGGCGTGTTGGCGTCGACGCCGGCCAGCGACAGGGCGGCGCTGTTGACCCAGGCGTTGTGCTGGTCGCCGTCGAGCAGGTAGACGGGCCGGTCGGGGACGATCCGGTCGAGGTCGCGGCGGTGCGGCGCGCCGCCGGGGAACAGGGTGCCGGCCCATCCGCCGCCGAGGATCCACGGGCTGCCGGGATGGCTCGCGGCGTAGGCGGCGACGAGGTCGAGGCACTCGGCGGCGCTCGCCGCGCCGCCGAGCTCGCAGCGGTTCAGCTGGAGCCCGGCGGCCACCGGGTGCGCGTGCGAGTCGTGGAAGCCGGGCAGCACGAGCCGGCCCGTGGTGTCGACGACCGTGGTGCGCGGGCCGATGGCCGGGCGCAGGTCGGCGACGGTGCCGATCTCCACGATCCGGCCGGCCCGCACCGCCACCGCGTCGGCCCACGGGTATCCGGGCGCGTGCACCCGGCCGCCGAGGAGGACGAGATCCGCTCGCATGGCAGGCCCCTCACTCGTGCTCGATGTCGACGGTGATCAGCTCGCGCACGCGGGCGATGAGCCGGGTGAGCGCCGGGCCGTCGGGGGCCGTCAGGTGCACCTTGACGAGTTCGGTGCCCAGGTCGCGGGTGGTCGGGACCAGGTCGCCCACCCGCGCCTGCTGGAAGACCGTGTCGACGCCGGGCAGCCGCCTCACCTCGTCGAGCCCGGTGAGCCGGCACAGGATGCCGGGCGGCCCGTCGTTGCGGACGAAGCTCATGCCGAGCCGGGCGGCGAAGCGCGGCGGGGCGGTGGCGATGGCGGGCTCCCGGCCCAGGTAGACGGCCAGCGTGTCGTGGTAGGGGCGGAACGTGCTGTGCCGTTCCCACAGCCGCGGGATGCCCGCGCCGGGGAGCCTGGCGCCGATCTCGATGAGCGCCGGTCCCCGCTCGCCGGTCTTCACCTCGATGTGGCAGGGGCCGAGCCGGATCTCGAAGGCGTCGAGCACGCGCAGCGCGAACTCCTCGATGACCGGGTCGGGCTCGGCCTGGACGAAGTCCCAGTAGGGGTTGTCGTAGTCGCCGGCGTCGGGCAGCCGGTACTCCCAGACGTCCAGGATCGTGTGGCGGCCGTCGTGGCTGAAGGTGTTGATCGCGTACTCGGTGCCGCGTACGTACTCCTCGACCAGCCATTCGTCGATGGGGTTGCCGAACAGGTCGCAGGGGTCGGCCCCGGCGATCGCGGACAGTCGCCCGGTGTCGGTGACGAGGAAGACGTTGTGCGACCCGGCGCCGGTGGCGGGCTTGACGATCAGCGGCAGGCCGATCCTGGCCGCGGCCTCCGGGAGCCGTCTGAGGTCGCGCACCACCTCGTAGCGGGGCACGGGGACGCCCCGGGCGGCGGCCAGCGCCCGCATGGCGCGTTTGTCGCGCCGGGCGCGGGCGGTGCCGAGCGGGTTGCCCGGCACCGCCCTGGTGTCGGCCAGGACGGCGGCCGAGTGCACGGCGGGCTCGGTGGCCGGGACGATGGCGTGCACCTTCGGCGCCAGCGTGTCCAGCCGCCCGGCCAGGTCGATCGGCTCGCTGCCGTAGAGGGTGGCCGCGTCGCCGTCGGCGTGGTCTGCCGACATCCGGTTGAGCGAGGTCGGCGCGATCGTGTAGACGCCGACGACGGGGTAGCCGAGCTCGGCGCAGGCGTCCTTGAACGGGCGGCCGTTGAGCACGGGGTCGACCAGCACGACGACGGGCTCGCCGATGGTGACGGGCTGGTGGGTCGTGGTGCTCATGCGGCCACCCCTGGGGCGAGCAGGGGGCGCAGCGCGGAGACCGCGGCGAGGAGCTGGGCCGGTCTGGCGTCCGCGGCGGGCATCCAGCCGTGCGCTTCGAGCTGGTGCTCGACGTGCACGAGGGGGTCGAGCTCGCCCTGCCGGGCGGCGGCGACCGTCGCCCGGCAGGCGGCCACGAGCTCGGCCTGGGTGGCGCGCAGCCGCATCTCGCTGGACATCGACTGCTCCAGCAGGGAGTGCAGCAGCAGGGCGAGCACGCCCAGCTCGTGCGTGGTGGCGGACGGGCTGGCGGGGCCGCCGCTCCCGGCGGTGAGCTCGTGTATCCGTTCGCGCAGGGACTCGAACCGGGTCGAGGTGATCATGGCTGCCTCCGTTGGAGCGCCTCGGCCTTGCGGGCGTCGTCGGCCCGCTTGGCCACGTAGTCGTGCCAGTCGGTGCCGTAGGGCACGTAGAGACGGATCCCCCTGCCCTGTTCGGCGAGTCGCCGGGCCACGTCGGGGCGGACGCCGAGCAGCATCTCCACCGGCGTGCCGGTGAAGACCTCGTGCATCAGCCGGTCGTGGCTGGCGATGGTGAGGCCGTGGCCGCCGCGCAGGATCCGCCGGCCGAGGCCGACGAACGCGACGTCGGTCTGCTCGCCGAACGGCCAGGCGATCCGGGGCCGCTCGGCGAAACCGCCCTTGACCAGGCGCAGGGGCACCCCGGCCGCGACGAGCCGGTCGGCGTCGGCGGGGCTGCGCCTGAGGTTGGCCTGCAGGGAGCCGCGGATCGGCACGCCCCGGCGGGAGGCCAGCTCCACGGTGTCGAGCACGGCCGCGGTGTGGCCGGCGTCCTCGGCGCCGGTCTGGATCCACCGGCCGGGGCCGAGGCGCCGGGCGATGTCCAGCAGCCGGGCGACGCAGAACTCGACCGAGACGTCCAGCCCGATGTGCGGCAGGTCGACCTCGAGCCAGGTGCTGGGCGGCTGGGCCGCGGAGATCTCCGCGGCCAGCTCCAGGTACTCGGCGGTGTTGGCCAGCGCCGTGTCGCGGTCGAGGGCGACGGGCGCGAAGTGGCCGATGTTGGCGGCGATGCCGGCGCCGGCCAGCTCCCGCGCGCGGGCCAGGGCGGAGTCCCGCTCCAGGCCCGCGACGTAGGGGTTACGGGTCAGCGTGGCGGTCACGACGTCGCCACCACGGGAAGCCGGCGGCCCTTGCCGACCGGCGTCATGGAACGGTCTCCGTCGACCAGGGCCTTGTTGCGCGAGCGCAGCTCGATGAAGTCGTCGAGGATCTTCTGGTCGCCGGACGGGGACAGGTAGTACATCATGTTGACGTACCAGGTCCAGCCCAGCTCGGTGATGACGTACTCGTGCGGGCGGTCCTCGAACATGCCCTCCCGCACGAGCTCGTCGAGCTTGACGAGCACCTCGGGGTCGATCTTGTCCCACTCGACGCGGCTCTTGTCCAGCCTGCCGTGGTAGGGCAGGTGGAGCACGAGGCCCCGCTCGTACGGGATGTGGTCCGAGCGGGTGACCTTGACCTTGATGTCGTCATTGTCGAGCAGGCCGTTGATGTAACCGGTGCGGCTCTCGTCGTTCATGATCGTCCAGTCGAGTGACTGGGTGACGGCGCTGGCGCCGAAGCCGACGAGATCGTCGTCGGCGTGGGCCCAGCAGTACTCGTGGTACTTGTTGCCGTACGTGGTGGTCGTGAACTCGGCCGGCTCCGGGTCGGGGCCGTCGAGCCGGGCGAAACCGTGACCGTTGTAGAGCTTGTAGCCCGAGTTGCGCATGTAGTGGTTGAGGAAGACGGTCATGCCCATCTTCTCCACGTAGCTGAGCGCCCGCAGGTTGGCGCCCTTGTAACCGGTGTGCAGGGTGTTCTGCGTCACCAGGTGGTTGATCGGGTAGAACTCGCACGACTCGGTGCCCAGGTCGATGGCGTCCTGGATGTCCTGGGCGAACTCCGTCATGGTCTGCCCGTGCATGCCGTACAGGATGTCGAAGCTGCGGAAGTCGAAGTATTCACCGAACAGCTCCACCGCCCGGTAGGTCTGGTCGAGGGTGGCGGTGATGTTGAACAGCTCGCGGTACTTCGGGTTGAACGTCTGCAGGCCGAAGCGCGCCTTGTTGACGCCGATCTCCTTGAACGCCTCGACCTTCTCCCGCGTGACGCTCTTGACCTCGAACTCGATGGTGAACTCCTCCAGCCGCGACATGTCGAAGGACTCGTGCATGGCGCGGCCGATCCGGCGGATCTGGTCGGCGGACAGGGTCGAGGGCGTGCCGCCGCCGAACCAGATGACGCGCGGCGGGACGGAGGTCACCGAGTCCATGTCCGCCTTGAGCCGGATCTCCCTGATCAGCGCCTGGGTGTACTTCTCGATGATGGGGTCGCCCTCGGAGCCCAGGCCCCGGCTGAGCATGCAGAACGTGCAGATGGTGTCGCAGAACGGGATGTGGAAGTAGAGCGCCCGCGACCTGATCGGCGCCGGGTCGAGCACGGCGTGCGCCTCGCGGAAGGAGATCGCCTCCAGCTCCTGGCCCTTGAGGGGGTAGAGCCAGTTGTAGATCGGCAGCTGCCGGTCGAACTTCATGAGCGTCCGCTCGTGTCGGAGCTTCATCTGTCTTTCCTCTCGAGCTCAGCGAAGGGCCAGGGCCAGGTTGACGGCGTGCCGTGCCTCTTCCAGGCCGCGGTTGACGACCTTCAGGCGGTGCTTGCAGGGGCCGAGGGCGGCCAGGAGCTCCTCGACGATCAGCACCGGGTCGCAGGTGCTGCCGCAGGTGAAGGCGTCGAAGAAGAGCGAATTCTGTTCGGGGTAGGTGTGGACGGACACGTGCGACTCCGAGAGCAGGAACAGCGCGGTCAGCCCCGAAGGGGTGAACCTCTTGACCTGTGTCCCGCAGAGCGTTGCTCCGGAGCGCGTGATGCCCCTGGTCAGGCCGCTGAGGATCAACGCCTCGTCGTCCACCGCGTCCCTGTCGATCTCGTACACGTCAGCCATGACGTGCACGCCGGAGAAGTCATAGCTCGTCATCGCTCACCTCCCAACTCGTGATGGTGTCGGCCAGCCGGATGCACGCGCGCAGCCGTTGTTCGGCCTGCGCGCTGTCCTCGCCCTCGACCACGAAGGCGAGGTACGAGTCGGTGCTGCCGTGCGCGCCGTCGAAGTCGCGGGGCACGGCGGTCTTGACGATGAAGTCCTTGATGTACGGGTGGCCCTCCGGCTCCCGGATCGCGGTGAGCCGTCCTCGCCTGGGCGGGACGAGCAGCCAGCCGTAGCTCCGGCCGCTGTCGCCGAGCCGCACGCCGGGGCCGTACTCCAGCCCGGCCTGGTGCCGGATCCACAGCTGGGCCGGGTTGACGCCGGTGGCGTAGGTGAGGGTCTCCATGATGTGGGCGCCGCCCAGCCGGCAGGCGATCTCACAGAAGACCAGCCGGTCGCCGTCGGCGAAGATCTCCAGGTGGAACGGGCTGAAGTCGACGGGCGGCAGGCCGGCGACGACCTGACCGGCCAGCTCGGCCAGCCGGGCGAACTCCGGGTCGTCGCGGTCGAGCTGCACGCTGCCCAGCGGCACCGACTCCTGGAAGGACAGGCAGTTGTTGACGTAGCGGGAGGCCGAGACGTAAAGGATCTCGCCTTCGTGCATGAAGCCGTCGACGTGGTAGACCTCGCCGGGCACGTAGGACTCCAGCAGCACGTCGTCCGGGTCCCAGATGGCGGCCAGCTCGGCCAGCCGGTCCGGGTCGCGCACCAGCTCGACGCCGTGCGAGGCGAAGCCGGTGCGCGGCTTGACGACGACCGGGTAGCCGGCGCGTCCGGCGAAGGCGAGCGCGGCGGCGGCGTCGCGCGGGACGGCGAACTCCGGCACGGCCACGCCGGCGGCCCGTACGCGCTGCTTCATCAGGTACTTGTCGCGCCAGGGCAGCGCCTCGGAGTAACGCAGGCCGGGAATGTCGTGCCGGTCGCGGGCCCTGGCGCACCTGAGGATGTCGTCCTCGGTGACGTGCACGAGGGTGGAGATCGGCCGCTGCCGGCAGACCTCGTCGAGGAGCAGGTCCACGGCGGGGTTGTCGGAGTAGCCCGGCACGGCGTACACGTGGGGGAAGGAGGCCCGGTAGGGTCCGAACGCCTCGTCCCCGGTGACCAGCGTGACCCGGTCGGCCACCTCGGCGAGCCAGTCTCCCAGCGGGGTGACCGACCGGGGGATCCGGTGGACCATCAGCAGCTCGCTCATGTCATTCCTTTCCGGCAAGTTCGAATCCGGCGTTTTCACGGTCGGCGTCATCCGTCGCCTCTCGGCCACCGGGTGGCGCGGGCTCACGAGAAGGCTGCGTTCTGATCAGTAGCCACCCGCCGAAGGCGAACACCGCCATCGCGGCGAAGTACAGGGAGGGGCCGATGCCGAGCAGCGCGCCGCCGGCCAGCGGCCCGAGGAAGAAACCGAGGTAGCGCAGCTCGGCCAGGCCGAAGTAGGTGCCCTTGCGGGAGTCCGGGGTGATCTCGTGGATCACGATGTCCGGCAGCGGGATGAGCGCGGCCTCGCCGACCGTCCAGAGCAGCACGCCGGCGGCGGCGAACGCCCAGTGCAGGGGCAGCGCGCTGAACAGCAGCAGCGAGGCGGCGAAGGCGGCGCTCCCGATCAGGGCGATGGTCCGCTGCGGCAGCCGCCGGGCCAGCCAGGCGATGGGGAACTGCATGACGATGCCGAGCGCGGCGTTGGCGGCGAGCAGCACCGAGAAGTAGGTGACCGCGTCGGCGCCGCGCACGTCCTTGACGAACAGCGGGAAGATCGATTCGAACTGGGAGAAGACGAAGAAGATCACGAATCCGGCGGCGATCAGCAGCAGCAGGGTCCGGTCGGCCAGCGCGTGCCCCCAGTCCCGGCTCTCCCGCCGGCCGCCGCGGTCGAGCGCGCCCAGCCGGCCCCGGTTCGCGGTGAGGAACCCCAGGTAGACCAGGTACACGACGACGGGCAGGACGAAGATGAGCCAGGCGTTGACCGCGTAGAGCGTGGCCCCGACCAGCGGGCCGACGACGGCGCCCAGGCAGAGCGTGACGTACCTCAGCCGGAAGGCGATGCCGTCCGAGCCGGACGACGCCAGCGACAGCAGCTTCTTCATCGACGGCTCGACCAGGACCCGGGCCACGCCCAGCAGCACGATGAGCCCGATGACCAGCGCGAGCCGGCTGGTCAGGG
The DNA here is from genome assembly GCF_040649575.1 of Nonomuraea sp. NPDC048916. Lineage (NCBI taxonomy): Bacteria > Bacillati > Actinomycetota > Actinomycetes > Streptosporangiales > Streptosporangiaceae > Nonomuraea > Nonomuraea sp. NPDC048916. The sequence goes on from NZ_JBEZFS010000041.1 coordinate 59,775, forward strand.
CCAGCGCCAGGTAGGTGGCGACGTAGACGACGAGGCCGGCCCGGATGAGCGTGAACGCGCCCACCCGGTCGGCCACGATCCCGCCGAGGAAGCCGCCGAACGCGGCGATCAGCGCGATGCTGCCGACGATGCCGCCGATGGTCGCCGCGTTCAGCGTCGAGATGTCGGACAGGTACAGGGTGAGGAACGGCAGCGTGGCGAAGAACGCGATGGTGTTGAGCTGGCTCCCCACCACGAGGAGGAGCAGCGGCCTGTTCCTGTACCAGGGGGCGGACATGTGACCTCCAGGGCCTCGTCGGCTACGTCCCCGACTGTCGCAGCGGGCTCTAGAGAGCCGGTAAAGGACGCGGGAGGGGCCCGTTCTTCAGTGGCTCTTCAGTGGGATGCGGCACGATGGCTCTTCGACCTTTCGAACCGGTGGAGTTCTCATGCTGGCTAGAGCCGCCGTGGGACTCGGCTCCCTGGCCTTGACGGGCTGTTACGGGTCTGCCGATCGACGCGAGGCGATCCACACCCTCAGGAGCGCGCTGGACATGGGCGTCCCGCTCATCGACACCGCCGACCACTACGCCGGCGGCGCCGTCGAGCGGATGATCCGCGAGGCCGTCTCCGGCGAGCCGGGCAACGGCACGCTGATCTCGACCTGCGGCGGCCTCCGGTTCGCCCGTGACGGCACGCTGATCGGCGTCGACGGCAGCCCCGGCTACCTGCGCCGCGCCTGCGAGGCGTCCCTGCGCAGGCTGGGCCGCGGCCACATCGACGTCTACTATCTGGCCCGCGCCGATCCGCGGGTGCCGCTGGAGGACAGCCTCGGCGTGCTCGCGGACCTCGTCACCGAGGGGAAGATCCGGTCCATCGGCCTGTCCGGCGTGTCGGCCGAGCAGCTGCGCCTCGCGCACGCGGCCTATCCGGTCGGCGCGCTGGCCGTCGAATACTCCCTGATGGAGCGCCGCGCCGAACTCGAGCTCCTGCCGGCCGCCCGTGAGCTGGGCGTCCAGGTGGTGGCCTGCCGCCCGCTCGGCCGCGGCCTGCTGACCGGGCGCATCGCCTCGGCCGAGGCGCTCGCGTCCGGCGACGTGCGCCGGGGGCAGGATCGCTTCCGAGCCGACCAGTTCCGGCGGCACGCGTGGCGGGTGCGGGCCGCCGGGGAGGTGGCCACCGGCATGAGCGCCGGGCTCACCCGGCTGGCGCTGGCCTGGCTGCTGTCGCGGCAGGGCGGCGTCGTCCCGGTGCCGAGCACGCGGCACGGCCTGCACCTGGAGATGAACGTCACCTCCACGCGGCTGACCGTCGGCCCCGCCGAGAGCGAGCGGCTGGAGGCGTGCTTCCCCGTCGGCTGGGACGAGGAGCCGGCGGAGTCGGCGGAGTCAGGCGAGGGGCGGCTTGGGGGCCGTAATCAGTGAGGCGGCGATCGCCTTGTTGACGGCATCGATCCGCGACACCGCGCCGAGCTTGACGTAGATGTTGCGCAGGTGCCGCTTGACGGTGGCCTCGGTGAGCCCGAGCTGGGAGCCGATCTGGGCGTTGCTCAGCGCGCGGGCGGTGAGTTCGAGCACCTCGCGTTCCCGGTCCGACAGCGGCCCGGCCGGATGCGCCTGGATCTGCGACAGGCTCTCGCGGGACACGGCGAGCAGCACCTTGCCGTCGTCTGACCGGGCGGTGCGAATGGCCGACACCAGCTCCTGCCTGGTGACGCTCTTGAGCAGGTAGGCGTGGATCCCGGCGGCCAGCAGCGCCTGCAGCATCTGCGGGCCGTCGTACATGCTGAGGATGATCACCTTGGTGTCGGGAGCGAGCTGGTGGACGCGGCCGACCGTGGTGGTCACGTCGTCGCCGGGGATCTCGATGTCGAGGAGGATGACGTGCGGCTGGATCGAGGCGGTGAGCTGCACCGCGCTCTCGCTGTCGCCCGCCTCCCCGACGACGACGAGGTCCTCGTGCGTCTCCAGGATCTCCCTGATCCCCTCGCGGACCAGCGCGTGGTCGTCGACGATCAGGACGGTGGTGGGGTCACTGGCTGGGAGCATCACGGTGTCCAGGGAGTGGGATGACCATTTCGACGTGGGTGCCGGCGCCTGGCCGGCTGTAGAACGTGACCGTGCCGCCGAGGAGGTCGACGCGTTCCCGTATCGAGGCCAGGCCGATGCCGTCGGACGCGATCATGTCGGCCTCGGTGAAGCCGCGGCCGTCGTCGTCGATCATGGCGCGCAGCTCGTGCGGGGCGATGTCCACGGTGACGAGGATCCGTTCGGGCCTGCCGTGGCTGAGGGCGTTGCGCACCGCCTCCCTGATCGCCAGGAAGGACTCGTCCCGCACGGTGGGCGGCGCCCAGGTCTCGTCGCCGTTGATGCCGAGGCCGATCTCGGGACCGTGGTCGGCCACGGTGTCGACGTAACCGAGCAGCGCCTTCTCCAGGCTCTGGGGCACGTCGTCCATCCGCAGGTCGGAGGTCACCGCGCGCAGGCTCAGCATGGACTGCTTGACGGCCTCCTGGGCGCGGCCGGCCCGGTTCGCGGCCTTGACGGGTTCGCCGGCGCGGTAGACGTCGTAGAGCTCCAGCTGGCGGTGCGCGATGCTGAGCGCGCTGCCCACCCGGTCGTGCAGCTCCCTGGCGATGCGGTTGCGCTCGTCGAGGTGGGCGTCGTGCAGCTTGCCGAGCAGGTAGCCGGAGTAGGAGGTCGAGGCGGCCGTGATGCGCAGCATGAGGCTGCGGTGCAGGGCCAGGACGGCCAGGCGCAGGGGCTCGACACCGCCGTGGACCTCGGTGACCGTCTCTAGCACGATCGTCTCGAACAGCGCCGAGGCCGCCATCAGCGACTCGCTGGGGTGGACACCGTGTGAGGCGCGGCTGCTGCCGATGTCCAGGGCCAGCAGCCGGTATCCCTCGTCGACCTGGACGGCGCCCGCGTGCAAGCTGCTGATCACGTCGCCCAGGATGAGCTCGGCGTGGCGGAGGAGCTGTCCCCGCGCGAGGGGGTCTCTCACCAGGAGGCTGCCCTTGCGCTCCAGCTCACGCTGGAACGTCTCCATGATCTGCTCGCGGCGCGCCTCGAGCCGGCTGGCGGCACCGTGAGCTGCGCCCCCTGCGGCCATTGGCTCCTCCGCTCGGTGAAGGGGGAGAGGAACCTACCGACCCATCTTTGCGTATCGCCATCAACTAGACAACCGATACAAATATCGCCATCAGGTGCACACCGTACTGAGTGATCATGAAGGCGCGGTACGGCCGGCGCCGGCGCGAACGGTCACCCTGGGACAGGTCGCTGAGGGCGAGCACGGCCACGGCCGCCGCCCCGGCCAGCATGATCACGGCGGGCCAGACCAGCTCGGGCGCCACCAGCACGGCGGCGGCGAGGAACGCGGCCCCGAGCGAGGCCGCCGAGACGGAGGCCAGCCACCGCACCCGCCGGTCCCCGCGCGTGACGGCGATGGTGTGCCGGCCGGCGGCCGCGTCGCCCGCCGCGTCGGGCAGGTCCTTCGTCGTCGCGCCGACCAGGCCCATCCACAGCGACATGACCAGCGCGATGACCAGGAGCCTCGGCGTCGGCACGGCCCCGGCCTCGCCCATGTAGTAGGTGAGCAGCCCGGCGACGGTCACCGTGGCCATGGCGCCGCCGGAACGGCGCTTCAGGTAGCACGGCGGCCCGGAGTAGGCCAGCCCCAGGAGGATCATGATGGGCACCGCCGCGGCCATCGGGCCGCCGAGCAGGAGGCCGCCCACCATGGCGGCCACCGCGGCCGACACCGCGATCCAGGCGGCGGTCCGCTGCGGCAGCAGGCCGCCGGCGATCGGCCGGGCGGACCCGTTGAGCCGGTCCTCCCGCACGTCGGTGACCCCGTTGTAGAGGTAGACGAAGAAGACGGCCGCCTCCCAGACGAAGGCGGCGGCCACCAGGTCGGCCCGCCCGCCGGCCATCGCCGCGCCGGTCAGGAACCTGAGGAGGAATATCACCAGAACGCACGGGCGCGCCTCGGCGAAACAGAGCCGGAGAACGCTCAACGGCGAGGTGACGGTAATGCGGCAAATGGCGGCGGTCACGGTGCTCATGGTTTGAGTTTCAATCCGGAAATCGCCTTTAATAAGGGGGGAAAATTAAGAGACCAGGGGCCCATAACTTTCGATACCCCCGCTGCTCCCTTCGATACGCACGGGAATCTTTGGTGGGTGTCCACTTGCCCCGCCACCTGGGCAGACCTAGCTTCAAAACATGACGAACTACTGCGTTCTAGGCACTTTCCGCGTCATTAACGATGGCCGCGACTGCACGCCCGGGCCGCCCAAGCTGCGTCAGCTTCTCGCGCTTCTGCTGATATGCGCCGACCACACGGTCAGCCTCGACGACATCGTCGCCGAATTGTGGGACGAGGCCCCGCCCAAGACCGTCGTCGCGACCGTGCAGACCTACGTCTACCAGCTCCGCAGGTTCATCGAGCGCGAACGGCTCGGCGCCCCCGGCGTGGAACTCCTCACCACCAACCGGGCGGGCTACGCCTTCCACGTGGAGCCGGGCGAGCTGGACGCCGAGGTCTTCCGGAAGCTCTCCTGCCAGAGCCGCCGCGACCTGGAGGCCGGGCGTCCCGGCGAGGCCGCCGCCGCCGCGCAGCGGGCGCTCGACCTGTGGACCGGCCCGGCGTTCGCCGGCGTGACGGCCGGCGGCGTGCTCGACACGCACGCCGTCTTCCTGGACGAACAGCACCAGCGCACCCTCGAACTGCGCCTCGAGGCCGACCTCGAGCTCGGCAGGCATCGCGAGCTGGTCGGCGAGCTGCGCTATCTGGTCGCCCGGCATCCGCTCGACGAGTGGTTCCACGGCCGGCTGATCCTGGCGCTCGGCCGAGCGGGCCGTCGCGGCGAGGCGCTCCAGGCCTACCGGAACGCCCGGAAGATCTTCAACGACGAGCTCGGCGTCGAACCGTCGCGCGAGCTCCAGCAACTGCACCTCGAGGTGCTCACCAGCGACCGGCGCCCCCTCGCGCTGGCCGGTTGACCAGACAGGCAGGAGTACGTGCCGTGTGCCAGACCCAGATCCGCAAGCCGAAGCCCCGGACCAAGCCCGTCCACCTCGACCTGCGCACGCCGTCAGGTCGCCGTCTGCCCTTCTAGGAGGCAGCCGTGACTCACCGCCTCTTCACCTCCGAATCGGTCACCGAGGGCCACCCCGACAAGATCGCCGACCAGATCAGCGACGCCGTCCTGGACGCCCTGCTGAAGAACGACGACACGAGCCGGGTGGCCGTCGAGACCCTGATCACCACCGGCCAGGTCCACGTGGCGGGCGAGGTGTCCACCCGCACGTACGCCGACATTCCGGGTGTCATCCGGGAGAAGATCCTGGAGATCGGTTACGACGCCTCCCACAAGGGGTTCGACGGCGCCTCGTGTGGCGTGTCGGTGTCCATCGGGGCGCAGTCGCCCGACATCGCCCAGGGGGTCGACGACGCCTACGAGCACCGCGTCGACGGCGACGGCGACGAGCTGGACCGGCAGGGCGCCGGTGACCAGGGGCTGATG